>NZ_JBITZW010000013.1:138371-144787 GCF_044547105.1 Kitasatospora sp. NPDC052868 | reverse complement strand
CCCTCCTTTCACACGCGCGGGGGGGGGGGGGGGGGGGGGGCCGCGGGGGGGGGGGGGGGCCCCGCGGGGCCGGGGGGGGGGGCGCGGCCCCCCCCCCCCCGGGGGGGGGGCCCCCCCACGCCGTACTGCGGCAGCCGCACGCCCACCGGGGAGCGGCGCCCCGCCCCGACCGGGAGCAGCGCAGCGCCCCGCCGGCTGTCCGGCGGGGCGCTGCGCTGGGTACCGCGACGGGTCCTGCAAGGGCTACTGCAACGGGTGACTGCGGCGGGCGCTGCTCAGAACGCCCCGGTGAGCCGTTTCACCGCCTGGTCGATCCGCTCGTCGGTCTCGGTGACGGCCACCCGCACGTGCCGCGCGCCCGCCTCGCCGTAGAACTCCCCAGGCGCCGCCAGGATGCCGAGCTCGGCCAGCGCGCCCACGGTCTCCCAGCAGGGCTCGTCCCGGGTCGCCCAGAGGAACAGCGAGCCCGCCGATCGGTCGATCCGGAAGCCGCTCTCCAGCAGCGCCGAGCGCAGCAGGGCCCGCCGGCGCGCGTAGGCCTCGCGCTGTCCCACCAGGTGGTCGTCGTCGCCGAGCGCCGCCACCATGGCGGCCTGCACCGGGACGGGCACCATGTGCCCGGCGTGCTTGCGGACCTCCAGCAGTGTGGCGATCACCACCGGGTCCCCCGCGGCGAACCCGGCCCGGTAGCCGGCCAGGTTCGAGCGCTTGGAGAGCGACTGCACGGCCAGCACACCCTCGTGGCTGCCGCCGCTGACCTCGGGGTGCAGGACCGAGCGGGTCTCGCCCTCCCAGACGTGTTCGAGGTAGCACTCGTCGTTCACCACGAGGGCGCCGCGCTCCCGGGCCCAGGCGACGATCGCGCGCAGCTCGGCGGTGCCGAGCACGCGGCCCTCCGGATTGGACGGCGAGTTCAGCCAGACCACCTTGGGGTCGGGGCCCTCGTAGGTCAGCGGCGAGGCCGTCCGGATCAGCCGGGCGCCCGCCAGTCGGGCACTCACCTCGTAGGTGGGGAAGGCGAGTTCGGGCACCAGGACGACATCGGCGGGGCCGAGGCCGAGCATCGTGGGCAGCCAGGCGATCAGCTCCTTGGTGCCCACCGCCGGGATCACCGCGGCCGGGTGGACGGTCGCCCCCTCGTGGCGCAGCAGCCAGGCCGCGACGGCCTCGCGCAGCTGCGGCGTGCCCTCGGTGGAGGGGTAGCCGGGGGCGTCGGCCGCGGCGGCGAGCGCCGCGCGGACCACGGCCGGGGTCGGGTCCACCGGGTCGCCGAGGGCCAGGTTCACCAGCCCGTCGGGGTGGGCGGCGGCACGCTTGCGGTAGGGGAACAGGACGTCCCAGGGGAACTTCGGCAGCCGCTCGATCATGCCCGCACCCCGTTCGCGACGTTCCGGGCCAGCGGCGGTGCCTGGCAGTCGGAGTCGATGCCCCAGGAGACGATCCGCTCCGGGGTGATCCGGATCAGCTCGTCGTCGACGTGCGGCAGGATCTCCTTGCCGCCGACCGGGAGCGCCTCGGCGGTGCCCCGGATCTCCAGGCCCCTGACCGACCAGGTCGCCGGGTCCAGCACGTCGTCCACGACCAGCGAGACCCTCGGATTGGTCTGTACGTGGCGGTACTTGAGGCTGCGGGCCATGCCGCGCCCGGTCACGTCGACGGTGCCGAGCTCCGCGTTGTAGTGGAAGCCGAGCGGGACGACGTGCGGCTGCCCGCGGCCGTCCACGGTGGCCAGGCGGGCGAGCGACTGCGAGGCCAGGTAGGCGGCCTCGTTCGCGGTGAAGGGGGTGACGGGCATGACGGGTCCTCCGTCGGTCGGATCGGGATTCCCGCCGACGCTAGGCGCTGCGCTTCGAGCCGGTTTGGTGCCCGGGCGCCCGCCGCGGCGGCCAACGGCGCTGGACACCCACTCGAAGCGCCGCTGGCACGGTGGGCCCGTCGTACAGGACCGGCAGCGGAGGTCGCGGTGGACTGCGATGTGGTGGTGGCGGGAGCGGGGCCGACCGGCCTGATGCTCGCCTGCGAGCTGGCGTTGGGCGGTGCCCGGACGCTGGTGGTGGAACGGAGAAAGGAGCCGGAGAAGCATTCGAAGGCCATGGGGATGCAGGGCCGCACCGTGGAACTGCTCGAACTGCGCGGGCTGCTCGACCGGTTCCTGGACGGGGCCGGTCTGCTCAAGGGCGGGAACTTCGCCAGCCTGGGCGTGCCGATGCGGTTCGAGGAGTTCGACACCCGGCACCCGTACGTGCTGCTGGTGCCGCAGCTGCGGACGGAGGAGCTGCTGGCCGAACGGGCGCTGGAGCTCGGCGTCCGGATCGTCCGGGGCGACCCGGTCACCGGGTTCGTCCAGGACGCGGACGGGGTGACGGTCGAGACCGGGGGCGGCACCGTGCGGGCGCGCTACCTGGTCGGCTGCGACGGCGGCGGCAGCGTCGTACGGCGGCAGGCGGGGATCGGCTTCACCGGCCAGGACCCGCACATGTACGCGCTGATCGGGGACATGCGGTTCAGCGGCGACCTGCCGCGCGGCGAGGGCCTGGGCCCGATGCGCCCGGTGGGCCTGGTCAATCCCGAGCGGAGGTCCTGGTTCGGTGCGTTCCAGCACCAGCCGGGCGTCTACCGGGCCACCGTCGCCTGGTTCGGCGAGCCGTTCCCCGACCGCAACGCGCCGGTCACCGAGGAGGAGATGCGCGCGGCCCTGGTCGAGCACACCGGGGGCGACCACGGGATGCACGACGTCACCTGGCTGTCCCGGCTCACCGACGTGTCCAGGCTGGCCGATTCGTACCGCAGCGGCCGGGTGCTGCTGGCCGGCGACGCGGCGCACATCCACCTGCCGGCCGGCGGGCAGGGGCTCAACCTCGGCATCCAGGACGCGGTGAACCTCGGCTGGAAGCTGGCGGCCGTGGTGCGCGGCCAGGGCGGCGAGGAGCTGCTGGACAGCTACCAGAGCGAACGGCGGCCGGTCGCCGACGGCGTGGTGCACAACACCCGTACCCAGGCCGTGCTGATCGACCCGGACCCGCGCTACGACGCGCTGCGGCAGACCTTCCGCGAGCTGATGGCACTGCCGGACACCAACCGGTACATCGCGGGGATGCTGTCCGGCTTCGACGTCCGCTACGGGACGGGCGAGCACCCGTCGGTCGGCCTGCGGATGCCGGACGCCGACCTGCTGACCGCCGCCGGCACCGGGCGGATCAGCGACCACTTCGTCGAGGGGCGCGGGCTGCTGTTGCTGCCCGAACCGGCCCCCGCCGACTCGCCGCCGGCTGCCACACCCCCGGCCGACTCGCCGCTGGCCGGCTGGGCGGACCGGGTGACCACCCTGACCGCCCGGATCGCGGGCGCGGAGCCCGACACCGCCTTCCTGCTGCGCCCCGACGGCTACGTCGCCTGGGCGGGCCACCCGGCCCGGCACGAGGAGCTCCGCAGTGCCGCGACCACCTGGTTCGGCGCCGCCGGCTGAGCGCCGGACCCCGGCACACCCGGCCGGCCCGGCCCATACGGCCGACCCATGACCAGGCAGAACGCCCCATCCGTACCCCGTGAGAGGAAGAACCATGACGTCGGAAACCGGCAGCCCCGCTGCCCGCGCGCGCCGGATCGTCGCGCTCAACACCGCCTACTTCCAGGCGAAGGCGCTGCAGAGCGCGGTGGAACTCGGCCTCTTCGAGCTGCTGGCGGACCGGTCCGCCGACATCGAGGAGATCCGGACCGAACTGGGCGTCGCCCACCGGCTGTTCAAGGACTTCCTGGACGCCCTGGTCGGCCTCGACCTGCTGGAGCGGGAGGACGGCCGCTACCGCGTCGCCGCCCTGGCCACCGAGTTCCTCGTCCCGGGAGCCCCGACCTACCTCGGCGGCACCGCCCAGCAGCACGCCCGGCTGCACTTCCACGCCTGGGCGCAGCTGACCGACGCGCTCCGCGACGGCAAGGCGAAGTCCGCCGTCGCCGCGCAGGGCCCGCTGGCGTACCCCAAGCACTACGAGGACCTCGACCGCGCCCGTCAGGTCATGATGCACATGGACGCCCACAACGGCTTCACCGCCGACGAGTTGGCGCGGCAGATCGACTGGAGCGGCTACACCTCCTTCGTGGACGTCGGCGGTGCGCGCGGCAACGTCGCCTCCCGGATCGCCGCGGCCCACCCGCACCTGAAGGGCGGGGTGTTCGACCTGCCGGCGCTGCGCCCGCTCTTCGACGAGCTGGTCGGCGCGGCGGGGACGGCCGACCGGGTCTCCTTCCACGGCGGCGACTTCTTCGCCTCGCCGCTGCCCGAGGCCGACGTGCTGATCTTCGGGCACGTGCTGCCGGACTGGCCGGTGGCCGACCGCCAGGAGCTGCTGCGCCGCGCCTTCAAGGCGGTTCGGCCGGGCGGGAGGGTGGTGCTGTACGACGCCATGATCGACCCGGACGAGCGGGACCCGGAGGTCCTGCTCCAGCGGATCAACCACACCATGATCCGGGACGACAGCTCGGCCTACTCGCTCGACCAGGCCCGTGCGTACCTGGAGGAGGCCGGATTCACGGTCGACCGGGTGGTCGGCACCGACACCATCACCAGGGACCACCTGGCCATCGGCATCAAGTCCGTCTGACCGGAGGGGAGAACGGCATGGCAGCGCACACCACGGAGCAGCAGTCCGGGCAGCCGTACGACGTCGTGATCGTCGGCACCGGCCTGTCGGGCACGATGCTCGGATCGATCCTGGCCAAGCAGGGCTTCCGCATCCTGCTGCTGGACGGCACCCACCACCCCCGGTTCGCGGTCGGCGAGTCGACCATCGGGCAGACCCTGGTGGTCCTGCGGCTGATCGCCGACCGGTACGGCGTGCCGGAGATCGCCAACCTGGCGAGCTTCGAGGACGTCCTGGCCAACGTCAGCAGCGCGCACGGGCAGAAGAGCAACTTCGGGTTCATGTTCCACCAGGACGGCGAGGAGCCGGACCCGACGGAGACCAGCCAGTTCCGCATCCCCGCGATCGTCGGCAACGCCGCGCACTTCTTCCGGCAGGACACCGACGCGTACATGTTCCACACCGCCGTCCGCTACGGCTGCGACGCGCGGCAGGACTACCGGGTGGAGCGGCTCGACCTCGACGACGACGGCGTGACGGTGGTCGGCACGGACGGCAGCAGCTTCCGCGCCCGCTACCTGGTCGACGCCAGCGGGTTCCGCTCGCCGCTGGCCAAGCAGTTGGGGCTGCGCGAGGAGCCCAGCCGGCTCAAGCACCACGCCCGCTCGATCTTCACCCACATGGTCGGCGTGGGGGCGATCGACGACCACGTGGACACGCCGGAGGAGCTGCGCCCGCCGGTGCCGTGGAACGACGGGACGATGCACCACATCTTCGAGCGCGGCTGGATGTGGGTGATCCCCTTCGACAACCACCCGGGGGCGACCAACCCGCTGTGCAGCGTGGGGATCCAGCTCGACCCGCGGACCTACCCGGCCCGCCCGGACCTCACCCCCGAGGAGGAGTTCTGGTCCCATGTGGAGCGCTTCCCCGCGGTGGCACGGCAGTTGAAGGGTGCCCGCAGTGTGCGGGAGTGGGTCAGCACGGACCGGATGCAGTACTCCTCGACCCGGACGGTCGGCGATCGCTGGTGCCTGATGTCGCACGCGGCCGGGTTCATCGACCCGCTCTTCTCCCGCGGGCTCTCCAACACCTGTGAGATCATCAACTCGCTTTCCTGGCGGCTGATGGCGGCGCTGCGCGAGGACGACTTCTCGGCGGAGCGGTTCGCCTACGTGGAGACGCTGGAGCAGGGCCTGCTGGACTACAACGACCGGCTGGTGAACAACTCCTTCATCTCCTTCTCGCACTACCCGCTCTGGAACTCGGTGTTCCGGATCTGGGCCTCGGCCAGCGTGATCGGCGGCAAGCGGATCCTCAACGCGCTGACCGCGACCAAGGAGACCGGGGACGACTCGCACTGCCAGGCTCTGGACGAGAACCCGTACCCGGGGCTGTGGTGCCCGGTGGACTTCTACAAGGAGGCCTTCGACAAGGTCACCGAGGTGTGCGAGGCGGTGGACGCGAAGCGGATGACGGCCGAGGAGGGGGCGGCCGTCCTGGAGCGCCAGGTGCGGGAGTCGGACTGGATGCTGCCCGCGCTGGGCTTCAACGACCCCGACACCCACCACATCAACCCGACGGCGGAGAAGATGTTCCAGATCGCGCAGTGGGCCACCGACCACGCGCGCCCGGAGATCCGGGAGCTGCTGGCGGCCAGCGCCGAGGAGGTCCAGGCCGCGATGCGCAGGAAGTAGCGGCAGGAGCGCACACCAGCGGCGAGGGGCGCGGCCCGCCCGCCCCCCCCCGGGGCCGCCCCGCCCGCGGGGCGGGTGGGGCCGCGCGCGGCCCGGGGGGGCCGCGGGCCGCGGGCGGCGGGCGGGGCGGGCGGCGCCGCGG
>NZ_JBITZW010000013.1:3025-138361 GCF_044547105.1 Kitasatospora sp. NPDC052868 | reverse complement strand
GCCCCCCCCCCCCCCCCCCCACCCCCCCGCGGGGGCATTCTTTCGCCGCCCGCCCCCCCCCCCCCCCCCCCGGCCCGCGCCGGGGCCGCCGCCCCCGGGCGGCGGCCCTCGCCGCTGTCGTCTGCCGTCGCGCGCTGCCGCGTGCTGCCGTGTGCTGCCGTACGCCGGCTGCGCGGTCGTCAGCCTGTCGCTCAGCCCTCGGCGGCCAGGGTCAGTGCGGCCGCCCGCGGGTCCTCCTCGACCGGCCAGCGGGCGTAGTTGCGGCGCCAGTACATCAGCGGACTCGGCACCTCGGGCCGGGCGGCGCCGTCCACCACCGCGCCGACCACGATGGTGTGGTCGCCGGCGTCGAGGGCCGAGGCGACCCGGCACTCGGCGTGGGCGACGGCGTCCGCGGGGAAGGTCGGCAGGCCGCCGAGCCGGCTGGGCTCCCACTCGACGCCGCCGAAGCGGTCGCCGCGGGCCGAGGCGAACAGCGCGGAGGTGTCCTCCCCGCCGCCGCGCAGCACGTTCACCGCGAACGCGCCGCGGTCCAGGAGGGCCCGCAGCACCCGGCTCTCCCGGTGGATGCAGACCAGCAGCAGGGGCGGCGTCTTGGAGACGCTGCAGGCCGCCGAGCAGGTCAGCCCGTACGGCTCGCCGTCGGGGCCCAGGGTGGTCACGACGGTCACGCCGGTGGGCAGCGCTCCCATGATCGACAGGAAGGTCGGGCCGTCGACGCAGTCGGCGAGCAGCTCGTCGGGCAGGGGTATCGGGGGCATGGGTCCTCCACTCTCGGTGGTCTTGGGGATGTCCCCATGCTCGTAGAGGCTCTTCGAGCCGGGGTCGCGCGTGCGACGGCCCGAGGTCGGCCACCGTGTGGTGGCCGGCCCCGGGCCGTGGTCCGCCGGTGCCCCGCGCAGGGGTCACCTCGCCGCGTGGCTCCCGCAGGAGGTGGTCACCCCTCGTCGCGCAGCTCCCGCAGGAGGAAGGTGAGCACGAAGCCGACCGCCAGGATCACGCCGCCGACCAGGAACATGGTCTGGAACCCGGAGGCGAAGGCGTCGACCGCCGTCGCGGCGAGCCCGCCGGTGGTGTCCGGGTCGGAGAGCGCCCGGCGGACGGCGTCGTCGCCGTCGAGCGCTCCGCCGATCCGGTCGGCCGCGACGCTGAACAGCACCGACATGAACACCGCGGCGCCCGCCGTGCCGCCGAGCTGGCGGAACAGGCCGGAGGCGGCGTTGGCCACGCCCAGCTCGGACTTGGGCGCCGCGCTCTGGATGGCCAGCGTGATGACGGTCTGCGAGAGCCCGATTCCCAGGCCGAGCCAGCCCGCGAGCAGCACGACCGCCCAGAGCGGGGTGTCGGCGCCGGCGGCGGAGAGGCTCAGCAGTGCGCCGGCCATCGAGCCGAGCCCGGCGATCGCGGGCTTCTTGTAGCGGTTCGACTTCTTGATGATCTTCGCGCAGACCATCTGGGAGAGGATCGCGCCGGTCATCACCGGGATGATCACCAGCCCCGCCACGGTGGCACTGCGGTCCTGCACCAGCTGGAGGAAGAGCGGCAGGGTGGAGACGGTGCCGAAGATGCCGACGCCGATGGTGAAGTTGACGGCGGTGGCCAGCGTGATGCCGCCCCGCCGGAACAGCCGCAGCGGGACCATGGCGGACAGCCCGCGGGCCCGCTCCACCACCACGAACAGCACCGTGCCGACGGCGGCGACCGCGTACAGCACCAGGGCGCGGGCCGAGCCCCAGCCCCAGTCCAGGCCCTCCTCGGCGACGATCAGCAGCGGCACCAGCGCGAGCGCGAGGCAGAGGGCGCCGCGGTAGTCGATCGGGTGGTCCGTCCGCTGGTGCGGCAGGTTGAGCGCCTTGCGCACGCTGAGCAGCGCCACCAGCCCGAGCGGGACGTTGATCAGGAAGGCCCAGCGCCAGCCGGTCACCCCCAGGATCTCGCCGGCGCCCGCGAACAGCCCGCCGACCAGCGGGCCGAGCACGCTGGCGGCGACCCAGGCCATCATCAGGTAGGAGAAGTAGCGGCCGCGCTCCCGCACCGGGGCGAGGTCGGCGATCACGGCGGTGGGCAGCGACATCAGGCCGGCGCCGCCGAAGCCCTGGACCACCCGGGCGATGGCGAGGGTCTCCATGGAGTTCGCCGCCGCGCAGGCCGCCGAGCCGACGATGAAGATCACGATCGCCGCCAGGTAGAGCGGCTTGCGGCCGTAGATGTCGGAGAGCTTGCCGTAGAACGGCATCGCGATCGTGGAGCTCACCAGGTAGCCGGTGATCACCCAGGCCTGGACGGTCTGGCCGTGCAGCTGGTCGCCGATGGTGCGCAGTGCGGTGGAGACGATGGTCTGGTCGAGCGCGGCGAGCAGGACGGCCAGCAGCAGTCCGGAGAGCGCCGTGATGATCTGGCGGTGGGTGAAGCCGGCCGGGCCGGTGTCGTCGTCGGCGACGGCCTCGTCGGTCTGCGAGGCGAGGTTAGCCATTCCTGTTTCTCCATTGAAATCGACAAGCTCTTGTCGAGTTGAGGGTAGTGGCCGGGCCGAGGGAATGACAAGCTCTTGTCGAAACGGCGGGGGCGTGCTGCGATTAGGCTGCCCCCATGACGGACCTCTCCCCCGCGGCCGATACCTTGAGCGAGATCACCACCGAACTCTTCGCCGTCAACGGCGCCCTGCTGCGCGCGGGCGACGCGCTGTCCGGCCGGTTCGGGCTGACCTCCGCGCGGTGGCAGGTGCTCGGCCTGCTGGCGGAGGGCCCGCAGAGCGCCGCCCACCTGGCCCGGGAGCGCGGGCTGCGCCGGCAGGCCGTCCAGCAGACCGTCGTCCGGCTGGTCGAGGACGGTCTCGTCAGCACCGCGCCCAACCCGGCGGACAAGCGCGCCCCGCTGGTCTCGCTGACCGCCAAGGGCGCCGACGCGCTCGCCCGGCTGGAGCCGGCCGAGCGGCGCTGGCTGGAGCACCTGGCCGCGGCCCTGGACCCGGACGACCTGAAGGCCACGCGGCGGCTGCTGCGTGGCCTTCGTGCGGTCCTGGCGGACGAGCTGCCCCCGTCGGTGACGGACGGGCCGGGCGCCGCCGAGGTCACAGGTCCAGCGTGACCTCGTACTCCCGGAGCCAGGAGTTGAGCCAGAGCACCAGCTCCAGGCTGCCCCGGTCGTAGGGCCGGCTGACCGCGCCCAGCGGCCGGTCGACCAGGGCCCGGGCCCGCCCGAGGTCCAGCAGCGGCAGCACCGGCGCGTCCCGGTCGCGCAGCAGCCCCGCGAGCTCGGCGCGCAGCACGCCCTCGTAGCCCGGGTCCTGGGTGGCCGGGTACGGGGTCTTGACCCGTTCGACCACCGAGCGCGGCAGCAGG
This sequence comes from Kitasatospora sp. NPDC052868, assembly GCF_044547105.1. Classification (NCBI taxonomy): domain Bacteria; kingdom Bacillati; phylum Actinomycetota; class Actinomycetes; order Kitasatosporales; family Streptomycetaceae; genus Kitasatospora; species Kitasatospora sp. NPDC052868. The sequence goes on along the minus strand of NZ_JBITZW010000013.1, from coordinate 135,020 downwards.
TCCGAGACAGCCGCCCGGAGCAGGCTCTTCTCCCGACCGTCGAAGGACTTCATCTCCCAGGGCACGTTGAACACGTACTCCACCAACCGGTGGTCGCAGAACGGCACCCGGACCTCCAGGCCGACCGCCATGCTCATCCGGTCCTTGCGGTCCAGCAGGGTCTGCACGAACCGGGTCAGGTTGAGATAGGTGACCTCGCGCATCCGGCGGTCCTCGGCGGACTCCCCCGGCAGCACCGGGACCTCGGCGAGCGCCTCGGAGTACCGGGCGGCCCGGTGGCCGTCCAGGTCGAGCTTGTCCAACAGGCCCTGCTGGAACAGCGACCGGCCGCCGAAGTAGCGCGCCGAACCGGAGGTGAGCCAGGGGAAGGTCGCGGCGCGCAGGGCCAGCGGGTTGCGGAACCAGCGGTAGCCGCCGAACAGTTCGTCCGCCGCCTCGCCCGACAGCGCCACCGTGCAGTGCTGTTTCACCGCCCGGAAGAACAGGTACAGCGAGGGCCACATGTCGCCCCAGTACGCGGGCGGCAGGTCGGTCGCCCGCAGCACCGCGGCGCGTACCGCGGGATCCGTCAACTCCGGGCTGTCCAGCAGGATCTCGCGGTGGTCCGCGCCCACGTGCCGGGCCAGGTCCCGGACGAACGGGGCGTCCGGCGCCTGCCGCACCGCGTCCGGGGCGAAGCCGTCCGCCGCCCCCCGGAAGTCCACCGAGAAGGAGCGCACCGGCCCGGAGCGGGCGGCCAGCGCGGTGACCGCCGAGGAGTCGAGCCCGCCGGAGAGCAGCACTCCCAGCGGCACGTCCGCGACCAGTTGGCGCTCGACCGTGTCGGACAGCAGCTCCCGGACGGCCCCGATGGTGGCGGGCAGGTCGTCGGTGTGCTCGCGGGCCTCCAGCCGCCAGTACGTCTGCCGGCGCACCCCGGTGCGGCCCACCCTGACCAGCTGGCCGGGACGGACCTCGTGCATGCCCGAGAAGACCGCCGCCTCGGGCGTCTTGACCATGTCCAGGGCCTCGCACAGCCCCTCCGCGCCGACCCTGCGCGGTATCGTCCGGTCGGCCAGGATCGCCTTCGGCTCCGAGCCGAACAGCACGCCCGTGCGGGTCGGGTGGTAGTACAGCGGCTTGACGCCCATCCGGTCCCGGACCAGCAGCAGCTCCTCGGCCTGCCCGTCCCAGATGCCGAAGGCGTACATGCCGTTCAGCCGCTCGACCAGTGCGGCGCCCCACTGCAGGTAGCCGCGCAGGACGACCTCGGTGTCGCACGCCGTCCGGAACCGGTGGCCGTGCCCGATCAACTCGGCGCGCAGCTCACGGAAGTTGTAGACCTCCCCGGCGAAGGTGATCGACGCGCTGCGGCCCTCGTGCTCGGCGGTCATCGGCTGCTGCCCGTGCGCCGGGTCGATCACCGCCAGCCGCCGGTGGCCGAAGCCGACCCACGGACCGAACCAGAGCCCCTCGGCGTCCGGCCCCCGGCAGGCCATGGTGTCCGTCATCGCCTGGAGCAGCTCGCGGCGCTGCTCGGGGGAGGCCTCGTAGTCGACCGCCCCAACGATGCCGCACACGCTCAACCCGCCTTGGCGAGGCCGAGGTTGACCGCGTCCAGCAGCTGCCGGGGCGTGGTGGCCTCGACCACGACGTCGTCTGGAAGGGCGACGCCGCGGTCCCGCTCGATCATGTTGACGGTGTTGAACAGGGCCAGTGAGTCGTAGCCCAGGGCCTCGAAGGGCACGTCGAGGATGTCGTCAAGGTCGACGCCCTCGTCGCTGCCCGCCGCCTCGCGCAGCGCGCTGATCAGATCGTCAAGGGTGAACTCTGCCATGGTGTTTCCTCAGTTCTGTTGATCGTCGGTCACTTCTTCGCCTACGCGCTCGGCCGCCTACTGCGGCTGTCGGCGGCTCGCCGCTCTCCCGCCGCCGGATCGTCGCCGGATCGTCGGCGACTGCTCAGCAACTCGTCAGCAACTCGTCAGCACGAGCGCGCTGTTGAACCCGCCGTGCCCGCGGGCGAGCACCAGCGCGCTCCCCAGCCGGGCCGACCGGGGCCGGTCCCGTACGAGGTCGAGCTCCCCGTGGGCCGGGCGGTCGATGTGGACGGAGGGCGGGATGACGGAGTCCCGCATGGCCAGCAGCGCCGCCGCCACGTCCAGCGGGGCGCCCCCGGCGAGCAGCCGGCCGGTCATCGTCTTGGGCACCGTCACCGGCACCCCGCGCGGTCCGAACACCGCGCTCAGTACCTCGGCCTCCGCGCGGTCCCGCTCGGCCACCCCGCTGGCGTCGGCGAACACCACGTCGATGTCGCCCGCCCCGACCCCGGCGTCGGCCAGGGCCGCGTCGATCGCCCGCCGCAGCCCGGCGGGCCGGCCGGAGCCCGGCCGCGGGTCGAAGGTCGCCGCATAGCCCGCGACCTCGCCGTAGTGGCGGCGCTGCCCGCGCTCCACCGCCCGCTCCGGGGTCTCCAGCACGAGCAGGGCGCCGCCCTCCCCCGGGATCCCGCCCGAGGCGTCGGCGTCGAAGGGGACGAAGGCCCGCCGCGGGTCCTTCTCCGCACTGATCGTGCCGCTGCGGGTGAGGCAGAGCCACGACCACGGGCAGATCGAGCCGTCCACCCCGCCGGCCAGCATCAGCGCGGTGTCCTCCCGGACGTGCCGCCGCGCCTTGGCGAGGGCGTCCAGCCCGCCGGCCTGTTCGGCCACCAGCGCGGACCCGGGGCCCCGCATGCCGTGCCGGATCGAGATCTGGCCGGTGTTCACCGGGTAGAACCAGGCGAAGGACTGGTAGGCGCTGACGTAGGCGGGGCCCTTGCTCCACAGCGCCTCCAGCTCGCGCTGGCCGAACTCGAACCCGCCCGCCGAGGCGGCCGTGACCACCCCGGCGGCGAAGTCCGGCATCGACGCCGGGTCGGCCCCGGCGTCGGCCAGGGCCTCCTGCGCGGCCACCAGCGCCAGCCTGGTCATGTGGTCGGTCTGGGGCAGCAGCCGACCCGGCAGGTGGTCCTCCGGGGTGAAGTTCACCTCGCCGGCCACGTGCGCCCGGTAGCCGGCCGAGTCGAAGCGGGTCAGCGGGCCGAGGCCCGAGCGCCCGGCCAGCGTGGCCTCCCAGTACTCCTCCACACCCCAGCCGTTCGGCGCCACGACGCCGATGCCGGTCACCACCACCCTGCTCATGCCCCACCCCGTTCCGGATCCGCCAGCACGATCGCGCTCTGGAAGCCGCCGAAGCCGCTGGCCACGCTCAGCACCGTGGACACCCGCTGCTCCCTGGCCACCAGCGGCACGTAGTCCAGATCGCACTCGGGATCGGGCACGTGGAGGTTGGCCGTGGGCGGCACCACCGAGTGCTCGATCGCCAGGGCGCTGGCCGCGAACTCGAGAGCGCACACCGCGCCCAGCGAGTGCCCGATCATCGACTTGATCGAGCTGACCGGCACCCGGTAGGCGTGGTCGCCCAGGCTCTTCTTGAACGCGGCCGTCTCGTGCCGGTCGTTCTGCTTGGTGGCCGAGCCGTGCGCGTTGACGTACGCGATGTCCTCGGGGTTCATCCGGCTGCGGTCGAGCGCGACCCGGATCGCCTCGGCCATCTCGTTCCCGTCCAGGCGCAGCCCGGTCATGCTGTAGGAGTTGCAGCGCCCCGCGTACCCCGTGACCTCGGCGTAGATGTGCGCACCGCGGCGGCGCGCGTGCTCGCGCTCCTCCAGGACGAACATCGCCGCGCCCTCGCCGAGGGCGAAGCCGTTGCGGGTCAGGTCGAACGGCCGCGACGCGCTCTGCGGCTCGTCGTTGCGCGGCGTGGTCGCCTTGATCGCGTCGAAGCAGGCCACGGTGATCGGCGAGATCGCCGCGTCCGAGGCACCGGCGAGCATCACGTCCGCCTCGCCGTCGCGGATCAGGTCGCACGCGTGGGCGATCACGTCGATCCCGGAGGTGCACCCGGTCGAGACCACGCCCACCGGGCCCTCCGCCTCCACCAGCCAGGCCAGTTCGGTCGCCATCGAGGACGGCACGAAGTAGTCGTAGAGGTACGGCACCCCGTGCCCGTCGTCGACCAGGCGCTTGCGGCCCTCGTCGCTCACCACGGCGAACTCGCGGTCGAGACTGATCGTCATCCCGCACGCCGTGCCCGCCATCACCCCGGTCCGCAGCGGGTCGTTCAGACCCGACACGCCCGAGTCGGCCAGCGCCTCCCGGGCCGCGACCACCGCGAACTGCGCGGTGCGGTCCCACTGCCGGATCTCACGCTGCGTCAGACCGCTCGCCACCGGATCGAATTCGCACTCGGCGGCCACCCGGGACCGGAACGGCGACGCGTCGAACGTCGAGATCGTCCGGGTCGCCGTCCGGCCCGCCGTCAGCAGCTCCCAGAAGGCCTTGGTGCCGACCTCGCCGGGCGCCACCACACCCATCCCGGTCACCACCACACGGCGCCGCCCGTCCTCACCTGACACTGCTGCTCCCCCCGCCCGTCTCCGACCTGCTGTCCGTCTCCGACATGCCCGACGACCTCCTGTACGGCAGGGAATTCCGCCGGTACAGATCGTCCGGTCCCGGCCTCGCGGCGGGTTCGAGCCGTCGTCCACCTGACCCGCGGCCGCCGATCCGGCCGGCCGGGGGCGAGCTCCCGGGCGGCGGGCGTCCGCGCTGCCCACGGCAGGCGCAGGGCGGCGGCGCGAACCGCCGTTGAGGGGCGCTGCCTAGGGTCTGGGCGCATGGACATCGACACCGACATCTGCGTGGTCGGCGGCGGCCCGGCCGGGCTGACGCTCGCCCTGCTGCTGGTCCGCTCCGGCATCCGGGTCACCCTGCTGGAGCGCAGCCGCACGCTGGACCGGACGTACCGCGGGGAGATCCTGCAGCCCGGCGGCCAGGCGCTGCTGGACGAACTGGGCGTCCTCGGCCCCGCCCGGGAGCACGGCGCCGTCGAACACGACCGCTTCCTGCTGGAGGAGCACGGGCGGGTCCTCATCAACGGCGACTACCGGCGGCTGCCCGGACCGTACAACTGCCTGCTGAGCCTGCCCCAGCGCCACCTGCTGACCGAGCTGCTGGCCGCCTGCGAACGCCACGAGGGCTTCGTCCACCTGGCCGGCACCAAGGCGTCCGCGCTGGTGGAGGAGGCGGGCGCGGTGCGCGGCGTGGTCGCCACCCAGGGGGCCGGCCCGGTCGGCCGGGTGATCCGGGCGCGGTGCGTGGTCGCGGCGGACGGCCGGTTCTCCAAGGTCCGCACCCTGGCCGGCATCGGGTACCGGCGCCAGGAGCTGTTCAGCCAGGACGTGCTCTGGTTCCGGCTGAGCGGGTCACCGCCCCCGGCCGGCTCGGGACCGCGGGACGTCCGGGTCTTCCGGGCCGGCGGCAACCCCGTCCTCAGCTACTTCTCGGCCTCGGACTCGGTCCAGCTCGGCTGGACGCTCCCGCACGGCGGATTCCGGCCACTGGCCGACCAGGGCGCCGGCCACATCGTCGATCAACTGTGCCGCGCCGCCCCGGAGTACGCCGACCGGATCCGCGCGGAGATCACCGGCTTCGGCGACCTCTCCCTACTCGACGTCTTCTCCGGCAGCGCCGAGGAGTGGGTGCGCGACGGACTGGTCCTGATCGGCGACAGCGCCCACACCCACAGCCCGATCGGCGCCCAGGGCATCAACCTGGCCATCCGGGACGCCGTGGCGGCCCACCCGGTGCTGGTCGAGGCGGTCCGCAGCGGCGACGCGGGCGCGGACCGGCTGCGGGCGTACACCGCGCTGCGCCGACCCGAGGTGGACCGGATCACCCGGATCCAGCGGGTGCAGAGCCGGATGATGCTCTCCACCGGACGGCTCTCCTCGACGGTCCGCCCCCGGACGGCGGCGCTGCTCTCCAGGACCCCGCTCTACGGCGCGATGCTGCGCCGGATCGCCTTCGGCACCTCGCCCGTCCCGCTCCGGACGGATCTGCTCGCCGCCGGTCGATGACCGCCGCCCTCCCCCCGACCCGGTACCGACCGTACCGGCACGGCCACCGCCCCCAGCCGGGCGCCGAACGAAGAGGTCGTACCCGATGAGCCCACTGGCCCTCCCCCCTCCCCATGACTCCTACGCCCCTGTGCACCCGCAGTTGCTCGCCGCCGGCCCGACCGAGGCGCAGACCGCGGGCGGGGTGCTCGTCGCCCTCGCCGTCATCCTCGCCGCGGCCTTCGTCTGCGGGCGGCTCGCCGTCCGGCTGCGGCAGCCGGCCGTGATGGGGGAGATCGTCGGCGGTGTCGCCCTGGGGCCCAGCCTGCTCGGGCTGCTCCCCGGGCACCTGGACGCCGTCCTGTTCCCCGCCGAGGTCCAGCCCTTTCTCCGGGTGCTCTCCCAACTGGGCCTGGTCTTCTTCATGTTCATCGTCGGCTACCAGTTCGACATCGGCCATCTGCGGGGCGCCGGACGCCAGGTGACCGCGGTCTCGCTCAGCTCCGTCGCGCTGCCCTTCGCGCTCGGCCTGGGCCTCGCGGTGCTGCTCCAACCCTGGTTCGACAAATCGCAGTTGACCACGGACGACTGGCTCGGACCGGCGCTCTTCCTGGGCGCGGCGATGTCCATCACCGCGTTCCCCGTCCTCGCCAGGATCATCGCCGAGCGCCGGATGCAGCAGGATCCGCTCGGCGCCATGTCGCTGGCCTGCGCCGCCCTCCAGGACTTCCTCGCCTGGTGTGCGCTGGCCGTGGTGGTGGCCGTGGTGAAGTCCCAGAGCCCCTGGGCCCTGGGCAGGTTGGCGCTGAACTCGGCGCTGGTCGTCCTGGTCCTCGCCTTCGTCGTGCGCCCCGGCCTGACCTGGCTGCTGGCGCCGGAGCGCCGCCGCTCCGTCGGCGGCCCGTGGATCCACGCCGTGCTCGTCACGGGGACGCTGCTCACCGCCTACGTCACCAGCACGATCGGCCTGGACGCCGTGTTCGGCGCCTTCATGTTCGGGGCGGCGGTGCCCCGCCGGCGGATCGACGTCCTCGCCCCGGAGGTCCCGGAGCGCATCGAGCAGGCCGGACTCCTGCTGCTGCCCGCCTTCTTCACCGTCACCGGCCTGTCCGTCGACCTGGCGGGCCTCGGGCTGCACGGGCTGGCCATCGTCGCCGCGGTGCTGGTGACGGCCTGCGCGGGCAAGTTCGTCGGTGCTGCCGCCGCCGCCCGGCTGACCGGTTCGACCAGGCGCGATGCCGCCGCCCTCGGCATCCTGCTCAACGCCCGGGGGCTCACCGAACTGGTCATCCTGAACGTGGGCCACCGGCTCGGGGTCATCGACACCCGGATGTTCAGCGCCATGGTGGTGATGGCCCTGGTCACCACACTGATGACCGGGCCGCTGCTGCGACGCCTGCCGCCCAGGGAGGAGCCGCCGCGCGAGGGGCCGCCGCTTGAGGGGCCGGCCTCGGCGCGGTCCACCGCCTCCGCGGGCGCCTGAGCCTCAGCTCCGCGCCGGCCCCGTGCGCCCCCCGGGTCGGGGCGTGCGGGGCGGGGCGCGGAGGAGGCACCGGCTCACCGGACTCAGAGTTCAGGGCGCGTCGGCCCGTCGCCGAGACCGCGGAGCTCGCGCCGCAGCCGCAGCTCGACGGCGCTGAGCGGCACCTCGGGGCAGAGCCGCTCCGGGTGCCCCGGCGCCGGGCCGCTCCCCGACGGCGCGAGCACCGGTGGGACGTACCCCGAGATCTGCCCCGAGACGATCAGGCCTCGCAGCAGGAAACGCAGGCAGGAGCCGAGCAGTGAGTACATCCGTCGAGGATGGCGCCCGGCCCCGGAGCCGTCGTACAGGGGCGCTCAAGCCCGCGGGCGGCCCGACCCGGCCGGGTGTCGCAGGGCCGTGTGCAGCAGGGCCGTGTGCACCAGGGCGGCGAGCGCCGCGCCCACCAGGTACCAGAACAGGTCCGGCGGGTTGAAGGTGGAGCCGAGGACCAGCCGGGCCGCCGTGCTGCGGCGGGCGAGGTCGTCGGGTACGCCGGTGAGCTGGAACAGCTCGACCGCCCAGCTCAGCGCGGCGGCCACCAGGGCCGCGCGCACCGGGCGCACCCGCGGGGCGGCGGCGACCACCAGCGCGTACACCAGCACCGTGTAGAGCCCGTCGCCCGCGTACTTGGCGACCGCCCCGCCCGCCAGCGCCCGCACGCCCAGCCCGGCCGCCACCACTGCCACCGCCGCCGCGCCCGCGGCCATCCGTATGCCGGCCGTCCCCCGAAGATCGTCCACCCGGCCACCTTAGGCCGTGTCCGGTGGCGGAACCGCGCCCTCCTCTCCGGCGTCCCTCCCCCTGCGGGTCGACCGAAGCGGCCAGGTAGCCTGCTGCGCGGCCCGCGAGGGGCCTGGTCCGCGTGAGGCGCGGGCCGGAACGACGGAGGAAACGGGGCGGGCGCAGTGACGCAGCAGACCGATGCGGTGAACGGGTCCGACAGGCCGGCGGCCAGGGCGGACGCGGTGGTGACCGGACAGGCGGCCGGGCGGCGGTTCGCCGTGGACGGGTTCGCGCCGCGGCACGACGGGCGGGCCCGGGAGCGCGGCAAGGCGCTGCGCGGGCGGATGCCCCGCGCGCGGCACGGCGAGTTCGTCCCCGCGGACGACCGCCCGACCGCCGTCGAGGCGATCGAGGCGTCCAACGCGGGCCGCCTCGCCGACCTGGTGCCGATCCGACTCGGCCGGATGACGGCCACCCCGTTCGCCTTCCTGCGCGGGTCGGCCGGGCTGATGGCCGCCGACCTCGCCGCCACCCCCACCACCGGGATAACCGCCCAGCTCTGCGGCGACGCGCACGCCGCCAACTTCGGCCTGTACGGCGATGCCCGCGGCCAACTGGTCATGGACATCAACGACTTCGACGAGACCGTGCCCGGCCCCTGGGAGTGGGACCTCAAGCGGCTCGCCGCCAGCCTGGTGCTGGCCGGCCGCGAGGTCGGCGCCGACGAGACGACCGCCCGGCAGGCGGCCTTCCACGCGACCGGCTCGTACCGCCGCACGATGCGGGCGCTCGCGAAGCTGCCCGCGCTAGACGCCTGGAACGCCGTCGCGGACGACCAGCTGGTCTCCTTCGCCCAGGCGCACGACCTGGCCGAGGTGCTGCACAAGGTCGGCAACAAGGCGCTCGGCAACACCAGCGCCAGGTTCGCCGCCAAGTCCACCGTCCGTACCGAGGAGGGCGGTTGGCGCTTCACCGCCGCGCCGCCGGTGCTCAGCGAGGTGCCCGACGCGACGGCCGCCGCCGTGGCGGCCGCACTCGGCCCGTACGTGCACACGGTGGCCGCCGAGCTGCACCCGCTGCTCTCCCGCTACCACGTGCAGGACGTGGCGTTCCGGGTGGTCGGCACCGGCAGCGTCGGCACCCGCTCCTACGTGGTCCTGCTGACCGACCACCGGGAGCAGCCGCTGGTCCTCCAGGTCAAGGAGGCCCGCCCCTCCGTCCTGCTGCCACACCTGGCCCGCGCGGGCTACCCCGCGACGGCGCAGGACGGTCACGAGGGCCGCCGGGTGGTGCTCGGCCAGCAGCGCATGCAGGTGGTCAGCGACACCCTGCTGGGCTGGACCACTGTTGACGAACTGCCCTACCAGGTGCGGCAGTTCCGCAACCGCAAGGGCAGCGTGGACCCGGCGGCGCTGCTCCCCGACCAGCTGGACGACTACGCCCGGATCACCGGCGCCCTGCTGGCCCGGGCCCATGCGCACACCGCCGACCCGGGCCTGCTCGGCGGCTACTGCGGCAAGAACGAGGAGCTGGACGAGGCGGTCGCCGCCTTCGCGGTGGCGTACGCGGACCGTACCGAGGCGGACCACGCCGAGCTGGTCGCGGCCGTCCGGGCCGGCCGCCTCCCGGCCGAGCACGGGGTCTGACCAGGGCCCAAGGCGTGCTCTTCGATGCGTTGAGCAGTTGACCGGATGTGCCTGTCCGGTTGGTGATCAGTGATGCGATGTGGGACCGGATCGAGCCGTTGCTGCCGGCCGATCCGGTCCGGTTCTTCCGCGACCTGGAGCCGTACTCCCCGGGCGTGACCGTGGAGGAGGCCCCGGCCGGGCGGCGGCCGTTCCCGATCGGGCGGCGCACTGTGCCCGAACGCTTCTGTGCCGCCCCGGGCCGCACCGGTAGAGATGGGGGTCCTTGATCGCGAGGGCACACCCGGACCCGCCCACGGCCGCTCCCGCCGTCGCGGCAGCCCCGCCCGGTCCGGTGCTCCGCCCGTACGGTCCCGGCTGCCGCTTGGAGTTGGAAACGATGCGTGCCCAGTTCGTCCTGTCAGAGATCGGCATCGGCCTGCGCCGCAACGTGACGATGACCATTGCCGTCGTCGTCAGCGTCGCCCTCGCCCTGGCACTGGCCGGCGCCAGCCTGCTCGTCCGGGCCCAGGTCGACTCGATGAAGGGCTTCTGGTACGACCGGGTCGAGGTCAGCGTCTACTTCTGCACCAGGACGGACGTCATCTACTCGCCGCAGTGCACGGGCGGCGCCGCCACCGACCAGCAGATCGCCGAGGTGAAGACGGCCCTCGACAAGATGTCGGTGGTGAAGTCCGCCAGCTTCGAGAGTGCGGTGGAGGGCTACAAGCGCTGGAAGGAAATGGTGCCGAACAGCCCGCTGGCCTCCGTGGTCGGCCCGGAGGCCATCCAGCAGTCCTGGCGGGTCAAGCTGACGGACCCGGCGAAGTACGACGTCATCAGGTCGGCCTTCATGGGCAAACCCGGCGTCCACTCGGTGACCGACCAGCGCTCGGTCATGGAGAACCTCTTCCTGGTGCTCAACACCCTGCAGCAGACAGCGCTCGTGCTGACCGGGCTGATGCTCTGCGTCGCACTCCTGCTGATCGTCAACACCGTCCGGATCTCCGCGTACAGCCGGAGGCGGGAGACCGGTGTGATGCGGCTGGTCGGCGCGTCCAACCTCTACGTCCAGATCCCGTTCATCGCCGAGGCCGTCTTCGCCGCCCTGCTGGGCGCAGCGCTGGCGTCCGGGCTGCTGTTCTGCGGCCACTACGTCGTCAGCCACGTGATCGGCAAGCGGATCAGCTTCATCCACTTCATCGGCGCCTCCTCCGTGCTCTCGGTGATCCCCCTGCTGGTCGTGGCAGGAACGGTGATGGCGGCCGGTGCGGCGCTCGTCACCCTGCGCAAGTACCTCCGGGTGTAGGGCCTTTCGGAGTGTCCTGCCCAGCCGGAATGCGGTGGTGACCACTGGTGAGTGCGCGGGATCCGACCGAGCCCTAGGGCCTCTCTTATGGATCAGGTCGGATCAGCGCGCGGCGTTGGAGTGCGTGCATCGCAAGGCGGAGGAGGGCGTCCATGCGGAGCATCGGCAACCGACGACAACGCAGCGAGGTGCGTGCTCCGGCGTCGTGCGCCCGGCATGATCCATAAGAGAGGCCCTAGGCGGGGTGCAGGAACGGTGCGACCACCGCGACGTACTCCGCCGACCGGCTGTGGTGCACCAGGTGTCCGGCCTCGATGGTCACCACCCGGCAGTCCGGGATCCGGCGGGCCAGTTCGGCGATCCGGTCCTGCGGGACGTGGCTGGTCGGGCCGCCGGCCACCACCAGGGTCGGCGCGGCGATGTCAGCCAGGCGCTCCCGCCAGGCCGGCTCCGGGGTGTCGATCTGCGCCTTGATCTGCCCGACCGCGGCCCAGTCGAAGTCCACCGGTCCGTCGGGGGCGTCGGCGACGGGCGAGGCCGGGCGCGGGTGGGGCGCCGGGATGTCCTCCAGGACCAGCCGCCCGACCCGCTCGGGGTGCGACTGGGCGAGCAGGTAGGCGACCACGCCGCCCATCGAGTGGCCGACGAGGTCCACCCGGGCCAGTCCGAGCGCGTCCAGGAAGGCGACCACGTCGTCCCGCATCAGCTCCAGGCCGTAGCGGGCGGGGCGGTCGCTGCCCCCGTGGCCGCGCAGGTCGAGGGCGTACACCCGGTGGTGCGGGGCGAGCTGCGGGAGCACCCCGTCCCAGTCCGCGCCCCGCTCGCCCAGCGCGTGCAGGAGCAGCAGCGGCGGGGCGCCGACCGCACCGTGCACGCGGTAGGCGAGGCGGAGTTCCCCGAGGTCGACGGTCAGCTGATCGGTCATGACGATCACCGTATGCGCGGACCGGCCGGGCCGGGAGCACTGTTCGCCCGACGCACAATCCTGACGCTCAATCCCGACGCACAAGCCCGACGCCGACGCGGAACCGCCCCCCGGCGGGGCTCAGCGCTCCGCTCCCACCGCCGAGGGCCCCGGCGAGGCCACCGCCGCCGGCGCCTCCCCGTCCTTCGCGGCCCGGCTCGCGTACACCGCCGCCAGCACCGCCAGGCCCGCCACCACCGCGCACACCGCGCTCGCCCAGGAGTAGGCCGCCCGGTGCCCTCCCCCGCCCGCAGTGGCGCGCAGGTACAACCCGGACAGCGCGGAGACGCAGACCGCCGCCGCGATCCGCTGCGCCATCTGCAGGATCGCACCGCTCACCCCGGCCGCCTCGGCGGGCGCGTGGCGCAGCACGTAGGCCTGGTTGGTGGCCCCCATCACGCCGATGGCCGCACCGCCGAGCAGTTGCAGCAGCGCCAGCACCCAGGGCAGGGCGGCCGTCGGCGCCCAGTGCACGACCAGTCCCCCGGCGAGCATCACCAGGGCGGAGGCGGCCATACCGGCGGTCACGGTCCGCCGGCCGAACCGCTGGACGACCCGCCAGGCGAGCGCCGAGGCCACCCCCATCGACACCGCCGAGGGCAGCGAGACCAGGGCTGCGCCCATCGGGGACAGGCCGAGGCCGTCCTGGAGGAACATCGTGAGCACCAGCCCGGCGGCGATGGACGAGCCGAACTGGGCCATCGCCACCGCCGTGCCGAGTGCGTACGGCGCCGAGCGGGTGAGCGCGGGGTGGATCAGCGGGTGGCCGCCGGAGCGGGCGTAGCGGCGCTGCCACCAGGCCAGCGCGCCGAGCAGCAGGCAGGCGCCGGCGGTGAAGGCGAGCCAGCCGGTCCAGCCGGGCGGCTGGACGAAGGGCAGCATCAGGGTCAGGGTCAGCGCGGCGACCAGCAGCAGGCCGACCAGGTCGAGGTCGGCGTGCCGGGCGCTGGGGCGCGGGCGCGGCAGGTAGCGGGCGGCGAGCGCGACGGTGGCCAGGCCGAACGGCACATTGAGCAGGAAGGTCAGCCGCCAGCCGTGTTCGGGCCCGACGGCCGCCAGGACGGCGCCGCCGATCGGCGGCCCGAGCGCGAAGGCCAGACCGCCGGTGACGGCGTACATCCCGAGCGCCCGGGCGCGCAGCTGGCCGCTGAAGACGTCCTGGAGGGTGCCGATCATCTGGGAGTTGACCAGGCCGGCCCCGGCGCCCTGGAGCAGCCGCGCGGCGACCAGCACCCAGGGCTCGGTGGCGGTCGCGGAGAGCAGGCTGACCGCGGTGAACAGGGCCAGCCCGGTGACGAAGAACCACTTGCGGCCCCTGACGTCGCCGAGCCGCCCGCCGGGGATCAGCGCCAGGCCGAAGGCGAGCGAGTACCCGGCGACGATCCACTGCAGGTGGGCGGGCTGGGCGTGCAGGCTCTCGCGCAGGGCGGGGATCGAGGTGTTGAGGACCGACTGGTCGAGCAGGGTGGTGAAGCCGCCGGCCACGCAGACCAGCAGCACCCGGCGCCCGGCGGCGTCGAAGCGCACGGGGGCGGGAGCCGGGGCGTCGGCGGGAGCCGGCTCAGCAGCGGATATCGGCCCGTCGGCGGGTATCGACCCGTTGGCGGTCACGGCTCGACCACCACCAGCGCGTACCGGGCGTCCTCCGGTCCGGGGCTGCGGAACCGGGTGGTGCCGCAGACGAAGCGCAGGCAGTCCCCGGCCGCGAGCAGCTGCGACTCATCGTCGACGGTCAACTCCAACTCGCCCTCCAGGACCCAGATGTGGTGCTCCAATCCGGGCACCGACGGCCGGTCGTAGCTGATGTCGGCGCCCGGCGGCAACCGCCCCTCGATGATCTCGGCGCGCAGCGAGCCGTGCGGCGGCGACACCGAACGCCGCACGAACCCGGTGGCCTCGTCGCGCCAGACCCGCTGCTCCCCGGCGCGCACCAGCCGGGCCGGGGCGGACTCCACCTCGGCGAGCAGCCGCGACATGGTGCGCCCGTACACCGCGCAGAGCCGCCCGAGCAGGGCCGCGGTCGGACTGACCTCGGCCCGCTCGACCCGGGACAGCGTGGACCGGCTGACATCCGCCCGCTGGGCCAACTCCTCCAGTGTCCAACCGCGTTCGACGCGGAGCTCGGCCAGCCTGGTGGCCAGCCGCTCGTCGGCGGCCGTATCGATTCCCATATTCGCGATGCTATCCCAGATCCGGGATCACCAGAAGGCGGCCGGCCCGGCCTTCGGCCCTGCCAGCTGCGGCGATGCCCCGATCCCACCGGCCGCCCGCACACCTCGCGCAACACCTCGCCAGGACAGCGGAGTTCACCGACCGGACCGCCCCACCGAAGTCTCTTGCCACAACTACTCTGCAATGCAAAGCTGACTGCATGACAGACGAAGCAGTGCCCGCGCCGGGCACACCCCGCGAAGTCCTCGCCGGCCTCGGCAACTTGACCCGCAGGGTCCGCGCCGCCCAGCGCGGCACCTGGTTCCCCCTCTTACTGCTGGGCGTGCTCACGCTGGGCGGCATCCTCGCCAACCGCCTCACCTTCACCATCCGGACCGTGTCCTGCCTGGACGACCAGAGCTCGACGGGCCCGGGCACCGGCTGCGTCCTCATCAAGCAGGGATCACCGGTCTACTGGACGCTCGGGCTCCTGCTCGCCTACACCGCGACCGCGTTCTTCTACATCCGCCGCTCGCGCAACCGCGGCGTGGGCACCCCGGTCCGGCCGTACGTCATCGCCGGGATCGTCCTGGTCGGCCTGGTGGCCGCCACCGGGTTCTGGGCCACCCGCCACCTCACTCCCGGCGGCCCGCTCGACTTCTGGGGTCTGCACCTCGCCCCCTCCTCCGAACTGACCATGCTCCTCGAACGGTTCACCGGAGGGGCCGCCACCGTCGGGCTGCCCCTGCTGGTGCTGGCCTGGGTGGAACGCAGCCGCGTCCTGCTGCTCTTCACGCTGGCCTACCTCGCGCTCGAGCTGGCACCGATCCCCACCGGCTGGGCGGGGATCGACGCCACCTCGCCCTGGTCCGGCCTGCCCCGTCTGATCCCGCCCGGCGCGTTCCTGCTGCTCGGCGCCCTCGGCTTCGCCCGCACCCAACTGCCCCGCCACCGCGCCCTGTCATGACAGACCAGAGCGACCAGCACCCCGTCAACGGCCTGGACGACGTCGTCCACCAGCGCGTCCGCCTCGGCATCCTCACCGTCACCCACCAGGCCCGCCGGGTCGAGTTCGGCTTCCTGCGCACCACCCTCGAACTCACCGCCGGAAACCTCGGACAGCACCTCACCGTCCTGGAGAAGGCCGCACTGATCCACATCGAGAAGGGCTACGAAGGCCGGCGCCCCCGCACCTGGATCACCCTCACCCCGGCCGGCGACCAGGCCCTCCGCGAGGAGGTCGCCCAGCTCAAGCGCCTGATCCAGCAGATCGAACACCCCGACGCACCATGACCGCCGACCGTGCCCAGGGGTCCCGTCTCCCGCGAGAGGCGGGACCCCCGCACGTCCGACGCCCCCGACAGGAGCCCTGTCCCGGTACGGCGCCGGGGTGCCTGGTCACCGTTTCCCCACAGCTCCCGGGCGCGTCGGGCGGTGATCATATGATGTCCGGCGGACGGGGGTCCGATCAGCGGCCCGCGAGCACGCGAGGGGGATCATGTTCGGCATCATCAGGCCCTGCAGGCACCGGCTTTCCGAGCGGTTGCAGACCTCCTGGATGGCGCACCTGTGCGGGCTCTGCCTCGCGCTGCGCGACGACCACGGCCAACTCGCCCGCACCGCCACCAACTACGACGGCCTGATCATCTCCGTGCTGGTCGAGGCGCAGGTCGCCCGTGACGACGCGTCCTGGCGCCGCACCGCCGGGCCCTGCCCGCTGCGCGGGATGCGGACCGCCTCGGTCGCCAAGGGCGAGGGGGCCCGGCTCGCGGCCGCCGTCTCGCTGACGCTCGCCTCGGTGAAGATCCGCGACCACGTCGAGGACCGGGACGGCGTGTTCGCCCGCCGCCCGGTCGCGGCCGGCGCCCGCGCGGTGACCAGGCGCTGGGACCGGCAGAGCGCGGGCAGCGCCTCGGCGGTCGGCTTCGACACCGCCGTCCTGCTCGACGCGGCCTCCCGGCAG
Organism: Kitasatospora sp. NPDC052868; assembly: GCF_044547105.1. Classification (NCBI taxonomy): domain Bacteria; kingdom Bacillati; phylum Actinomycetota; class Actinomycetes; order Kitasatosporales; family Streptomycetaceae; genus Kitasatospora; species Kitasatospora sp. NPDC052868. Next base: position 118,844 of record NZ_JBITZW010000013.1, on the reverse strand, counting down.
GGCGGGCTGGAGCGCGGCCTGGGGCCGGGCCGCTCGGTCCTGCTGGTCACCGAACCCACCGAGAGCGCCACCTCGGCGGCCTTCGCACACACCGCCGTGCTGGCCGGCCGGCCCGGCAACGCGGCTGCGCTGGCCGAGGCGGGGCGGCTGTTCGGCCGACTCGCCCATCTGCTGGACGCCGCCGAGGACCAGGCCGAGGACGCCGCGAGCGGCGCCTGGAACCCACTGACCGCCACCGGCACCGACCGCGCCGAGGCCGAGCGGCTCTGCCGCGACGCCGTCCACGGCATCCGCCTCGCCCTGCGCGAGGTGGAGCTCACCGACCGCGCACTGGTGCACACCCTGCTCGCGCACGAGACCGAGCGCGCGGTCGAGCGGGTCTTCGGCCGGCCCGGGCACGCGGCGAGCTGCGGCAACCACCCGGCCACCGGCGCCGATCCGCAGTCCCCGCCGACGCACACCCCCGACCAGCCGCCGGCCGGGCCCGGAGCCCCGATCCCGCCCTGGGTGCCGCAGGGGCCCGGCTTCACTCCGCCCGGCGCTCCGAAGCCGCCGCACCGCAACCTGCTGGCCGGCTGCGCGGTCTGGGCTCTGATGGCCTGCTCCTGCCAGCTGCTCTGCTGCGACCACAACGACCCGTTCTCCCGCGAGCGCCGGGAGGGCTTCTGCGAGCGGCACAACTGCTGCGACTGCTGCGACGGGTGCGAGGGCTGTAGCGACTGCTGCAGCTGCTGTGACGGCTGCGACGGGTGCGACGGCTGCGGGTGCGACTGCTGAGGCACACGGTGGTGCCGGCGGCCCTCCCCGAGGTGCGGTTCGCCAAGTAGCCGGCCACCGGAGGGCGTTCGGCGCGGCTCGGGCGATGCGGTATCCGCCCGGGCCGCGCCGAACGGTTTCCGTACACGCTCTGGACGCGGGGTGACCTGAGCATGTAAAACAGCTGTCCCCGGCAGCTCTCCGCACAGCGCCACCCGCCGCGCGATCCACAGCGCGCCGTTCACAGCGCGCCGTCCGCCGCGCCGTCCGCCCCCTCGCTGCGCCAGGTGCACCCCCGACCGCCCTCGCCGCTGCCGTCGTTCACCGCGTCCCGCCGCCGCGCCCCCTCGACGGCGCACCCTTCCGTGCGCCGTCGCCGCGGCCTTCGCCGAGAACCGAGGAGCACGATGCCGCTCAGCCTCCGGACCACCGCCGCCGCCATCGCCGTCGCCGTCGCGGCCTCCACCTTCACCGCCGTCGCCCTGCCCGGCACGGCCCTCGCCGCGCCCGCCGGGCCGCCGTCCGCGGCCGCCCGGGCCGACGCCGCGCTGGCCGCCAACGCCGCCCGACTGGGCATCACCCCCGGCCAGGGCCGCACCGTCCAGGGCGTCATCACCGACGCCGACGGCACACAGCACGTCCGCTACGACCGCACCTACGCGGGCCTGCCCGTCCTGGGCGGCGACCTGGTCGTCCACCTCGCCCCCGGCGGCACCTTCGCGGGCGCCGACCGCGCCGCCTCCGCGGACGTCGCAGTGCCCACCACCCGGCCCGCCGTCCCGGCCGCCGCGGCCCGCGCACAGGCCGTCCGCGCCCTCGGCGGATCCGCCCGACAGGCCGAGGCCAACGCCGAGTTGGTGGTGGACGCCCTGCACGGCGCGCCCCGACTGGCCTGGCGGACCACCGCCTCCGGGAAGGACGGGTCCGGCAACCCGGTCTCCCGCACGGTGCTCTCCGACGCGGCGACCGGCGCCGTGATCGACGCCTGGGACGCCATCGAGACCGCCGCCGGAGACGGCGCCTCGCTCTACGGCGGCACCGTCGCGCTGGAGACGACGCCGGTCGGCGGCGGCTACCAGCTCAAGGACCCCACCCGGGGCACCACCTACACCGGTGACGCCCAGAACAAGACCGATTTCTGCTTCGGCAGCATCTGCCTCAGCCGGGCACCCGCCGTGGTCTTCACCGACACCGACAACCACTGGGGCACCGGCACCACCGCCGACCGCGCCACCGCCGCCGTCGACGCCCAGTACGGCACCGACACCACCTGGGACTACTACCGGAACGTCCACGGCCGCACCGGCATCGCCGGGGACGGCAAGGGCTCGTACAACCGCGTCCACTACGGCAGCAACTACAACAACGCCTTCTGGCAGGACGCCTGCTTCTGCATGACGTACGGCGACGGCGACGGGACGACCTTCGGCCCGCTGGTCTCGCTGGACGTCGCTGGGCACGAGATGTCCCACGGCGTCACCTCGCGCACCGCCAAGCTCACCTACTCCGGCGAGTCCGGCGGCCTCAACGAGGCCACCTCCGACATCTTCGGCACCCTGGTCGAGTTCTACGCGGCCAACCCCGCCGACCCGGGCGACTACCTGATCGGCGAGGAGATCGTGAAGCCCGGCTTCGGCAAGGCCGCGCTTCGGTTCATGGACCAGCCCTCCAAGGACACCAAGTCGGCGGACTGCTGGAGCTCCGGCGTCGGCAACCTCGACGTGCACTACTCCTCGGGCGTGGCGAACCACTTCGCCTTCCTGCTCGCCGAGGGCAGCGGCGCCCGGGTGGTGGACGGCATCCCCTACAACAGCCCGACCTGCAACGGCTCGACCGTCAACGGGATCGGCCGGGACAAGCTCGGCAAGATCTGGTACCGGGCGCTCACCGTCTACATGACGTCCGGCACCACCTACGCCGGTGCCCGGACGGCCACCCTGAAGGCCGCCACCGACCTCTACGGCGCGGGCGGCACCGAGTACGCCGCGGTCGCCGCGGCGTGGTCGGCCGTCGCGGTCAACTGACCCTCGCCGCCCTCCACCACCGGCCCGGTGTGCCCCCGCACCCCGGGCCGGTGCGCCTCGAACGGCGCGGCGGCCGGCCCGCGCTGCCACAGCGGCAGCACCCGCACCGGTCCGCCGCCCGCCCCCTCAGTCATCGCGGCCCTGCGCCCCGGCCGGTGCCCCCGCCCGCCGATCGGTCGCCCGCCGATCCGTCGCAGGCTGGCCCGCCACCCGGCGGTCCGCCGCCAGTGAACTCTCCAGCCGGGTCAGCAGCAGCCGGAACCGGTCCGCGTCCTGCTCCGTCATCCGCCCCTCGGGCAGTGCCCGCACGCCCTGCACCCCGGTCGTTCCGTTGTTCATGGGCCCGACACTAGGCCCAGGCGATCAACGTCCGATAAACACCGGGGACGGCCCGGGACGACAGGCCCTAGCTAGGCTCGGCCGAGCACCCGGTCCACGGTGATCTCGATGACCACCCGGTCCGGGTTCACCCGCGGCTCCCGGTAGCGCTCGGCGTACCGCCGTACCGCCTCGGCCACCGCCCCGGGCGCGTCCCGGACGACGGCCACCCCCTCCAGCGTCGACCAGCGCGCACCCTCCACCTGGCAGACCGCCACCCGCATCCCCTCGGGCCCGGCGGCCAGCACGTTGCGAACCTTCCGGCTGGTCCGGCTGCTGATCACCCGCGCGATCCCGGCCTCCGCCTGGAACGTCACCCCCACCGGCACCACGTGCGGCGAACCGTCCGGGCGCAGCGTGGTCAGCGTGGAGATGTGCCGCTCCCGCCAGAAGGCGAGGAAGGCGTCGTCGAGTGCGCGCGGATCATGGGCCATGCCCGCGATCGTACGACGCCCGGCCCGGTGCTGCGGGCACCGGGCCGGGCGGTGGGTACGGACGGCGTCAGTGCCCGCGGGCGATCCACTCCGGCAGGGCCGGGGCCTCGGCGGCGATGGTGGTCGGGTCGCCGTGGCCGGTGCGGACCGCAGTCTCCGGGGGGAGCGAGAGCAGGCGGTCGCGGATCGAGTCGATGATGGTCGGGAAGTGCGAGAACGACCGGCCGGTGGCACCCGGGCCCCCGTGGAAGAGGGTGTCGCCGGTGAAGACCGTGCCGAGCTCCGGCGCGTACAGGCAGACCGCGCCCGGCGCGTGGCCGGGCGTGTGCAGCACGGTCAGCGCGGTGCCGGCCACCTCGATCCGCTGCCCGTCGGCGAGTTCGCCGTCCGGCAGGCGGTCGGGGTGAGTGAGCTTCCACAGCGGCAGGTCGTCCGGGTGCAGCAGGATCGGCGCACCGGTGCGCTCGGCGAGCGCGGGGGCGGCGTCGATGTGGTCGTTGTGCGCGTGGGTGGAGACGATCGCCAGCAGTCGGCGCCCGCCGAGCGCGGCCTCGATCGCGTCGGCGTCGTGCGCCGCGTCGATCACCACGGCCTCGGCGTCGTCGCCGACGATCCAGACGTTGTTCTCCACCTCCCAGCTGCCGCCGTCGAGTTCGAAGGTGCCGGCGGTGACGAGCCGGTCGATCCGTGCGGTGCTCACAGGACGACCACCGAACGGAGCACGTCGCCCTGGTGCATGCGCTCGAACGCCTGCTCCACCGCGTCGAGTTCGATGGTCTCGGTGACGAACGCGCCGAGGTCCAGGCGGCCCTGGAGGTAGAGGTCGATCAGCATCGGGAAGTCCCGCGAGGGCAGGCAGTCGCCGTACCAGGAGGACTTCAGCGCACCACCGCGGCCGAACACGTCCAGCAGCGGCAGCTCCAGCGTCATCTCCGGGGTCGGCACGCCGACCAGCACGACCGTACCGGCCAGGTCCCGCGCGTAGAACGCCTGCTTGTACGTCTCCGGGCGGCCGACCGCCTCGACCACCACGTCCGCGCCGTGGCCGCCGGTCAGCTCGCGGATCGCCTCGACCGGGTCGGTGGTACGGGAGTTGACGGTGTGGGTGGCGCCCAGCGTGCGGGCGGTCTCCAGCTTGCGGTCGTCGATGTCCACCGCGATGATCGTCCCCGCGCCGGCCAGCCGCGAGCCCATCACGGCCGCGCCGCCGACTCCGCCGCAGCCGATCACCGCGACCGAGTCGCCCCGGCCGACGTTGCCGGTGTTGATCGCGGCGCCGATGCCCGCCATCACTCCGCAGCCCAGCAGTCCGGCCACGGCCGGCGCGGCGGCCGGGTCCACCTTGGTGCACTGCCCGGCCGCGACCAGGGTCTTCTCGGCGAACGCGCCGATGCCCAGGGCCGGCGACAGCTCGGTGCCGTCCAGCAGCGTCATCTTCTGCTTGGCGTTGTGGGTGTTGAAGCAGTACTGCGCCCGGCCGCGCCGACAGGCCCGGCACTGGCCGCACACCGCACGCCAGTTGAGGATGACGAAGTCCCCCGGCTCGACCTCGGTGACACCCTCGCCGACCGACTCCACGATGCCCGAGGCCTCATGGCCCAGCAGGAAGGGGAACTCGTCGTTGATGCCGCCCTCGCGATAGTGCAGGTCGGTGTGGCAGACGCCGCAGGCCTGGATCCGCACCACCGTCTCGCCGGGCCCCGGGTCGGGCACGACGATCGTCGCCACCTCCACGGGCGCGCCCTTGGCGCGCGCGATGACTGCCTTGACCTGCTGGGACATCCGAAATCCACCTCCGTCGGCCGGTGCGACCAAAAGCACCGGCGTGACCTGCTCGACCTGCTCCACGGCTTACCCGGGCAGCCTAGCGCCCGGGGTGCCCCGTGCCCGGCGAACGGCCCGGGTGATCCGGCTCACCGGCCCTCCGATGACCGCCGACCGGGGGGCGCGCGCCCGGCACTGAGCGCCTGTCATCGTGCCCCGACCGCATCGCCGATGGCTCAAAGTGCCGCTGACTGCACGCCCGTCGCCCACGTACGGTCGTATCGGGCCCCACCCCGTCCCCCGAGCATCCACGCCCGCGCACCTCCCCCGGATCCACCCCCCGCCGGGCCGCCCAGAGCGGCCCACCGCCTGGAGTCTGGAGTACGGATGTCCGCCGAGAACAGTGCCACCGGTGCCGGTCCTGGCACCACCGACGCGCCCCTGATCCCGCTGCACTGCCTGCGCCACCTCGAACCCGGCCCGCCGCGGCTGGCCGCGCTCCCCACCGGGACCCCGGTCTGGCTGGTCAGCCGGCACACCGACGTCCGGCAGGTGCTCACCGACCCGCGTCTGGGCCGGGCCGCGCTGTACGCCCCGGACGCGCCGCCGCTCGCGCTCACCCCCAACATCCTGGACGACCCGCAGAGCCTGCTGAACCTCGACGGCACCGACCACCAGCGGCTGCGCCGCACCGTGCAGCGGGCGTTCACCCCGCGCGCGATCGCCCGCTGGCGCCCGTGGGTGGCCTCGGTGATCGAGGGCCTGCTGGACGAGCTGATCGACCACGGCTCCGCCGTCGACATCGTCTCCGCCTACACCCGCCCGCTGCCGGTCGCCGTGATCAGCCGGCTGATGGGCCTGGACGGGCTCGACGGCAAGCGGCTCGCGCACTGGAGCGACCACGCGCTCTCCGCCACCGCGTACTCCGCCGAGGCGATCCGGACGGCGATGGGCGAGTTCGCCGCCTTCGGTGCCGAGGTGATCGCCGAGCGCCGCGCCGCCCCCGGCGAGGACCTGGTCAGCAGTCTGCTCACGGCCGCCGAGGAGAGCGGCGACATCACCGAACCCCAGCTGGTCTCGCTGGTCATCGGCCTGGTGGTGGCCGGGCACGAGACCACCATGACCACCCTCGGCAACGCCCTGGTCTACCTGCTCGGCGACGGCCGCGAGGCCTGGCACCGCCTCGCGGCGGACGAGCAGAGCGCGGCCGCCGCCACCGAGCAGCTGCTGCGCGCCGTCCCGCTCGGGGACTCCGACGTCCTCCCCGGTCTGCTGCGGCGCACCGTCGAGGACGTGGAGATCGGCGGTGTGGTCATCCCGAAGGGCGGTGTGGTCGCCGCCGACACCGGCACCGCCAACCACGACCCCGAGCTGTTCACCGGCGACCTGATCACCGAGCTGTTCTCGCCGCTCGCCGCGCCGATGTACACCTTCGGGGCGGGGCCGCACCACTGCCTGGGTGCCTGGCTGGCCCGGATGGAGCTCGAACTCGGCCTCCACCGGCTGGCCCGGCGGCTGCCCTCGCTGCGGCTCACCGAGCCGCCCGAGGGGATCGACTGGCGGCGCGGACTGCTCACCCGCAGCCCGAACACCCTTCAGGTCGCCTGGTGACGGCCACGGAGCACCCGGTGCCCCCGGGGGCTCCGGCGTCCGGACCGCTGGTGGTGGTCCGGGTGGACCGGGACCGCTGCGTCGGCTCCGGGATGTGCGTGCTGACCGCGCCCCGCTCCCTGGAGCTCGGTGCCGACGGCCTCGCCCACCCGCTGCGCGGCGGCGCCGGGGAGGAACCGACGGAGGAGCTGGCCGAGGCCGTCGACTTCTGCCCGGCCGAGGCGCTCGCCGTGCTCCCCGCGCGCGACGGCCGGCCGGCCGCACCCTCGGCCTGAGAACGGGTCGGGCCCTCCCGCATGGTGTGGGAGGGCCCGGCCCGGGCAGGAACCGCTGTACCGGGATGAGCCGCCGAACCGACAAGGGGGCACGCGATGGACCTGGTACTGCACTGCCGGTGGCGTGACGACGCCGACGGCGAATGGGTCTTCGGCGTCGGCCGGGAACCGGACGGGTCCGGCTCCGGCTGGCAGTTCCTGGCCGGGGCGCCCGGCTGGTCCGAGACCCTCCCCTTCGAGGACACCGAGCAGGTCGGCGCGTTCGCCCGGGCGCTCCTGGAGCTCGCGCACGACGAGGCCCCGCATGAACAACTCCCGCGCGAAGAGCTCCCGCCCGACGAACTCCTCCACGAGCCCGAGCCCTTCGAGCAGGAGTGGCAGCTCGCCCGGACGGAGAACGGCCGGACCCACTTCGCCACCCTCGCCGTCGGCCTGGACCCGCTCGACGACCACCGCCCCTACCTCGCCTACCAGTCGTACTACGCGGTCAGCCGGGCGACCGCCCTCGGCCTGGAACTGATCTACGAGGGCCTCCCCGTCGACCACCTCCGCGAGCAGGCCCGCACCCTCCTGACCACTCTCACCGGGCCGGACGACCGGGACGGCTAGGGTCGCCCCCGCCGGCTCGCCTGGCTACCCGGCGCACGGCGGGCGCGGTCCCCCGGACCGCACCCGCCGTGGTCCGCCGTGGTCCGCCGTTCAGGGCAGCGGCACCGGTCGGAGCAGCGCCGGGCCGACCGGCCCCCGGCCGGGCGCCGGCGGCTGCGTCTGCGTCTGCGTCTGCGGCGCGGCCGCCCGGGCGTCGACGGGGTCGGGCTCGCAGGTCAGGTCACGGGCGGGCAGCACCCCGGTGACCAGGAACCGGTTGGCCGCGGTGACGGCGCAGGACGGGGTGAACGGGTCGTAGGCGCCGTGGTTGCCGGTGTTGACGGTGACCAGCTGGGCCCGCTTGCCGAACGAGCCGCGCTGGCCGAGCGCGCCCGCGAGCGGGGTGGCCGGGTCCCGGGCGGTCTGCAGGAGCAGGACGTTGCGCGGCCCGCGGTCGGTGATCCTCACCGGCGGCTCGACCGGGTCCGGCCAGAACGCGCAGGGCAGGATGTTGGTGCCCATCCCGGCCAGCAGCGGGTACCGGGCCCGGTCGGCCGTCACCTCCCGCTGGTAGTGGCCGATGTCGCGCGGCGCACGGGCGTCCCCGCAGGCCACCGCGAACAGCGAGGCCGTCCCGTTGTCCTCGGGTATCCCGGGGACCACCGGGAAGCTCAGCCACTCGGGGGCCGGGCCGCCCTGGTCGAGAAAGCGCCACCAGGCGGCGATCTCGGGGAAGTAGAACGTGTGGTACGAGTACCCGTGGTAGACCGCGCGGAAAAGGTTGCCGTTGACCGGGCCCGCCTGCGGGTGGGTGACGGGGGTCCGGTCGAGGCGGGCGGCCAGGGCGAGGAAGTTCGCCCGGACCTCCGCGGGGGTGGCGCCGAGGTGCAGCTCGGACTCCCGCTCGACCGCCCAGTTCGCGAAGTCCCCGAAGCGCAGCTCGGTCGCCTGGTCCCAGAGCGCGAACTGCCCGTGCCAGACGGCCTTCGGGTCCACGTTGGAGTCGAGGATGATCCGGTCGCTGCGGTCCGGGAAGAGCTCGGTGTACACGGCGCCCAGGTAACTGCCGTAGGAGGCCGCGTTGTAGGAGAGCTTGCGTTCGCCGAGCGCGGCGCGGATCCGGTCCATGTCCCGCGCGGTGTTGGCGGTGGTGATGTGGCGCAGCACGTCGCCGCCGTGGGCCAGGCAGTCCCGGGCCAGGTCGCGGGCGAAGGTGACGTTCGCACCGATCGACCCGTCCGCGGCCGGGTAGGGCAGGACGCGCTCGTTGGGGAGGCTGGCCGCGGTGCGGCCGCAGGTGACGGGCGTGCTGTAGCCGACGCCGCGCGGGTCGAAGCTGACCAGGTCGTAGCGGTCCAGGACGTCCTGCGGGTAGTTGTGCACCCAGGCGCTCGGCAGGTTGAGGCTGAACCCGCCGGGGCCGCCGCCGTTGTGCAGCAGGATGCCGCGGCGCACCCCGGCCTTGGCGGTGGCCAGCCGGGAGACGGCGATCTCGATGGTCGGACCGGACGGCGCCCGGTAGTCCAGCGGCACGCGCAGCGTGGTGCAGCGCAGCCGCGGGTCGACGGGGCTTCCGTAGGGGTCGGGCGGGCACTCCCGCCAGGTCGGCGCGGGAGGCGGCGGTGCGGCCTGGGCCTGGGCCACCGAGGCGAGGGTGGCCGTGAGGGCCAACACCACCGTCCCGCAGAGGGCTTTGAGTGATCGGCTCAACATGGCCTAGACCATAGGAAGAAGGTAAAGGAAGAGTCATCCTCCCTGGGGGGTGGGGTAAAGCCCGGCCGACTCATCCGCTGGGGGTACGGACCGTCAGATCACCTAGGGGATAGCCGAGTTGTCGCCGGTCACCGGATCGGCTGACCCGAACTCCGAGGCCTGGCGGGGAGGTTGCCCGGCCAGGCCTCGACGGCGGTCGGCCGGAGGCCGACCGCCGGTTCACCGGGCCAGCGCCGCCCGGATCTCGCTCACCGGGTCGCCCTCGTGGTACGGGCGCTCGCTGGTCTCGACATGGTCCAGGAACTCCTGGTACCGCACGGCGTAGGACAGGTGGTAGAGCGGCTCCACCAGCTCCAGTGCGCGCTCCGGGTCCGAGCCGGGCGCGTGCCTGCGCCAGGCCTGCGCCCACACCTCGGCGATCTGCGCCCAGCGCTCCTCCGAGACGTACTGGCGCGGGCGCAGCCCGTCCAGGGCCGGGTGGCCGAAGCAGGAGTCGGCGTAGTCGACGACCACCGTGTTGCGGCCGTCGGAGCGCCAGTTGCCGGGGTGGAAGTCGCCGTGCACCAAGGTCTCGGGCAGGCCGCAGGCGGCGAGCTCCTCGACGAGCGCGGGCAGGCGGTCGGCGAGGGCCCTGGCGGCGGCGAGCTCCTCGGCGGTCAGCTCGGCGGTGGCCTCCGGCCGGTCGAGCAGGGTGCGTACCCGGCCGACCAGGGCGGCCGGGGTCCGGTCGGGCAGCCCGGCGGCCGCGGCCCGGCCGTCGGCGGCGAGCGCCGCCTGGGCGGCGACCAGCCGCGGCAGCACGTCGGCGACGGCCTCGGCGGACGGGCCCCAGCAGTCCTCGCCGGGGACGTGGTCTAGCAGCAGCCGGCCGCGCTCCGGGTCGGCGGCGAGGACCGCCGGGACGAGGGTGGGGTCGACCGTGCGGAGCAGGGCGATGACCTCGGACTCGCGGGCGTTGAACGCCGGGTTGATCGCCTTCAACCAGGCGTCGCCGCCGGGGGTGGTGAAGCGGAACAGCCCGGACAGGTTCCAGGTGCGGACCTGTTCGGCACGGCCGGCCGCCGGGCGGCCCGCCAGCCGCAGTGCCTGCTCCGCCCAGTCGAGTGCCTCGCGCAGTCCGGACGGCGTGGCCCAGCCGGCCCGCCGCTCGGCGGGGCCGAGCAGGGCGGCGGTCTCGGCCTGCGGCGGGCGCGGCTCCAACCCGGTGGGCCGCTCCAACGCCTCGGCGTGGTAGACCACGTGCCCTCCGTGGCCGCCCCCGCCCTCCGCCACCTCGGCCAGCCGGACCACCACCACCGGGACCCCGACCAGTGCCGTGACCTGTTCCACCACCGGCGCGGCGGACGACCACCAGCCCCCGGCCACCTCGAAGGGCCCGAGCGGCCCCAGATAGTCACCGCCGTGGGTGAGATGGACGCTGACCATCCGTTCGCTCGCTCGTTGCATGCGGGCAGGGTCCCTCATCCCACGGCGCGTGCGCGAATGGTTTTCCCCGACGGGGGCCGACCCGCCGCTCGGCACTCCGCAGCACGCTCAAGGTTCTGCTGACAGCGGCCGGAGCAGGCCGGATGCCGTCGGGGCGACCCACCCCGGCGGCGTCCACCGCGCCCGGCCCGCCCCTCAGCAGCCTCTGAAGCGCGTCGGCCAAGCCCTGTCCGGCGCCCTACGGAATGGCCACCCCCGCACCCGACACCCGGACCCGGGTGTCCTCCTCCCGCAGCTCGACCCGCAGCAGGCCGGGCCGGCCCAGGTCCTCCCCCTGGTGCAGGGTGAGCACCGCCGGCGCGACCACGGCGCCCCGCTCGCGCAGGTAGGCACCGAAGGCGGCGGCCGCCGCCCCCGTCGCCGGGTCCTCCACCACCCCGCCGACCGGGAACGGGTTCCGGACGTGGAACACGTGCTCGCTCTCGCGCCAGACCAGCTGGAGCGTGACCAGGTCGCGCGCCGTCATATAGGCGGCGAGACCGTCGAAGTCGTAGGCGAGCCGGGCCAGCCGGTCGCGGGTGGCGGCGGCCAGCACGAGGTGGCGGGCGCCCGCGTAGGCGATCCTCGGCGGCAGCGCGGCGTCCAGCTCCTGCGGCGACCAGTCGAGCAGGGCCAGCACCTCCGCGATGTCCGCCTCGGTCACCTCCTCGACGTGCGGCTCGACGCTGGTGAGGGTGGCGCGCAGCACGCCGTCCGAGCCCTTGTCCACCTCGATCGGCACCTCGCCCGCGCGGGTGGCGAAGCGGAACCGGCCGGGGCCGAGGCGCTCACCGAGCGCGACGGCGGAGGCCACGGTGGCGTGGCCGCAGAACGGAACCTCCGTCAGCGGGCTGAAGTACCGGACCGCGTAGGCGCCCTCGGCCGCCTCCGGTATCAGGAAGGCCGTCTCCGAGTAGCCGAGCTCGGCGGCGATGGCGAGCATCCGCTCGGCGGACAGCCCGGAGGCGTCCAGCACCACGCCTGCCGGGTTCCCGCCGGCGGGATCGGTGGCGAACGCGGCGTAGCGCAGGATGTCGGGGGAGGCGGTCACGGATACATCGTCACTGGTCATGCCCGGTCGAACGCAGGCCGTCCGCCTGTTGTTCCCTCGGCCCGCACACCCGTTGCGGCCCCACCCGTCGCACGCCCCCCACACGGTCCACACGCCCCCGCAAAGCCCCCCAGCGCCCCAGCGCCCCAGCCCGTCAAGCCCCCCTCAGCCCGTCGGGGCGAGCCCTGGCCGTGGCCACCAACCGGCACCGGCACCGGCACCGGCACCGGCAGCAGCCTCGGACTCCGGACCCGCCCCGACCCGCCCCGACCCGCCCCGCGGAGCCGGCGTCAGCCCGAGAACCCGGGGACCACCACGACCCCGTCCGCCCCCACCGACTGGTCCAGCACCAGCCGCGCGACCGCGATGTCCAGCGAACCGAGCCCGAACGGCGAGTAGACCGCCAGCCGCTCCCGGTCTGGCTTCACCCGGCCCTGGAGGTAGTCGCCGACGTTGCGGACCTCCTCGCGCCGCACCAGGCCGCCGGCCACCGCCAGTGCCAGCGAGGTCCGCTCGCGCAGCGCGTGCCCGACCTCGTCCACCACGTGCACGGCCCCGGCCATCGCGTCGGCGGTGAGGTCGCGCAGCGACATGTGGAGCACCACCGCGCCCGGCTTGAACCAGGAGGCGTCCGCCAGGTGCGGCAGCACCGCCGTGGTGGCGAGCAGCACCAGGTCGGCGTCCGCGACCGCCTCCCGGGTGGATTCGGCCGCCACCGCGCGGGCGGTGTGTCCGGCGATCCGCTCCGCGAAGCCCTCGGCCCTGGCCGGGTCGAGGTCGTGGACGGCGACCGAGTCGAACTCCCAGCCGTCGGCGGCCATGGTGCGGACCGTCGTCTCGGCGATGAAGCCCGTCCCGATCACGGCGAGCCGGCCGACCCGCCGCTCGCCGCCGTAGAGCGCCTGGGCGCCGACCGCCGCCGAGAGGGCCGTCCGGTGGGCGCTGATCAGGGCGCCCTCGATGACCGCGGTCGGAAAACCGGTGAGCAGGTCGTTGAGGACGATCAGGGCCGAGGCCCGGGGCAGGCCGAGGTCGAGGTTCCCGGGGAAGCTGGAGATCCACTTGATGCCCATGGCCGAACTCTCGCCGGGCACGTACGCGGGCAGGGCGATGATCCGCTCGCGGTGGGCCGGGTCGGGGTCGGGCCGCAGGAAGAGGCTGTCGGGGTTGACCAGCCGCCCCTCCGCGGCCTCGATGTAGACGTGTTCGACCACGGCCTTGGACTGCGGGAGCAGCCGGTCGAGCGCGGCCGCCACGACGGCCTGGGGTATCACGGTGAGCTGGTACGGGGAGGCCGTGCGGTCGGGCGTCGCGGTCACGTTGGGCTCCTTCAACTCAGCAGGAAAGCAGCAGGTAGGCAGCGGTAGGGACATCGGCGGAACAGCGGATACAAGGACGTCGTCAAGGCTCCGGTACAGGCCCACCCTCAGCGCAGCAGCGAGAACTTCCTGGTCAGCGGATCGACCTGCTCGCGCGGACCGAACAGCGCGATGCCGTAGTAGTCGAGGGCCTCCTCCGCGGTGGACTTCATCCGGTCCAGCTGGTCGGCGTAGTCCCCGCCGGTCATCTCGCCGGTGAAGTCGGTGCAGAGCAGCCCGGCGGCGTGCGCCTCCTCGCGCAGCCGGCGCAGCCAGGCGGGCCGGCCCTCCAGGACCACCAGCGAGAGCCCGGAGATCGGCGTGTGCTGTCCGCCGTCCCCGTCGGTGAAGGTCAGGAAGGACATGTCGGCGACCAGTTCGGGCCGCTCGGCTGCGGCCTTGGCGACCAGGCCGAGGCACAGGTGGGAGGCGGCGTTGGTGGCGACGCCCGGCGCCAGCTTGGCCTTGAGGGCGACGACGAACTTGTGGTCGGTGGCGACGGCGTCGGGCTCGACCACACCGCTCGGCAGCTCGGTCATGGTGGCACCTTTCTCAGGGGGTTGACGATGGATCGGTCGGAACGGAAGGGGTCAGCGGTCGGCCGGGAAGCGGTGGAAGCTCTCGACGCTCACCGGGTTGATGCGGTAGCCGGGCCGCCCCTGGATGACGGTGTCCGGGTCGAGGGTGAACTCGGTGGCCGCGCCGAAGCGTTCCTGTGCGGCTCCGCGGAAGCGGCGCACGCTCTGGGCGAGCGCGGCCGTGGTCCGCCCGGTACGGCTGGACAGTTCGGCGGCGGACAGCAACGGCACCTCCCGCCCCTCGGCGACGGACCCGGCGAACTCCTCGCCGAGCACCTGCAGGATATCGACCAGCGGCTCCGGGGTCTGCTCGTACACGGTGATCCCCTCGATGGACAACAGCCTTCCGTAGAGGGCGACTTCCACCTGGACGGAGTTCTCCCGGCGGCGGGCCGCCCGCTCGGCCACCAGAGCCGGCACGGTGTGCAGCTCCCGCAGGCCCGCGTAGTGGGCGAGCAGTCGCTGGGCGCCCTCGGAGCTGGTGTCGGGGGTCTCGCCGTTGAGCTGGAGGTAGGTGACGGCGGTGCGCAGCAGCTCGGGGATCTCCGGTCGCAGCTCCCGGGTGTAGCGGCTGATCCACTCCACCGTGGCGGTGGTGCCGTGGAGTTCGGCGTGGATGATGGCCGCGTCGAGCAGCGCGATGTCGGCCTGCTTGGTGAGGCCGGCCCGGGTGAGCCGGTCGTGCAGGTCGACGGCGGTGTCGATCAGGGTGGGCGAGGTGGGCCGCACCCGGCCGGAGCGCAGCATCCGGTGCCAGCGGGCGTAGCCGGTGAGTTGGGCGCCCCAGCGGCCGGGCGCGCCGGCCAGCCGGTCGGCGAGGTGCTGGAAGATGTGCGGGTACGGGGAGTCGGGGAAGCTGGTCCAGCCGAAGGAGAAGAGGTCCAGGGCCGCCTCGAAGTCCCGCTGGGAGCGGTAGCGGGCGGCGGAGAGCAGCAGTTCGCTGACCCTCGCGTATCGGCGCAGTATCGCCCGGTCGGCCTCGGTGAGGGCGGTGGGCTGCAGGGTGACGGATTCGACGAAGGTGCTGTAGTCGCCGCTCTGGACGTCGCCGAGCTGGAACACCGGCGGGCCGTCCCCGGTGACGGGGTAGTCGGCGAGCACCTCCTCGACGTACCGGCCCTGCTCCTGGAACACCCCTGCCGCGTCGCCCTCCTGACCCTGCATCAGGTGGACGATGACCAGGTCGGTGAAGAGCCAGGCCGCGTCGGCGTGGTAGAGGTACGCGCGGTAGCGGGCGAGCGAGTCGTCGAACAGGGGCGCGGCGAGGTCGGCCCGGCCGTCCGCCGCCGTCTCCAGCCCCCGTCTCCAGCGGGTGAAGGAGGTGGTGGCGAACGGCTCGGCGCCGTCCGTGAAGCCGAGCTCGGCCGCGAGTCGGGCGAGCGCGGCCGGGAAGACCGAGGAGGGGAAGGCGGGCCACCCCTGGCTGAGGTGGTCCGCCAGCTCGACGAGCGTACGGGGGCAGCGCTCGTCCACCGCCCGGTCCAACAGGACGATCATCTCGGTGAACCGCGGGATGATCCGCCCGGTGTACAGGAACGACCCCTCCTCGTAGCTGCGGGCCACCGCGACCAGCCCGGCGGCGTCCGATGCACCGCCGTCGAGCCGGGCGCAGAGGGCGGCCAGCAGCAGGGTTCGCGCCACGGCGTGCTCGCCGGACTGGAGGAGCTGTGCGCCGGTCATACGGCGCATCCCCTCCGGGTCCGGGCGCGGTCCACCGTCGACGTAGCACTCCAGCGCTCGTTGGATATCGGACAGTTCGGGCATTCGTGCTTCCTCATCGGCTGGTCCGGCGTCCTCCCACGGGGAGGTCACAGACCATGTCTACCGCACGGTGGCGGCCGTTCGTGTCCGGTGGACGCCCGGCAGGTCGGCCGGTTGACCGATGGATTCGAGCCACTCGTCGTTGTAGATGGTGCTCTGGTACTTCTCCCCGCCGTCCGCGCAGACGCACAGCGGTTCGGCCGTCTCCGGGTGGTCCGCCAGGTAGCGCACGCAGGCGGCGAGCACCGCTCCGGACGAGCCGCCGAGGTGGATGCCGGACTCCTGCAGGACGAGCCGGCAGTAGTAGGCGGCCTCGGCGATACTCGCGTACGCGACCTGGTCGATCATGTCCGGCTCCAGGAACGAGGACCGGCGGCTGGCGCCGATCCCGGACAGGTGCCGGGTGCCGGGCGGTCCACCGACCGCGACCGATCCGTTGATGTCCACGGCCACCAGGCGGGTGCGCGGACTGTGCTCCCGGAAGTGCTGCGCGAGCCCGGCGAAGGTGCCGCCGGTGGAGATCGCCGCGAACAGCGCGTCGGGCGGCTCGGGCAGTTGGCCGAGGATCTCGGGGCCGGTCATGGTGCGGTGGATCTCCGGGTTGCGCGGGTTCTCGTACTGGTTGGCCCACACGTACCGGTCGTCGGTGGCGACCAGTTCGCGGACGGCCGCCAGCCGGGAGAGCAGGTAGCCGCCCGCCGGGTCGGGCCGGTCGACCGTGATGACGGTCGCGCCCAACTCGGCGAGCCGTTGGCGGCACTCGGCCGTGATCATCGGATCGACCACGGCCGAGAACCCCACGCCCAGGTAGCGGGCCATGCTCGCGAGCGCCACCCCGAGGTTGCCGGAGGTGGACTCCAGCAGCTCCACCCCCGGGCGCAGCAGCCCGTCCTCGGCGAGGCCGCGCACCAGGCCGTACGCGGTGCGCCCCTTGACCGAGCCGGTCAGGTTCTGCCCCTCCAGCTTGAGGTGGATCCTGCGGGGCCGGCCGAGGACGTCGATGGTGACCGTCCGGATCGGTGTGAGGCCCAGCAGGGTCTCGAAGCGTTCGAGGTGTTGCCGGAAGAACATGGCGGGTGTGCTCCCATCGCGTTCCATCAGCAGGTTCCGCGTTCCATCAGCGGGTTCCGCGTTTCATCAGCAGGTCCGCGGGGGGCCGGTCAGTCGCGCGGGGTGGCGTAGACGACCCAGTTGTCGTGCGTGTGCGGGTAGGGACGGAAGTCGCCGTGCGGCGGGTCGTCCCAGGAGATCCGGTCGAGGTCGATGATCTCCCACTTCTCGAAGAGCCCGCGGATGTCCTCCTCCTCGTAGTAGCGGAAGAGGGTGTCCTTGTAGGCGAAGGTGTGCCGGGCTATCTCCTCGCCCTCGCCGTAGGTGCCGTCCTGGGTGGTGAAGGCGTTGGTGACGAAGAGCCCGCCCGGGGTGACGATGCGGCGGGCCTCGGTGACGAGGTCGGTCGGGTCCTGGACCTGGCCGAACACGTCGAAGCAGGTGACGGCGTCGACGGAGCCGTCGATCAGCGGGAGCCCGGTGGCGTCGGCGCGCAGCAGGAAGGAACGCTGCTTGATGACGCGCCGGGCGTGGGCGAGGCCGGTCGGGGCGATGTCGACGCCGAGGGCGGTGAACCCGGCGTCGGCGAGGGCGGCGAGGTTGCGGCCGTCCCCGCAGCCGAGGTCGACCACCGTCTTGACCTCTCGCGCCTTGAGGGCGGCGACCGCGGCCGGGATGACCGGGATCGGATCCTCCTGCCAGAGGGGGCCTTCGCTCTGCTCCTGGTAGGCCTTCTCCCAGCCGTACTGGAGCTCGCCGTAGGTCACTGAAGTTGTCATCTTGACTCCTTGAGTTGACATCTGTGTAGCATCTTATGCACTCGACTTGACATGTAAACCTCCGTCTCAACATCTGAGCCGGAGCAGCCGAGCGCGGAAACGGGGTACGGCCATGGCGACGGGGACCGAACAGCACAACGACACTGGTCCGGCCCGGGACAGACCGGCGATCCTGCGGGCCGCCGCCGGAATCGCGCTGGCGGTCGGCGCGTACGGACTCTCCTACGGAGCGCTCGCCGTGGCGGCGGGCCTGACGGTCTGGCAGGCCCAGGCGCTCTCACTCCTGCTGTACGGCGGCTCCTCCCAGCTGGCGCTGGTCGGGGTGCTCGCCTCGGGCGGCACGGGCGCCTCGGCGACCGCGACCGCCGCACTGCTGGGCGTCCGGAACCTGTTCTACGGGGTCGGCCTGGCCCGGCAGTTGCGCCCCAGCCGCAGCGAACTGCTGCCGATGGCACACCTGTTGAGCGACGAGAGCGCGGCGATGGCGGCCGGACAGCCGGAGCGCGGCCGGGCCCGACTGGCCTACTGGGCCACCGGGGCCGCGGTGTTCGCCTGCTGGAACCTCGCCACGCTGATCGGCGCGCTGGCCGGATCACTGCTGGACGACCCGAAGACGCTGGGCCTGGACGCGGCGTCCTCGGCCGCGTTCCTGGCCCTGGTCGCACCGCGGCTGCGGACCGCCGCGGACCGCACGCTGTTCCTCACCGCCGGCGCGGTGGCGGTCGGCTGCTCACTGGTCGCGGGCTCCGGTCTGCCCGTCGTGGTGGCCGGCCTGACCTCGTTCGGCGCCCTGCTCATCCGCACCGCTCCTCCGTCCGCACCCGAACCCGAAGCCCAACCCGAAGCCCAACCCTCTGCCGCACCCCCGCCGGACACCGGCTCCGACGAGCGGGCCGACCGCGGCGACGAGCACCGCTCCGACCCCACCCACACACCCGGCGCACGCACGGCCGGTCCTGCCCACGCGCCCGGCGCACACACGCCCGACCCCGCCCGCACACCCGACCCCGTGCCCGAAGGCCGAGGAGAACACCGATGAGCTGGATCTGGATCGCCGTCGCCGCCGGGGCCTGCCTGGTCCTGAAAGTCACCGGCCTGCTCGTACCGGCCCGCGTCCTGGAGAACCCGGCGGTGGCCAGGGTCTCGCAGGCGATGCCGATCGCCCTGCTGGCGGCGCTGATCGCGGTGCAGACCTTCGTCAGCGGCCACCGGGTCGACGTGGACGCCCGGGTCGCGGGACTCCTGACGGCCGGGGTCGCCCTGCGTCTGCGCGCCCCCTTCCTGGTCGTCGTCCTCTCCGCGGCCGCCACCACGGCGGCCCTGCGCTGGTTCGACCTGGCCGGATGACCGGGTGCCGGGCCCCTCCGGCGGCTCCATCGTGGGTCAGGTGCTGACGCCGTGTCAATCATGCCTGGATGTCCGGCATATGAGACACGGGCGAGGGGGTCTGGCGCCCGCCGCTCCCGGCGACGCAAGATGCGAAAGGGACTCCGGTCCCCCTGTGCGGCGCTTGTCCCGAGTGCCCGCCGGCCCGGCCGAACGGCCGGAACACGACCCTCCCACCCGCCGCCGCCGATGGGATCCGGTCTGCCCGGAAACGCCCGCACCCCGCGATTCCGGGTAATCCCCGAATATCCGGAGGGCCTTGCGCCCGGGGCCGTTCGGCAGACATTCTGAAAACGGCGGCGAGAGCAATTCCCCAGCCGGTGAACCGGGCTGGGCCGAACCGTACCGAGCTCGTCCGCACTGATCCGCACCATCCGGAAGAAATCGACCGGGAGCAGCCGTGCGCGAAATCGACATGTTCACCCCTGGGCCGGCGCGAATCCCGATCGGCGTCCGCCTGGCCTCCGTCTCCACCGTCCTGCACCACCGCTCGCCGGAGTTCCGCGAACTCTACGGGCGCATCCACGAGGGCCTGCGGGGCCTCTTCCGCACCTCCGGCGACGTGCTGATGCTGCCCTCCTCGGGCAGCGGCGCCCTGGAGGCGGTGGTGGTCAACACCGTCTCCCCCGGCGACCGGGTGCTGGTCCTGGCGGCCGGCAAGTACGGGCGCCGGTGGGCCGAGCTGTGCCGGACCCACCAGGCCGAGGTCCGGCTGCACGAGGTGCCCGACGGCGCGACCTTCGACCCGGAGGCCGTCCGCCGCGAACTGGCCGCCCACCGGCCGCGGCACCTCTTCCTCACCCACTGCGAAACCTCCACCGGTGTCGCCCACGACGTGGCCGGGCTCGCCGAGCTCGGCCGCCGGGCCGGGGCGACGGTCGTGGTCGACTCGATGACCACGATCGGCGTGGAGCCGTTCCTCCAGGACGCCTGGGGGGTCGACTTCGCGGTGACGGCCTCGCACAAGGGCCTGATGAGTCCGCCGGGCGCGGCCTTCGTCTCGGTCGGCAAGCAGGCCTGGCACCGGGTGCGGCCCACCCTGGGCTACTCGTACTGGAACTTCCGGCACCTGCGGGAGAGCGCGCTCGACCGCACGGTGCCCAACACCCCGCCGGTCGCGGCACTGCTCGCGGTCGCCGCCGGCCTCGACCTGATCGAGGCCGAGGGGCTCGAGAACGTCTGGGAGCGGCACGCCCGGTGCGCCGCGGTCTGCCGGACCGGGCTCGCCGCGCTCGGCCTCGAACCCTTCCCCCGGGCCCCGCAGGCGGCCGCGCTCTCGGTGGCCCTGCTGCCCGAGGACCGGCGGGCCGAGCGACTGGTCGAGCAGCTGCCGGAGCGCTTCGGCCTGCGGATCGCGGCCGGTCAGGGCGGGCTCAAGGGCCGCATCCTGCGGGTCGGCCACATCGGCGCCGTCGCCCCGCTGGACCTGCTGCCGGTCCTCACCGCCCTCGAACTCCTGATGCTGGAACGCGGACTCGCCGAGGAGCCCGGCCGCGCGGCCGCCGCGATGGCCGCCGAGCTCTGGCAGCGGACGGCCCCCGCCGGCGCCGACCGCCGGGCCGTCGCCACCGCCGGCTGACCCTCCGCCCTCCCCTCCCCCTTTCACTCCCTCACCCCTGGAGCAGTCGCATGCTGAGCGAGAGCACGCGCCGTTTCACCGGCGCGTTCACCACCCTGCTGACCCCCTTCACCTCCGACGGCGAGCTGGACGAGCCGACCCTGCGCAGGCTGGTCGACTTCCAGATCGACAACGGCGTCACCCGGCTCGCCCCGAACGGCGTGACCGGCGAGGCCGCCGCGCTCACCGACCGCGAGAAGGTCCGGATCACCGAGATCGTGGTCGAGCAGTCCGCCGGCCGGGCCCTGGTCGTCCCCGACATGGGAACCGAGAGCCTGGCCCGCACGCTGGAGCTGGCCAAGGAGGCCGAGCGGATCGGCGCCGACGCGGTGCTGGCCTTCACCCCCTACCTCGACCCGCCCACCGAGCGCGGCCTGGTCGCCTACTACGGGATCGTCGCCGACGCCCTCTCCGTGCCGCTGCTGATGCACAACCTGCCGGGCCGCACCACCGTCGACATCGCCCCCGAGTCGGTCAGCGAGCTGGCCCGGCACCCCAACATCGTCGGCATCAAGGAGGGCAACCAGGACCTCGTCCGGCTGCGCCGGGTGCTTCACCTCGTCCGGGACGCCGACTTCGCCGTGCTGTCCGGCAACGACTTCACCGCGCTGCCCACGCTGCTGCTCGGCGGCCACGGCCATGTCTCGGTGGCCGCGAACGTGATGCCCCGGCAGAGCCGGTCGATCGTGGAGGCGGCGCTCGCCGGCGATTTCCTGACCGCCCGCGACCTCTACCTGAAGTTCGCCGAGTTCTACCGCGCCGTCTATTTCGCGACGAATCCGATCGCCCTGAAGAAGGCGTTCTCGATCGCCCATTTCGAGGTCGGCGACCCGCGCATTCCGCTGACCCCGCTGTCGGCCGACCGGATTCCCGAGCTGGAGTCGATCATGAAGGACTGCGAGCTGCTCTGATCCACCGCCCCGACCGGTGGTCCCGAACAATTCACCAGGGAAAGGAACCAGCCGATGGAACCGATGATCGACGTGGCCGCGATCACCGAAGCCGTCTACGGCGGAGACGTGGTGCGCTCGCTGCTGTTCGCGGCGGCGGAGCAGCCCGAGAACCGGGTCGTGCGGGTCGCGATGGCCAGCGCCGAGCCCGGCAAGGGCGGTCAGCTGCACCACCACCCGGAGACCGACGAGATCTACTTCATCATCGCGGGCCGGGCCCGGCTCCACCTCAACGGCGAGCAGTTCGACCTCGTCCCGGACAACTGCGTCCGGATCCCGCGCGGTTCCACCCACCGGATCGCCTCGGTGGGCACCGAGCGGCTGCGCTACCTCGCCTTCCACGTCGGCGCGGCGGACAACGACCGCCCGGTCGCCCACGTCCAGGCCCCCGCCGCCGTGGCCACCACGGCCGCCACGGCCACCGGGTCGGCCGACCGGGCACCCGCCGACGCCGCGGCCCCGAAGGCCCGGTAGCGCCCGTGGACATCGTCATCGTCGGTGCGGGCAAGGCCGGTTCACTGCACTACCGGGCCTACTCCCGACTGGCCCGCGCGGGCCGCCTGGACCTGCGCCGGATCCACTTCATCGACCACACCGGCCGACCCGGCGCCGAGCTGGAGCGGCTGCTGCGCGCGGACGGCCTGAACCCGCCGATCGCCACCGACCGGACCGGCGCGGCACTGCCCGCACCGGAGCACACCGTGGTGGACCTCTGCCTGCCCAGCCGCAGCCTGGCCCCCGCGCTGATCGAGTGGTGGCACGCCGGATACCGCCGCTTCCTGCTGGAGAAGCCCTTCCTGGTCACGCCCGAACTGCGGGCCGAGGTAGCCGAGGTGTTCGCCGACTCGCACATCGTGCTGGTCCGCAACTACCTGCACTCCCGGGTGCACGGAGCCGTCCGCGAGCTGATCGACCGCTACGACCTGGACCCGGTGCTCTGCGTCACCGACTTCTCCAAGGACCGCCGGGCCGACAACCACCGCGGCCGCGGCGCCTCCGGCCTCTCCTCCCCGACCGTCTACGAGGTGGAGCTGCCGCACCAGTTGTACATCGGAGCCGACCTGATCGGCGCACCCCAGGCGATCGAGCACGTCGAGGACCTCGACCAGGACGCGGTGGGCGGGGCCGGGCCGCTGCGGCTCGGCGAGGGCGTGATCGTCGGACGGGCCGAGCGCGGCGCCGCCTTCATCCACTACTCCAACCTCCAGCACCCGACCATCGTCCGCAGCCTGGACCTGCTCTGCCGCGAACGGCTCTCCGTGCACGCCACCTACGCACCGATCTGCGAGGAGCTCACCGCCATCAAGGCCGGGGTGTTCCTCTGCAAGGGCGACACGGTGCTGGCGAAGAGCCTGTTCACCGAGGACGACAACATGCTGGCGATGATCTCGGACGCGCACACCGCGCTGACCGCCCCGCGGCCGACCGCGCGGGCGGACCTCGCCGAGGTGCTGCGCAACTCCGAGCTGATCCACGCCGCGATCGCCGACCCGGCGCGCGCGGCCACCCCGGGCGTCCGGCCCGCCCGCGGGGACGTGCTCCAGGAGTGGGTGGTCGACTCCTTCCGGCTGGGCCTGCCCTCCGGCGCCGGCCGGGCGTTCCTGGGCTTCCTCGACCAGCGCCGCCGGGCCCGGATGGCCGGGCAACTACCGGCGCTGGACCCTGCGTTCGAGACCGGCCCGGGCCCGCGCGGCCTGGCCAGAGCGGTGGCGTGATGGCGATCCAGACCGAGGCCCTACTCCATGTCGCCCTGGTCACCGACCAGTTGGAACGGATGGAGGCGTTCTACCAGGACGTCTTCGGCGCCCGGACACTCAAGCGGCTGGACCTCGACTCCGAGCGGTTCGCCGCCGGGGTCGGCGTCCCCGGCGCCACCGCGGTCACCGTGCACCTGCTGGTGCCGGGCGCGGAGGTGGTGCTGGAGCTGACCCGGTACCGGGCGGTCCAGCCGGCCGCACCCGGCGCACCCGCGAACGCCGCCGGCTGGCGGCACATCGCCTTCCGGGTGCCCGACCTGGCCGCCGCCGCCAAGGAGCTGGCCGACCGCGGGGTGCCCGTGGTCGGCGAGGGCCCGGTGGTGGTCGACCGGCCCGCCGCCGCGGCCGGCACCGGCTTCCTGTACCTGCGCGACCCCGACGGCAACATCGTCGAACTCATCCAGCCGCCCGCACCGGCCCCCACCCCCGAAGGAGACCAGGCATGAGGATCGGACCGATCGAACGCACCACCGCCGACGGGTTCCTGGAGCTCTCCGCCCAGGTGACCGGCGCGGACGGCGGCGCCGCGGACCGGCTCTGGTACCGCATACCCGAGCAGTTCGCCGACCGGCTGGCCGACACCGCGGACACCTTCCTGCTCGCGGCGCTGTTCGCGGCGATCCGCCGGGGCGAGAGCCTGCACTCCGAAGGCCCGGTCTCGGCAAGCCTGTTGGAGAACCTGGAGGAGTTCCAGGCCGCCTGGGCCCAGTGGCGACCCGACCGGTACACCCCGATCGCGCTCTCCGCCGACCAGGAGGTCGCCGACCCGGACACCCCGGACGACCGCTCGGCGATCCAGACCTTCTCCGGCGGGGTGGACAGCGCCTTCACCACCGTGCGCCACACCAAGAAGAGCGCCGGGCGCGCCTCCCTCGAGCTCGCCGCCGCCGTGATGGTGCACGGCTTCGACATCCCGCTCACCGACGGCGAGGCGTACTGGTCGCTGCACCGGCGCAGCGTGCCGCTGCTGGCCTCGGTCGGCGTCGACCTGATCCCGGTCGCCACCAACTTCCGCTCCCTGTGGCACAGCGACCTCAACGACTGGGAGGACGCCTTCGGCACCGGCATGGTCTCGGTGCTCAGCCTGTTCGCCGGCCGCTACCGGCACGGGCTGATCGCCAGCTCGGAGCCGTACGGCTCGCTGGTGCTGCCCTGGGGTTCCAACCCGATGACCGACTGGATGCTCTCCAGCGGCCGGCTGCGGATCCACCACGACGCGGGAGGCGTTGACCGCAGCGACAAGGTCGAAGGCCTGTCGCGGCTCTGGCCGCAGGGCGCGGACAACCTGCGGGTCTGCTGGCAGGGCGAGCGCAAGGACGCCAACTGCGGCCGCTGCGAGAAGTGCATCCGCACCATCCTCAACTTCAAGGTGGCCGGCCGTCCGCTGCCCGCCGCCTTCCAGCGGGATGTGACGCCGGATCAGATCGGCAGCCTGCGCGGCCTGTCCGAGGCTCACATCAACCCGCTGCGGCAGATCCTCGCCACCGCCCGGCGAAACGGCCTCAAGGAGGACTGGACGGTGGCGCTGGAGGCCTGCATCGCCAGCAACGAGGACGAGTTGGCCCGCGGCGTGCGCTACGAGGGCGGCTTCCCGCAGCTGGCCTCCGCCGGCACGGCCGGCTGAGGGGCGCGGCGATGTACGCGGTGGTGGCCCGCTTCGACGTCCGGCCCGGGCACGAGGCGCAGTTCGACGCGCTGGCGGCCTGGCGGATCGGCGAGGCCGCGCACGAGCCCGGCCTGGTCGGCTACGCCGTGCACCGGATCGACGGCGAGCCGCAGGCCCGGGTGTTCTACGAGGTCTACCGCGACCACGCGGCGTTCCTGGAGCACCGGGCGACCGTCGAGACCAAGCGGTTCGGCGCCGAGCACGTCCCGTACGTGACCGGGCCGCCGCGGATCGAGCTCCTGGAGGTGCTGCACTCCGCCGCCGGACTCGCCCGCTGACCCCCGGGCCCGTTCCCCCCCCTCCACCCCCTCTGGCCGTCAACCCCCTTGTACGGAAGGCACACCCATGACCGATCCCGCCCCGGCCGGCACCTTCCGGCCGCACCACACCGCGATCACCGTCGGCGACCTGGAGGCCTCCAAGGCCTTCTACGGCTACTTCGGCTTCCGGCTGATCGCCGAGTGGGTCAAGCACGACAAGTCGCTGACCATCACCCACCTCCAGCTCGACGAGGGCTGGGTGCTGGAGCTGTTCCACTACCGCAACGACGACGGCGCCGAGCCGCCGGTCTTCACCGTCGGCAACAACCTGCCGGAGACCGGGGTCAAGCACTTCGGCTTCACCGTGGACGACCTGGCCGCCACCCGTGCGGCGGTGGTCGCGGCCGGCATCGGCGAGGTCACCGAGATCGCCCGGGGCCGCACCCTGGTCGACTACTTCTTCGTCCGCGACCCGGACGGGATGTACGTCGAGGTGGTGAACGACTCCCGCGACACCGACTGGCGCCGACCGCTGCTGCTGACCGACGGCGGCTGACCGACCGCGGCCGCCGAGGTCCTGTCCGGCCGGACAGGGCCCCGCCGCCGCCACGACGCGGGCGGGCGCGCTTCCCCCGGCGCGCCCGCCCGCTCCTCCCCCTGTCACCGAGCCCTGTCACCGAGCCCTGCCACCGAGCCCTGCCACCTCGCCCGTTCAGCACGAGAGGCCCCGCGATGCCCGTCTCCTCCCAGATGGTGCCCATCGGCACGCCCGCGCCCGACTTCGCCCTGCCCGCCGTCACCGGCGGCACCGTCCGGCGCGACGACCTGGTACCCGCCGACGCCCTGCTGGTCGCCTTCCTCTCCAACCACTGCCCGTTCGTCCGGCACATCGAGCCCGCGCTCACCGCGCTCGCCGAGGAGTTCCCGCAACTCGCCGTGGTCGCCGTGTGCAGCAACGACACCGACATCGCCCCGGACGACGACGCCGTCGGCCTGAAGGCCCAACTCGGCCGCACCGGCTGGACGTTCCCGTACCTGATCGACACCGCTCAGGATGTCGCCCGGGCCTACGGGGCGGCCTGCACCCCGGACTTCTTCCTCTACGACGCCGAACTCCGGCTCGCCTACCGGGGAGCCGTGGACGACTCCCGCCCCGGCAACGGCGAGCCCGTGGACGGCGCCCGGATGCGGGCCGCCGTGACCGCCGTGCTGGCCGGCCGCGCCGTCCCCGAGCCGCACCGCGCCTCGATCGGCTGCTCGATCAAGTGGACCGAGCCCGAGGACGACTGACCCTCCCCCCTGCCCGACCGCGCCACCCTGTCCACCCCGGCAGCCCGCGCGTGCGGGCCCAAATGGAGGAGTGAGCCATGGCCGTCAACGCGCCCGCCGTGAACGGGCCCGCCCTGATCGCGATGCGGATGAACCGCCTGCCGCTGACCCGTACGCACCGCCGGCTGGTCCTGACCGTGGGCCTCGCCATGTTCTTCGACATGTACGAGATCTTCATGTCCGGCGTCCTCGGCGCCGTGATGAAGCAGCGGTACCACCTGGACCGCACCGAGGTCTCGGCGGTGCTGGCCTCCGTGTTCGTCGGCATGTTCATCGGGGTGCTGGCCGTCGGCCGGCTCTCCGACCGGCTCGGGCGGCGGCGGGCGCTGCTGCTGGGGGTGTGTGTCTACACGGTGTTCTCCGCCGTGGGGGCGCTCACCGACGGCGTGCCCCAGCTGATCGCCGCCCGGCTGCTGGCGGGCCTGGGCATCGGGCCGGTGCTGCCGCTGGCCGACGCCTATCTGAGCGACCTGCTCCCGGCACGGGCCCGCGGCCGCTGGACGGCCTGGGCGTACACCGTCGCCTTCTTCGGCGTGCCCGCCGTCGGCCTCACCGCCCGCTGGCTGGTGCCGCTGAAGCCGCTCGGGGTGGACGGCTGGCGCTGGCTGTTCCTGATCGGCTCGGTCGGCGGACTGATCGTGCTGGCCCTGCGCCGCCATCTGGTGGAGTCCCCGCGCTGGCTCGCCTCGGTCGGCCGCACCGCCGAGGCGGACGAGGTGCTGCGCCGCCTGGAGGGCGAGGCGGGCGTCACCGGGGCCGACTCCGCCGCCGAGGTACTGGACCGCCTCAGGGCGGAGGCCGGTACCGCCGACTCCGGCGCACGCGTCCCGGCCCCCGCGAAGGGCGGCGCACCAACGACGAACGGCGGACCGGCAACGATCGGCGGACTCGCCAAGGGCGGCGAGCCCGTCCAGGCCGAGGCCCGCAGACGCCTGGAACCGGTCCACCGCAAGCGGGTCGCGATGATGGCGGTGTTCCACCTGCTCCAGGCCTTCGGCGGCTACGGCTTCGGCACCATCGCGCCACTGGTGCTCGCCACCAAGGGCTACTCGATCGTCAGTTCGCTGCTCTTCAGCGCGCTGACCTTCGCCGGCTACCCGCTCGGCTCGCTGATCTCGATCCCGCTGATCGAGCGCGTCGAGCGCAAGTTCCTGATCGTCGGTGCCGCCCTCGGCATGGCCGTCTCCGGCCTCGCCTTCGGCCATGCCTCCGGCGCACCGGCGATCATCGCGGCCGGGGTCTGCTACACCGCCGTGAGCAACGTCTTCTCCAACGGCTACCACGTCTACCAGGCGGAGATCTTCCCGACCACCCACCGGGTCGCGGCCGTCGCCGCCACCTACTCGCTCTCCCGGATCGCCACCGCCGCGATGCCCTTCCTGATGGTGCCGCTGCTGGAGCGCTCCGGTGCCGACGTGCTGTTCGCGGTGGTGGCCGCGACCCTGGTGGCGATCGCGCTGGACATCGGCCTGCTCGGGCCGCGGGTCAACGGGCAGACCCTGGAGGACGTCAACGAGGCGCTGGCCGCACGGTCCGGGCCGACCCCGCCCTCCCCGCCCGCACCGGCGGCCGGCGCGGGCGGGGAGGCGGAGGAGGAGTCCGGGCCTCGGCACCCGGACCGTTCGGTCGGACCGGTCAGTCCCGGAAGCCCCGGTTCACAGCCGACACCAGGGCCTTCAACGAGGCGGTGACGATGCTGGAGTCGATCCCGACGCCCCAGAACGCCCGGCCGTCCACCGCGCACTCCACATAGGCGGCCGCCCGCGCGTCACCGCCGGCGGACAGCGCGTGCTCGGCGTAGTCGTGCACCCGGACGTCGATGCCGAGGTCGGCGAGCCCGGCGACGAAGGCGTCGATCGGGCCGTTGCCCGCGGCCTCCAGCCGCCGTTCGGCGCCGTCCAGCCGCAGGTCCACCACGAGGGCGTCCTTCTCGTCCACCACGGCCGAGGTCCGGTGGGCGAGCAGCGCCATCCGGCCCCACTCCTTGGCCCCGGCCGCCAGCGGTCCCGCCTCCGGCGAGCCGGCCGGCAGGTACTCCTCGACGAAGATCGCCCAGAGCTCGGCCGGGGTGACCTCGCCGCCGGACTCGTCGGTGCGCGCCTGCACCGCCCGGGAGAACTCGATCTGCAGCCCGCGCGGCAGGTCCAACTGGTGCTCGGTGCGCATCAGGTGGGCCACCCCGCCCTTGCCGGACTGCGAGTTGACCCGGATCACCGCCTCGTAGGAGCGGCCGACGTCCTTCGGGTCGATCGGCAGGTACGGCACCGCCCAGGCCGCCTGGTCGACCTCGACGCCGGCCGCGGCGGCGTCCTGGCCGAGGTGGTGGAAGCCCTTCTTGATGGCGTCCTGGTGCGAACCGGAGAAGGCGGTGTAGACCAGCGAGCCGCCGTAGGGGTGGCGCTGGTGGACCGGCAGCTGGTTGCAGAACTCGACGGTGTCGCGGATCCGGTCGATGTCCGAGAAGTCGATCATCGGGTCGACGCCCTGGCTGAACAGGTTCAGCCCGAGCGTCACCAGGCAGACGTTGCCGGTCCGCTCACCGTTGCCGAACAGACAGCCCTCGATCCGGTCCGCGCCCGCCAGGTAGCCGAGTTCGGCGGCCGCGACGGCCGTGCCCCGGTCGTTGTGCGGGTGGACGGAGAGCACCACCGCGTCGCGGAAGGCCAGGTTGCGGTGCATCCACTCGATGGAGTCCGCGTACACGTTGGGCGTGGCCATCTCCACCGTGGCCGGCAGGTTGACGATGGTCCGACGGTCCGGGGTCGGCTGCCAGACCTCGTTCACGGCGTTGCAGATCTCCACCGCGAACTCCAGCTCGGTGCCGCTGTAGGACTCCGGCGAGTACTGCAGCCGCACCCCGGTGTCGGTCATCCGCTCGGCCAGGTCGGCGCAGACCCGGGCGCCGTGCAGGGCGATGCCGGCGATCTGCGGACGGTCCATGCCGAAGACGACCCGGCGCTGGAGCGTGGAGGTCGAGTTGTAGAGGTGCACGATCGCCCGGCCGGCGCCGCGGACGGCCTCGAAGGTCCGCTCGATCAGCTCGGTCCGGCAGGGGGTGAGCACCTGGATCGCCACGTCGTCCGGGATCAGGTCCTGCTCGATCAGCTGGCGGCAGAAGTCGAAGTCGGTCTGGCTGGCGGACGGGAAGCCCACCTCGATCTCCTTGTAGCCCATGGCGACCAGCAGTTCGAACATCCGCAGCTTGCGGCCCGGTCCCATCGGGTCGATCAGTGCCTGGTTGCCGTCCCGCAGATCCACCGCGCACCACTGCGGGGCCCGGGTGATGGACCTGCCGGGCCACGTGCGGTCCGGCAGGTCGATCACCTGGAAGGGGCGGTAGCGCTGGAACGGCATGCCCGAGGGCAGTTGGAGCGGGAAGTCGGGCCGGGCGTACTGCTGCGCGTCGGTGTTCATCGGGTTCGTCCTCCTGGGCTGTTCAGGTCTTGCGGCCGGCCGCACGGGCCTCTGCACACCGCGACGAGCCGGCCGACCGTTACGGGTGCTCGTCGCGGCGGCTAAGAAGGAGGGTGGGACGCGTGGAGGGACGCGTGGCGGGATCGCGCATGGCGCCTCACCATACCGGCGACGATCCCGTCGTGCGCGCGCCATCCAGCATGAGGACAAACCGAACGGTTGTTTGACGATCAGTCAGTCTGACGCGACGTCATCTCGGCTTTGCGGATCGCCCGCCCGTCCGGCCCTCCCGCCGCGCGGCCAGCCCGAAACCGACCAGCAGCGCGATCAGCAGCACCACGCCCGCGTCCACCAGCGCGCCCAGCCGCACCCCGCTCAGCAGCGAGAGCTCGAACGACTCCCCGGCGTCCTGCCGTTGGGACAGCCGGTACGAACAGACCGCACTCAGCACCGGCGTGCCGATCGTGATCCCGATCTGCTGCGCGCTGGTGATCAGCCCGCCCGCCAGCCCCTGCATGTCGTCCGGCAGCCCGGCGGTCGCGTTCACCCCGTACGAGACCACCGCCGACATGTGGCCCACCGAGGCCAGCAGCAGCGCCGCCAGCGGCACCCAGGCCGAGGCGTCCGCCCGGACCAGGGCGAGCAGGGCGAACGTCCCCACCGCCTGCACCGCGAGGCCGCCGGTCAGCACCGTCCTCGCCCCGAGCCGACCGATCAGCCGCGAGGCGCCCATGCCGGTGGCCACCAGGACGATGCCCTGCGCACCGAAGAACAGCCCGGTGGAGAGCGCCGACAGGTGGAGCACCTGCTGGAGGTAGAGGGTGAGCAGGAAGATCAGCGAGCTCATCATCGCGAAGGTGGTCAGCCCGCCCAGGTTGCCGAACGCCACCCCGCGCAGCCGCAGCATGGCCAGCGAGACCAGCGGCTGCGGTGCCCGCCGCTCCACCAGGACGAACGCGGCCAGCAGCAGCACGCCGACCAGCAGCGCACCCGCCACCACCACCTTGTTCGGGTGCTCCCCGGAGGCGGTGGAGGCGCCGTAGATCAGCGCGAGCAGCCCGCCGGTGACGGTCATCGCGCCGGGCAGGTCCAGCCGGGCGGTCCGCTCCGACCGGCCCGGCTCGGCGATCAGCCGCATCGCCGCGACCGCCACCAGGGCGCCGGCGACGGCCAGCAGACCCATCGTCGAACGCCAGCCGAGCCCCTCGGTCATGCTGCCGCCGAGCACCATGCCGACGGTGTACCCCAGCGACAGCAGCGCGCCGTTGACGGCCAGCGCACGGTTGCGCAGCGGGCCCTCGGGGAAGATCGTGGTGAGCAGCGACATCCCGACCGGCACCACCACGGCCGCGCCGAGCCCCTGCAGGGCGCGGGCGGCGAGGAAGGAGCCGGGGTTCCAGCCGAGCGTGGCCAGCACCGAGGCGGCGGTGAACAGCGCCACGCCGCCGAGGAACAGCCGGCGCCGGCCGTAGATGTCGGCGGCCCGGCCGAAGAACAGCAGGAAGCCGCCGGAGGGCAGGGCGAAGGCCGTCACCGCCCACTGGAGGTCGCTCGGCGCCATGCCGAGGTCCTTGCCGAGCTTGGGCAGGGCGACGTTCAGGATCGAGAAGTCCAGCGCGATGATGAACTGGGCGCCGCAGAGCACCGCGAGGGTGAGCGCGGCGCGGGCGCCCAGCCGCCCGTCGTCCGCCGCGTGCGCCGCCCGCGGGCCGGCGGACTGTTCACTGGTTGTGGTCATGGCGACCAGCCTGGCCGGACGTACCCGCCCGTGGGGAGCCCCTGTCTATCCTGGTGGTCGCACCACCAGGCGGTGAGGAGAGCAGTCGTGGATGTCCAGCAGCCCGGCCGGCGGCCGGAGTTACGTGAGTTCCTGATCAGCCGCCGGGCCCGGGTCAGCCCGGCCGGGGCCGGGCTTCCGGCCGGCACCGACCGCCGCCGCACCCCCGGGCTGCGCCGCGAGGAGGTCGCGGTGCTGGCCGGGGTCAGCCCGTCCTGGTACCAGTGGCTGGAGCAGGGGCGGGACATCACCGTCTCGGGCGGGGTCCTCGACGCGGTCTCCCGGGTGCTGCGGCTGGACGACACCGAGCGGCGCCACCTGTACGGCCTGGCCGGCCTCAACCCGCCGCCGAGCAGCGCCCCGGTCGACACCGCGTACTGCGAGGAGCTGCAGCGGCTGATCGACTCCTGGGCCCCGAACCCGGCCGCCATCCTCGACCGGTCCTGGAACTACGTGGCGCACAACGCCACCGCCCGGCTCGCGCTCAACATCGGCCAGGCGGACCGCAACTGCCTGGTGGCCTTCTTCCGCGACCGCGCCTACCGGGCCGGCAGCGGGCCGTGGGAGCGGGTGGCCCCGTCCGTGGTCGCCGCGTTCCGGGCCGCCGCCTCGGAGCACCCGGACAACCCGGGGTTCCGCGAGGTGGTCGACGAACTCTCCGCCACCAGCCCCGAGTTCAGAGCCCTCTGGGCCCGCCAGGACGTGGCGGCGGGCGGCGTCCTGGTGAAGGAGGTCGACCACCCGACGATCGGCCGGCTGAGCTTCGAGAGCAGCCAGCTCAAGCTGCCGGCCCGACCGGACCTCACCGTGGTGCTGTACAACCCGCTGCCGGGCACCGACACCGCCGAGAAGCTGGCCCACCTGGCGGCCGCGGTCTGAGGCCCGCGGCCCGAGCCCCCGCGGCCCGAGCCCCCGCGGCCGAAGGGGCGCTCCGGCGGCGCTGCGGCGGGGCGGGTCCCCCTGTCGGGCCAACCCGGGGTGCGGGCGGTGCCGGGGGCGCCGATGCTGGGCGGCGACGCGTGCCCGGCCCACGGCCGCCGGGCCGGCCTTAGGGAAGGACCCCCATGAGCTCCCTCGACTTCCAGGTCATCGACAGTCCCGACAGCTCGCTCAACAAGACCTCCGTGCTGGTGACCGGCCCGAACGAGGCCCTGCTGGTGGACGCCGGGTTCACCCGCTCCGACGGGCGGCGGCTGGCCGAGGCGGTCCGGGCCTCCGGCCGACGGCTGACCACCGTGTTCGTCAGCCACGGCGACCCGGACTTCTACTTCGGGGCGGAGGAGGTCCAGGACGCCTTCCCGCAGGCCCGCTTCGTCGCCACCCCCAGCACCGTCGAGCACATCCAGGAGTCCTACGAGGGCAAGCTGAAGGCCTGGGCGCACCTCGGCCCCGAACTGCCCACCCGGCTGGTCCTCCCCGAGGCCCTGCACGGCGACGAGATCGTCTTCGAGGGCCACCGCTTCGAGCTGCGCGGCGCGGACTTCCACCTCCCGGACCGGCACTACCTCTGGCAGCACCACCACGGGGCGATGCTCGGCGGCGTACTGCTCTTCGAGGGCCTGCACGTGTGGACGGCCGACACCGGCACCCAGCAGCAGCGCGCCGCCTGGATCGACCTGCTGGACGGCATGGAGGCGCTGGAGCCGCAGTTCGTGGTGGCCGGCCACCGCATCGCGGGCGCGCCGACCGACACCACCGCGATCACCCACACCCGCGACTACCTGCGGGCCTTCGAGACGGAGATCGGCAAGTCCGAGGACGCCGCCGGGGCGAAGGCCGCACTGGAGCGCCGCTACCCGGACCTCGGACTGAAGCTGGCGGTCGACCTCGGGACGAAGGTCGCCAAGGGCGAGCTGGTCTGGGGCTGAGCCGCGATGATCGAGATCCCGAGGTCCACCGCGTCGTTCGCCGAGTCCTCCGCCCCCGCCGACGTGGTCCGCCGCCAGTACCTGGCCTCGGCGCGCGGCGACCTGGCCGCGCTGCGGGCCACCCTGGCCGACGACGTCGAGTGGACCGAGATGGCCGGCTTCCCGCTGGCCGGCACCTACCGCACCCCCAAGGGCGTCACCGGCGGGGTGATGGAGCGGCTGGCCGCCGACTGGGACGGCTGGACTGCGCACGACGACCACTACGTGGTGGACGGCGAGAACGTGGTCGTGCTGGCCCGCTACACCGCCGTCCACAAGGCCACCGGCCGCCCGCTGGCCGTCCGGGTCGCCCACCACTTCACCGTGCGCGGCGCGCGGATCGTCCGCTTCGAGCAGTTCGTCGACACCGCGCTGGTCCGCGACGCGATGACGCCGTAGCGCACGGGGCAGAGTGGGGGCGCGGCCGGCACAGCGGGCTTGGCGCAAACCTGGCGCCCGCCCGCTTCACCCGTTCGGGGGAGCCTGCCGCGGCGCGCCTGGCGTGGTCTCGACAGGCCCGCCGGGCGGCGGCAGGCTGTCGGTGATTCCGGCCGGAGAGCGAGGAGTTCACCATGAGCACGGGCACATCCACGGACACCCCCGAAGGCGCCGACGGCCCCGGGGAGGAACGCCCGATCGTCATCGTCGGCGCCTCCCTCGGCGGTGCGAAGGCGGCCGAGGCCCTGCGCGAGGCCGGGTACCGGGGCGGCATCGTGCTGATCGGCGACGAGCACGAGCGCCCGTACGAGCGGCCGCCGCTCTCCAAGGGCTACCTGCTCGGCAAGACCCCGCGCGAGAAGATCTACGTCCACCCGCCGCAGTGGTACGGCGAGCAGGACGTCACCCTGCGGCTCGGCACCGCTGTCGCCTCCGTCGACCCGGCCGCGCACACCGTCACGCTCGCCGACGACGGGCGGATCGCGTACGCGAAGCTGCTGCTCACCACCGGCTCGGTACCGCGCCGGCTCCCGGTGCCCGGGGCGGACCAGGAAGGCGTGCTCTACCTGCGCCGGGTCGGGGACAGCGACCGGATCAAGGCCGCGGTGGAACGGCCCGGCGCCCGGATCGCGGTCATCGGCGCGGGCTGGATCGGCCTGGAGACGGCCGCGGCCGCCCGTACCGCGGGCGCCGAGGTCACCGTGCTGGAGGCGGCCGAGCTGCCGCTGCTGCGGGTCCTCGGCCGGGAGGTCGCCCAGGTCTTCGCCGACCTGCACCGGGAGCACGGCGTAGGCCTGCGGTTCGGCGCCAAGGTCGAGGAACTGGTCGGCGAGGGCGGCCGGGTGACCGGTGTCCGGCTCGCCGACGGCACGACGGTGGCGGCCGACGCGGTGGTCGTCGGCATCGGGATCGCCCCCGACACCGTGCTCGCCGAGACCGCCGGACTGGACGTCGAGAACGGCGTCCGGACGGACGAGCACCTGCGCACCTCCGACCCGGACATCTTCGCGGCGGGCGACGTCGCCAACGCCTTCCACCCGCTGTTCGACCGCCACATCCGGGTTGAGCACTGGGCCAACGCGCTCAACCAGCCGCAGACCGCCGCCCGCGCGATGCTCGGCCAGGACGCCGTGTACGACCGGGTTCCCTACTTCTTCACGGATCAGTTCGACCTGGGCATGGAGTACACCGGCTACGTGGAA
Organism: Kitasatospora sp. NPDC052868; assembly: GCF_044547105.1. Taxonomy (NCBI): domain Bacteria; kingdom Bacillati; phylum Actinomycetota; class Actinomycetes; order Kitasatosporales; family Streptomycetaceae; genus Kitasatospora; species Kitasatospora sp. NPDC052868. The sequence continues at coordinate 83,556 of NZ_JBITZW010000013.1, read as the reverse complement.
CCCGGCGGCTACGACCGGGTGGTCTTCCGGGGCGATCCGGCCACCCGGGAGTTCATCGCCTTCTGGCTCGCCGACGGCCGGGTGCTGGCCGGGATGAACGTCAACGTCTGGGACGTCACCGACCCGATCCGCGAACTGGTGCGCTCCGGCCGGGCGGTGGACCCGGACGCCCTCGCCGACCCGGCCGTCCCGCTGTCCGACCTCTGAGCCCGCGACACCCCGGCCGCGCCCGCACCATGGTCAACCGGCCGTCCTCCCGGGCATGGTGGTGCACACCATGCCCGGGGGACGGCCCCGGGGGCGGCCCGCCCGGCCGTCACCGGCGACAGGACGGCGGCCCGCGATGACCCGGCAGTTCGGCGACTACCAGAACGAGATCTACTTCGACGGGCTGTTCGGCGTCCTGCCGAAGTACCCGCTGGAGTTCGCCGGGTTGGAGGCCGCGGCGCTGGCGGCGCTCCCGCCGTCGATCCGCTCGTACGTGGCGGGCGGTGCGGGCGACGAACACACCCAGCGGGCCAACGTCACCGCGTTCCGGCGCTGGGGCCTGGTACCCCGGATGCTGGTCGGCGCCGCCCGACGGGACCTCTCGGTCCGGCTGTTCGGACTGGAGCTGCCCTCCCCGCTGTTCCTGGCACCGATCGGGGTGATCGGGCTCTGCGCGCAGGACGGCCACGGGGACCTCGCCACCGCCCGGGCCGCCGCCCGGACCGGCGTGCCGATGATCGCCTCCACCCTCACGGTCGACCCGATGGAGCAGGTGGCCGCCGAACTCGGGGACGTCCCGGGCCTGTTCCAGCTCTACACGCCCACCGACCGGGCGCTCGCCGAGAGTCTGGTGCACCGCGCCGAGGCGGCCGGCTTCCGCGGGATCGTGGTCACGCTGGACACCTGGGTCACCGGCTGGCGCCCGCGCGACCTGGCCGCCGGCAACTTCCCCCAGCTGCGCGGCCAGGCGCTGGCCAACTACACCTCCGACCCGGTGTTTCGCGCCCGGCTGGCCAAGGCCCCCGAGGAGGACCTCCAGGCCGCCGTGGCCGAGTGGGTCGGCCTCTTCGGCAACCCGCTGACCTGGGACGACCTCGCCTGGCTGCGCTCGATCACCCGGCTGCCGCTGATCCTCAAGGGCATCTGCCACCCCGAGGACGTCCGGCGCGCCCGGGACGGCGGCGTGGACGGCGTCTACTGCTCCAACCACGGCGGCCGCCAGGCCGATGGCGGACTCCCCGCCCTGGACGCACTGCCGGCCGTCGTCGAGGCCGCCGCCGGCCTGCCGGTGCTCTTCGACTCCGGCGTGCGGACCGGCGCCGACGTGGTCAAGGCCCTCGCGCTGGGCGCCGCCGCCGTCGGCATCGGCCGCCCGTACGCGTACGGCCTCGCCCTCGGCGGCGCCGACGGCGTCGTCCACGTCCTGCGCTCGCTGCTCGCCGAGGCCGACCTGATCATGGCGGTGGACGGCTACCCGACCCTGGCCGACCTGCGCGCCGAGGGCGCCCTGCGGCGGGTCTGAACACCCGCCGCGGGCCGGGCTCAGGCCGTGACGAGTGCGAGCACGAAGCCGTCGTAGCCCTTCTCCCCCACCGTCTGCACCGCAGTGGCCGTCAACCGCGGGTGGGCGGCGACGAGTTCGGTGAACCGGCGGACGCCCTGGACCCGCGGGTCGTCGCTGGCCGGGTCGGTGACGGCGCCGTCCCGGACGACGTTGTCACCGATGATCAGGCTGCCCGGCCTGGTCAGCCGCAGCGCCCAGTCCAGGTAGTCCGGGTTGGCGGGCTTGTCGGCGTCGATGAAGACCAGGTCGAACGGCCCGGCCTGCTCCTGCTCCAGCAGCGGCAGGGTGTCCAGCGCGCGGCCGGCCCGGACCTCCGCGACGTCCGTCAGGCCGGCCCGGGCGAGGTTGGCACCGGCGACGGCCGCGCAGCGCTCGTCGGCCTCCAGGGTGATCAGCCGCCCGCCCTCGGGCAGCGCGCGGGCGAGCCAGATGGTGCTGTAGCCGCCGAGGGTGCCGATCTCCAGGATCCGGCGGGCGCCGTGGACGCGGGCGAGCAGGTTGAGCAGCTTGCCCTGGTTGGGCGCCACCTGGTGCGGCGGGAGGCCGGCCGCCGCGCTGTCCTCGACAGCGGCCAGCAGGGCGGCGTCCTGCTCGACCAGCAGGTCGTTGAAGTAGTCGTCGACGGCGGTCCAGGTCTGCTGCGACATTGTGAGTTCCCTTTCGAGACCAAGTCAGTTCCGAAGAGAAACCTACTATGCCGTTCCGCGGGCGCGCCCACCACCCCCCGGTCACCCGCGACCCGGGCGCGGCGGGAGAACGCCGGGCCGCCCCAACGTCCCTGACGCCGGGGCGGTCCGCGCGTGCGCCGTCGGCCGGTCGCCAGGGCGTCACGTCAGCTGGCCGCGGGGGCGTCCCGCCGGTCGGGGGCGGGCAGTACCGCCGCCGGGCTGGGCTCGGACGCGATCGGACGCCAGGTGCAGGCCGCCAGTACGCCGGCGGCGAGCGCGAGTGCGCCGAGGACGGCCGTCGCCGCGGTGAGCCCGGCCGCGGCGCCGAGTCGGCCGGCCAGCGGGTAGGTGAGCAGCCAGCAGCCGTGCGAGAGGGAGAACTGGGCGGCGAAGACGGCGGGCAGGTCCGGCGCGGCCACCGAGTCCCGCAGGACCCGCCCGGTGGGGGTCAGGATGAGCGAGCCGGCCGCGCCGAAGGCCGCCCAGACCGCCAGCAGGGCGGGCCAGCGCCAAGCGGCCGGGCCCGCCCGGGTGATGGCGGCGAGGAGCGCGAACAGGGCGGCGACGGCGAACGCCGCCGGGAGCATCACCGCCCGGTCGGCCACCCGGTCCAGCACCCTCGGCAGCAGCAGGGCGACGGCCATGGAGCCCGCGCCGTAGGTGCCGAGCGCCAGCGCCACATCGCCGGCCGGGCGGTCCAGCCGGTCGCGGACGTACACCACGGTGTTGACGATCACCATGGCACCGGCGGCGGCGACCGCGAGGTCGAGGGCGAGCATGGCCCGCAGTCGCGGCACCGCCAGGAAGAGCCGGGTGCCGCGGGCGGCGCGGGTGAACACGCCGTCGGCGGCGAGGTGTTCGGCCGGTACCGCCCCGGGCAGGACGGCCGTGGCGACCAGCGCGGCGGAGCCGAGGAAGCCCGCGGCGGTGCCCCAGAACAGCCAGTGGTAGCCGACCAGGGTGAGCAGCGCGGCCGCGAGCAGCGGGCTGACCAGGCTCTCCGTGTCGTACGCCAGCCGGGAGAGGGACAGCGCCCGGGTGTAGTCGCGCTCCTTCGGCAGCACCTCGGGGATCACCGACTGGAACGCCGGAGTGAAGGCCGCCGAGGCGCACTGCAGGACGAACACCAGGCCGTAGACCTGCCAGATCTGGGTGACGAAGGGCAGGGCGAGCGCGGCGGCGAGCCGGGTGAGGTCCGAACCGACCATCAGACGGCGGCGCGGGATCCGGTGCGCCAGCGCGGTGACGATCGGGGCGATCCCGACATAAGCGGTCATTTTGATCGCCAGCGCGGTGCCCAGCACCGCTCCGGCGTCCGCGCCGGCGAGGTCGTAGGCGAGCAGTCCGAGGGCGACCGTCGCCAGTCCGGTGCCCACCAGGGCGAGGAGGTGCGCGGTGAACAGGTGCAGATAGGCGCGGTCGCGCAGGACGGACAGCATCGGGGGACCCCGCTCGGGCTCGACGCGGCAGGACGACGGATCCAGCATAGGACAACATGTACGTACGTGTGCACCTATTGCATGGACCGCCGCCCGGGAGCGAACGGTGGGCGGCGGATGAGGCGTCGGATGAAGCGGCAGCCGAGCAGGGCGGGTCAGTCGTGCGGGGGCAGCCCGCTGATCTGGTGGTCGGCGACGTTCAGCGCCTCGTTGACCAGGCGTCGGAGGTGGCCGTGGCGCAGCGCGTAGACGACATGGCGGCCGTCCTTGCGGGCGGTGACCAGCCCCGCCAGCCGGAGCTTGCCGAGGTGCTGGCTGACCGACGGCCGGGCGGCGCCGCACGCCTCGGTGAGCGTGGTCACATCGGCCTCGCCCTCGCCCAGCCGCTGCAACAGCGCCAACCGGGTGCGGTCGGCGAGCAGTGCGAGGATGCCGGCGGCGGTGTCCAGCCGCTCGGCGGCGTCGCGCTGTTGCACCTGATGTGCACCTGATAGCTGAAGGCTGCCGCTCATGGCCTCATCGTAGTGGGGCGGCACCGGCCCGGACCCCTCGCGGAGCGGCGGCCTCCCCCTACGAGGACGGGACGAGACGCCGCGGCGAGGGGCCCGGGCCGGGACGGTCAGCCGCGGGTCAGCACCAGGGACTGGACGGCGGGGAGCCTGCGCCAGTCGCTGGAGACGATGCTGGCGTGCGCGCGGGCCAGCTGCTCGGTGCGGCTGCGGGCCTGGTCGGCGGTCGGGTCGGTGGCGCTGATCGCCGGCGCGACGTTGTGGGCGTCGGTCAGCACCAGCAGGTAGTGCCGACTGTCGTACCAGGCCGTGTCGATCCCACCGCCGGTGTAGGTGGCGGCGTCGCCGTCGAAGAGCACGAACCACGGGCGGATCGCGGCCTCGCCGTACTTGCCGCGCGGGTCCCCGGCGGCGGCGCCGTGGACGGCGGGGAAGACCTCGGCGTCGCCGATCCGGCCGGCGGCGGCCAGGTCGCGCAGGTGCCGCCCGTACTCGACGTCGGTGTGCAGGGTGTCGAAGGGGTTGCCCTCCTCGACCGTGCCGGGGATCACATACAGCAGCACCCGCCCGGCCAGCGCCGCCCGGGACGGCCAGTTGCCGGCCTTGGCCGCCTCGTCGGCGGTCGGGTAGGAGCCGCCGCCGGGCTTGGCGAGCAGGTCGGCGGGGCGGAAGACGGCGGAGCCGAGGTGCCCGGCGATCAGCGAGTCGAGCTGGGCCGGGCCCATGCCGCGGTTGGCGGCGAAGCCGCCCTTGAGCTCCAGCTTGACCACCAGCGGGCCGGCGTCGGGGTGGGCGCCGAGCCAGACCCGGACGTCGTCCAGGCAGGTCTCCAGGTTCTTGTTGGCGCCGCCGGTGTAGAGCTGGGCGGGGGTGCTCGCGGTGACGCAGTTGTTGGCGTTGCCGAGCGGGTTGGAGTGGCTGACCTTCCACTCCTTGGTGATGGTGTCCGTCCAGGCGTCCAGCTCGATCATGCCGGTGCCGGTGTCGAGGCCCTGGGCGAGGTAGCCGAAGGCCGCCGGGTCGTAGGCGTTGTGCAGGCCGACGGTGGTGGCCGAGCCGAACGGCAGCTCGCCGGGTGCGGTCGCGGCGTCGGCCGACTGCACCGAGGTCAGGGCGGCGGCGGCGAGCAGACCGGCGGCGAGGGAGCCGGCGAAGGTGCGGCGTGCGTTCACGGGTGGCTGTCCCCTTGTCGGAGGTTCGATGGGCGGTCGTCCCGCCCGGGCAGAAGGATGGTGCGCCTGAGCATCCTTCAGGTGAAGGGGACACAACAAGAACGCGACGCATCATCGTAGACCGTCCGCGGACCCGCTCCGGGCCGGGGTACCGGCGGGCCGTTCGGGGGCGGCCTACTCCCCCGACAGCCGGGCTGCGGGGGCGGCCTGCTCCCCCGGCAGTCCGGCTGCGGCGGCGGCCTGTTCCCCCAGCAGCCGGGCCAGCGCCTCGGCGTAGGGCTGCGGGCGGCCGCGCCGGGCCAGCGCGATCCCGAAGTGGCGGGCCGGGCTCGGCGGCCGCACCGGCACCGCCCGCGTCCCGGCCAGTGCCGGCGCGAGCGCCACGTGCGGCACCAGCGAGACGCCGACGCCGGCCGCGACCAGCGAGCGGGCGAAGAAGTAGTCGGTGGTGGAGCCCGCCACCCGGAGTTCGAAGCCCGCCAGGGCCGCGTGCCGGTGCAGGAAGGCCTCGGTCTTCAGGCAGCCCAGCACCCAGCGCTCGTCGGCGAGTTCGGCCAGCTCAACGTCCTCCCGGCCGGCCAGCCGGTGCCCGTCCGGCAGCACCACCGAGAGCGGGTCGTCCATCAGCGGCGTCCAGTCCAGCCCGGAGCGGTCCCCCGGGAGCACCGGCAGCGGACCGTCGAAGTGGTAGGCGAGGGCGAGGTCGGCGGTGCCCTCGCGGACCATCGGCAGGCTGTCCTCGGGCTCCCGCTCCACGATCCGCAGCTCGACCTCCGGGTACTCGGCCGCGAACCGGGCCAGCGCCACCGGCAGCAGGTGCCGCCCACCGCTGGTGAAGGTGGCGAGGGTGAGCCGGGGCCGGGCCGCGCCGAGCCGGCCGATCCGCTCCTGGGCGTTCCGCAGTTCGGCCGAGATCGCGGTGGACGCCTCCACCAGCAGCCGCCCGGCCTCGGTCAGCCGCACCCCGCGGGTCGAGCGCTCCACCACCGTCGTGCCCAGACCCCGTTCCAGCGCCGCGACCTGCTGCGACACCGCGGAGGGGGTGAGCAGCAGGGCCGCCGCCGCCCGGTTGAAGCTCCCGTGCTCGGCGACCGCCTGGAGCACCCCGAGCCGTCGGACGTCGATCATCGCGCTCCCCCGGTCAACAGTTTCGCTGATGACCCGTTCAGTAAGTCGTTAGTTCCGGTGATGACCATACGACGACAGGGTGGGGGTCATGCAAAACGTCTGCGTCATCGGCGGAAGCCGCTACTTCGGCCTGCACCTGGTCACCCTGCTCCGCGACTCCGGTACCCGCGTCACCCTGGTCAACCGCGGCTCCGGGCCGCCCCCGCCCGGCGTCGACCACGTCCTGGCCGACCGGTCCGACGAGGCCGCGCTGACCGCCGCGCTCGGCGGCCGCACCTTCGACGCGGTCATCGACCAGGTGCTCTACACGCCCGCCCAGGCCGCCGTGGCCCGCCGGGTGTTCGCCCACCGCACCGACCGCTATGTGATGACCTCGACGATGGAGGTGTACGACCCGGCGACCTCACCGCTGGTGCGCACCGTCCCGGGCGTGCCGGTGGCCGAGCAGACCGTCGACCCGGCCCGCTGGCCGGTCGCCGCCGGCCTGCCCTGGCACGACCCGGACGCGCTCGGCCGGCACTTCGACGAGGCGACAACGTACGCGGAGGGCAAGCGGCAGGCCGAGGCGGTGCTCGCCCAGGACCCGCCGTTCTCCTGGGCGAGCGTGCGCAGCGCCCACGTCCTCGGCGGCGGCGAGCGGGACTTCACCGGCCGGCTGGCGCACTACACCGGGCTGATCGCGGCCGGCCGACCGGTCGCGGTGCACGAGCACCCGCAGCCGACCTCCTTCGTCCACCACGAGGAGATCGCCGCCGCCCTGGCCCTGGTCGCCGCCTCCGACGCCGTCGGACCGGTGAACGCCTGCTCCGCGGACCCGCTCGACGCGGTCGCGCTCGGCGGGCTGGTCGCCGAGCGACTCGGCACCACCGCGCGGTTCAGGCCGGCCGTCGGCGCGGACGCCTCGCCGTTCTCCTTCGACCGCTGGTACCCGATGGACGACCGGCGCGCCGTCGCCCTCGGCCTGCGGTTCTCCCGGACGGCCGACTGGCTCCCCGCGGCCGTCGACGAGGCCGCCGCCGCGGCCCGACGGGCGGCCTGAGATGACCTCCCCCCTCCCCAACCGGCCTCGAAAGGCGCTCTGAGATGACCCTCCCCCTCCCCACCCGGCTGCCGCAGCGGGCCGTCGGCGGTACCCCGGTCGGAGCGATCGGCCTCGGCGCGATGCCGCTCTCGGTCGAGGGCCGCCCCGACGAGGAGGCCGCGCTCGGCACCCTCCACGCCGCGCTCGACGCCGGTGTCACGCTGCTCGACACCGCCGACTCCTACCACTGGCACGCCGACGAGCACGGCCACAACGAACGCCTGGTGGCCCGCGCGCTGGCCGCCCGGCCGGCCGCCGACCGCGCGGCCGTGCTGGTCGCCACCAAGGGCGGCCGCGGCCGGCCCGGCGACGGCTCCTGGACGGTCGACGGCCGGCCCGAGCACCTCCGGCAGGCCTGCGAGGGATCGCTGCGCAGGCTCGGCGTCGAGCAGATCGACCTCTACCAGCTGCACAAGCCGGACCCGAAGGTGCCGTGGGCCGATTCGGTGGGCGCCCTGCGCGAGCTGCTGGACGCCGGGAAGATCCGCGCCGCGGGCGTCTCCAACGTCGACGAGGCGCAGATCCTGACCGCCCGGGAGATCCTCGGCGCCGGCCTGGTCGCGGTGCAGAACCGCTTCTCCCCGGCCGTCCGCACCGCCGAGCCGGAGCTGCGGCTCTGCGAACGCCTCGGCCTGGCCTTCCTGCCCTGGAGCCCGCTCGGCGGCCTGTCGCGCAGCGCCCTGGACGACCCCTCGGACACCGCCGCCGCCGGAACCGCCTTCCACCGGATCGCCGCCGAGCGCGGCGTGTCGCCCCAACAGGTCGGCCTGGCCTGGCTGCTGGCCCTGTCACCGGTCGTCGTACCGATCCCCGGCGCACGCCGCCCGGCCAGCATCCGGGACTCCGCCGCGGCCGCCGCGCTCACCCTCGACCCGACCGAACTCGCGGCGCTCTCCGTACCGTTCGCCTGACCGGCCTCGGGCCGCGCCGAGGCCGCCGCGGCTGCCCGGGCGATCGGGGCGGTCCTCGGGCCCGTTACCGCCGGCTCTGACACCCGCCACCGACCGCCGCACCGCTCAGCCGAGGCGGGCTCCGGCGATGGAGATCTCGTCGAGTCGCGCGATCGCATTGGAGGGAAGGTCGAGGGCGAAGCCTGCCAGGTTTCCGGCGAGTTGGCCGAGTGTCCGAGGGCCGATGACCACCGAGGTGACGCCCGGCCGCTGCCGCACCCAGGCGAGCGCCACGGCGGTCGGGGTGGAGTCCAGGGCTGCCGCGATCCCGGCGACCTCGTCGGCGACGTCCAGGTTGTGCCCGGTGAGCAGCTCCCCGGCCCAGGCCCGGGCCAGCGGCGAGGGGGAATTCAGCAGTCGGCCGATTCGCGACGTCCGGTCGGGCGCGGTGTCCCGCGTGTAGCGGCCGGTCAGGACGCCACCGCCCAGCGGGGACCAGACCAGGGCCCCGAGCCCGTGCCGTTCACAGGTCGGGAGGATCTCCGGTTCGATGCTCCGCTCCAACAGCGAGTACTGGCGCTGGAGGCTGACGAACCGTGTGCCGCTGCCGCGTTCGGCGGCCCACTGGGACTCCACGACCTGTGCGGCGGTGAAGTTGGAGCAGCCGACGTAGCGCACCTTGCCGGAGCGGACGAAGTCGTCGAGGGCGGCCATGGTCTCGTCGATCGGTGTGTCCGGATCCCACTGGTGACACTGGTAGAGGTCGATGTAGTCCGTGCCGAGCCGGCGCAGGCTGGCATCGAGGGCACGGATCAGGTGCACGCGGGACAGCCCCCTGTCATTGGCACCCGGCCCCTGCGGGAGGCACGCCTTGGTGGCGAGGACGACGGCGTCGCGTCGTCGTCTGACAGCCCGGCCGACGATCCGCTCGGACTCTCCGCCGGTGTAGGCGTCGGCGGTGTCGATGACGTTGTGCCCCGCGTCCAGGAAGGCATCGACGATGCGTCGGGCCTCCGCCTCGTCGCAGCTGCCGACACCCACCCCTCCGGACGGGCCGAAGTTCATGGTTCCCAGGCTTGCGCGGGAGACCTTCAGGCCCGAGTTGCCCAGTCGTGCGTATTCCATCTGCGGTGGCCCCCTGCTCGTCGGACGTGCCGGATGAACTCGATAGAATCGGATCACGCGTTCCGGTTGGAAGATACGGAACGACTGTTCCGAATGTCAACGAGTCAGATGTCAACGAGTCAGGGGAAGGCATGTCCGAGGAAGCCAAGCCGCTGCGCGCGGATGCCCGGCGCAACCGGGTGCGCGTTCTGGAGGCGGCCGAGGCCGTCCTGGCCCGCGACGGGGACGCCGCGTCGATGAGAGCCGTCGCGCAGGAGGCGGGCGTCGGCCTCGGCACGATCTACCGGCACTTCCCCACCCGGGAGGCGCTCTACGAAGCGATTCTCCTCGACCGGATGGAGCGCCTGACCGAACGCGCGGCGGCCTTGCGCCAGGCGGAGGACGCCGGTGCCGCGTTCTTCGGCTTCTTCACCGAGATCGTCGACAACGCAAGCCGGATGAAGGCCATGGCCGACGCCCTCGCCGACGCCGGGATCGACGTCAAGGCAGGCCTGTCGGAGTCCGGCGGCGCCGTGCGCTCCGCCGTCGAGGCGCTTCTGATCCGAGCCCAGCAGGCGGGCGCGGTGCGCAAGGACCTGCACATCCCCGAGGTGCTGGCCCTGCTCGGAGCCTCGTGCATGGCGGCGGAGCGCAACCGGTGGGAACCCGAGCTGCGGGACCGGGCTCTCGGAGTCGTGTTCGACGGCTGCCGTCCGCGCCGCTGACTCGGCCCGGTGTCGTCGGCGGGCCGGCGTCCCCGCCTACCGGCCCGAGTCCGTACGGCCGCCTCAAGGGCGCGGCACGCCCTTCGGATCGACTATGGGACAGCCCTCAGCAGCGCCCGCAGCCTGCCCGGCGGCAGGCCGGCCACCCGGCGGACCACATGGGTCATGTGCGCCTGGTCGGCGAAGCCCATCTCGTGGGCGAGCAGGCCGAGTTCGGCCTCGCCCTCGGTCAGCCGCTCCAGTACCCGGGTGACCCGCAGGCGGGCGGCGGACCGGGCCCGGCGTGGCGGCGGTCAGGCCCGGCAGCTGCCGGTGGCCCAGTCGACGGTGGCCGTGGCCTGGGAGTACTGCCACTCGGGGGCCAGCAGGTCGCGGTCCAGCTGGGCCGCGGCCGCCCGGTCCTCGACGATGTAGCCGAAGTCCTGGAGCCAGGCCGGGTAGAGGTTCTTCGAACCGATGTAGAAGGCCGAGCCGTCCACCGCGACCAGCTTGTGGTGCAGCGCGTAGGGGTGGCCGTCCGCCCAGGTCGCGGTCGGGGCCGCGCGGAAGGTGGCGAGCTGGAGGTTGCCGCACAGCGCCGCCGAGGCCTTCGCCGGGTCGCCGGTGAGGGCGGTCAGCCGGGCCCGCAGGACGTCGCTCACCTCGGAGAGGGACTTGATCTGCGAGTAGCCGCCGCTGCCGACGGCGCCGCGGTTGGCCGGGTCGCTGACCACGATGCGCACCTTGACGCCGGCCGCGAGCTTGGCGGCCAGCGCGTCGTACAGCCGGGCGTCGTAGCGGGGCAGCGGCGGGCAGGTGCCGTTCATGTCCTGCTGGGAGATCTCGATGTGGCTGCGGGCGCTCTGGACCAGGGCCCGCAGCGCGTTCTCCTCGGGGTTGACCGTCTCGTAGTTCCGGTCGGCGTTGGTGTTGTCGTGCAGGGTGAGCGGGCCGCAGCGGGTCTCGGAGGCGGCGGCGACCGGGCTCGGGCGGTAGGGCGAGGTGGGGTCCTCGGCCTTGATGCCGACGCCGAGGCCGCCGACGGCGAGGACCGGGACGGTGCCGGTGGCGGGCGGGGCGGCCGGGTTGAGCTCGCGTTCGATCGAGGGACGGCAGGCGCCGCCGTCGGAGGAGGCGAACCAGGCGTTGTCGAACAGGCCGGTGTTCTGGCAGGTCCAGGCCCACAGGGTGTCCAGGTAGCGGCCGGCCGAGCCGGCGGCCGGGCCGGTCAGTGCGAGGTCGACGTCCGAGACGGGGTGCGCGGTGTCGAGGTAGTCGTCCTTCCACCCGTTGATGCCGCCGGCGATGACGCTGCGGCCGTCGACCACCACCAGCTTGGAGTGGTTCCAGGAGAACGCGGTGCGCGAGGTGGTCATCGAGGCGACGTTGAGGGTGACCGAGCCCGCGGCGGGGCCGAGCCTGGCGAGCAGCTCGTCGCGGTAGCGGGACGGCAGGATGTTGGCGTTGTAGATCGGCGCGGCGCCGACCAGGATGCGCACCTGGAGCCGGTGGCCTGCGGCGGCCGAGGCCTTCAGCCCGGCCACCAGCGCGTCCTCGAAGCCGCCGTTGGGGAAGGGCGCGAGGGTGGAGACGTCGACGGTCCGGGTGGCGCCGGCGATGTCCGCCGTCATCCGGTCGAGCAGCGCGCGGGTGCCGGGCCGGTCGGTGCAGGCGGCGTCGCCCCAGCAGCCCGGGGTCTGCAGCAGCCAGCCGGCCCGGTCGCCGGCGGGGGTGTCGAGGCTGTTGCCCTCGGTGCGCTGCCAGACCGTGCCCTCCAGGCCCGGCGACACCTGGCGCAGGACGCTCTCGACCGCGTCGAGGTGCGGGGTCCCGTCGGTGCTCGCGCCGCCGGGACCGGTGGCCGGCGCGGGGTCCGCCTGTGCCGGGACGGCCGGGACGACGGCGAGCAGGGCGGAGGCGGCGGCGGTGGCCAGGGCGGACCGCAGGAGGCGGCCGGTACGGCGGGACCGGTGGAGGTGCACGTGATGTTCCTTCAGGAAGCGGCGGGTGGTTCACCCGTGGGACCCCCTGAGATTACCCAAAAGTAACATGACGTCTAATCGGGACATGACAACAGGCCAGCTGTCCGGATTCGCACCCGCCGTTCGACCCCCGCCTCCCGGCGGGGACGCCACCGCACGCGGCAGCGGCGGAGGGGGAGCGACCGCGGGCCGCTCCCCCTCCGCCGTGGCATCACGCCGACCGGGCCGGTGTCAGGCGACCGACGGGAAGATCTCGGCGTCGGGCCGCAGGAGCTGGCCGGACGCGGGCACCTTTCCGTCCACCAGGTACGAGGTGACCAGCGTGTTCAGCGCCTTGCTGCGGCCGATCGCGCAGTGCTCGATCGCGTCGACGCTGACCAGCACGGCGCTGCCCAGCTGCTGCTGCATGCGCTGGGCGAACTTGTACTGGGTGGCCGGGTCGTACAGGTTGCCGATCACCAGGACGGGGTTCGCCGTCGGGCGGTTCCACGGGCCGGAGTACCGCTCGGCGTCACGCGCCGGGGCCGGCCAGCTCGCGCACGCGGGCGCGTCGAAGGCCTGGTACCGGCCGAAGGTCGGCGACTCCCGCTCCCAGGCCTTCGCCACGTTCGCGAACACCCGGGTGTTCGACGGGTACGGCTTGTCCTGGCAGTTGACCCCGTAGTAGGAGTCGTCGGTGGTGTACGGGGTGTCGGCCGGGGCCTCCCGCAGCGCCGCCGGGACGGTCTGCGTCAGCACCTTCGCCGCGTCCACGGACGGCGCGGCCGCCAGCGAGGCGGTCCGCGGCTGGATCGCCTGGTCCAGCGCCTGGATCGACTTGGCGAGCGGCGCCAGCCGGCTCTGCGCGTAGAGGGCGTTGGCGACCTGGCTGGTGAAGCTGCTCAGGGTGACCTGCGAGCCGTCCGGCAGGGTGACCGGGCTGGTGCGCAGGTGGTCGCGGATCGCGTCGAACCTGGCCCGGGTGTCGCCCTCGCCGAAGGCGCAGCGCGGGGCGCCGGCCGCCTGGCAGCGCTTCAGGAACTCGTCCAGGGCGATCTCGAACCCGTCCGCACGCTGCCGGTCGTACTCCAGGCCGTTGTGCAGCCGCAGTTGCGGGTCGACGTTGCCGTCGATGATCAGCGCGCGCACCTTGTCGGGGTACATGCCCGCGTAGGTGGCGCCGATCAGCGTGCCGTAGGAGAACCCGGCGAAGTTGAGCTTGGCGTCACCGACGGCCCGGCGCATCCGGTCGAGGTCGCGGACGACGTTGATGGTCGACATGTGCTCGATCAGCGGGCCGGCGTTGCGGCTGCAGGCGTCGGTGTAGTCCTCGGTGGCGTCCAGCGTCTCGTCGACCTCCGCCCGGGTGACGGGCACGCCGGTCATCCGGCCGGTGATCGCGTCGGACTCCTCGGCGGTCTTGAAGCACTGGAGCGGGTTGCTCCGGGCGACCCCGCGCGGGTCGAAGCCGATCAGGTCGAAGCGGTCCTGCACCTGGGGGTCGAACCGGGCGGTGGTCGCCCACAGGTAGCCGCTGCCGCCCGGGCCACCGGGGTTGAGGAACAGCGAGCCGATCCGCTTGGCCGGGTCGCCTGCCCGGCGGCGCATCATGGCGATGCCGATCTTCTCGCCCTTGGGGTGGTCGTAGTCGAGCGGCACCGGGTAGACGGCGCAGTCGTAGATCTTCGGGTCCGGCTTGGAGGGGTCGGGGTTGCAGGGCGTCCAGTTGACCGGGTCGACCTTCTCCGCGGCGGCCGCGGCGGCCACCCCGGGCGCCTGGTCCGTCGGCGCAGCCGACACCGCGCCGGCGGTGCCGGCGACGAGTGCGAGGGCACAGGCGGCCGCTGCTGCAAGTGTGGATATGCGGGACAAGGAATCTCCTCCGTTTCTACAGAATCGGGCCCAGCCTGGCAGTCCACGATCAGCAGGGGAAGACCTGGTACGCACCGAAGATCCTTTGGCTGAATCCCGCGCCGGAAGCAGGATTTGGCGCGAATGGACCGAACCTGACGATAAATCGCCGCACGACTGGGGGTCCGGCTCTGCGCAGCACCGCAGGCGGCCCGGGCGACCGCCCGCGGTACGGCTGGCCGCCGGGCGCCAGTGAGCTGTCCGGTCCACCGAGGCGGGACACCTGGAAGCGACACAGCTGACGCTTGATCACCCGATGCAGCCTGCCTTGGGGCGCGGGCCCGCGGGACTTCGTTTCCGGGAAGCGATCTTCAGCCGGTATTGAGCACTCCTGACCAGCCGTACTCGTCGACACCCTCGTCCAAGCCGCCCCTCACCGGCGGAGTGTCGGGCCGCCCCGCTTCGGAGTTCAAGAGCCGGTGATGTGCTGGTCCCGCCCGGCCAAGTACACGCGGGAGTTGTCGCGGGCCTCCGCCTTCATGATGATCTGATGATTCCGGGTCTGCTCGCTGTCGGACAACACCGGAGCCAAGCGCTCGTCCAGCAGCAGCCGCAGTTCGCCAACGAGAGCGGGGTCCTCGCTGAGCAACTGCTGCAACCGCAGGCGCCAGGCACCCGCTAGAGCCTGCTCGGTGTCCTCTTCTCCCTGGTCCCGTGCAGCCAGTACCTGTGCGCGCACTGCCTCCAGGTCGGATCCGACCTCGTCGGCCTGCTCCGGGCGTCGGCTCCGCCACCACTCCACCACCGCGGCCCGGGCCTGCTGCCAGCCGTCGGTTGCCATCGCGCTCACCAGCGCGCTTCCTGCTGCCAGGACGACCGGATCCATCCCACCCCCACATCGACAAGACACTGCCGTAGGAACCGTAACCGGAACCGTCTCGAACTCGCTTCCCTTTGAACAAAGTTGCTGCGCTTCGCCACCACCAGATGATCGACGGTGCCGCTCAACGGACAGACCCTCGCGCCCCGTGGCGGGGCCATCCCTACGATGGCATCATGGGCGGCGTCGGATCCGGTGGGGGGAGCTGAGGTGGGCGCAATCGCCTTACGGGCGCACCAGGCTGTGCGGGACGAGCACGTCCTGGAACGGTGAGCGGCGCAGGGCGGCAGGAGCCTGAGGACGCCGCGGAGCGGCCGATTCTGATGAGCGCTGCGGCCGACAAGGACGCCAGGATCTTCCAATCCGGCCGTGACATGGTTGTGGCGGAGGCTGGCGACGTGCATCTGCACTACCTTGATGGCGTCCGCGAGAACCGGCGGGCCGCCGTGGACGCCGCCGTGGACTGTCCGTACCCGGGGCTGAAGCCGTTCGAGACGGGCGATGCCCGGTGGTTCTTCGGCAGGGACGACCTCGTCGCGCAGGTGCTGGCCGAGCTCGATTGCGATGCCGAGGGTCCACTCGTCATCGTCGCTCCCTCCGGGGCGGGGAAGTCCTCGCTGCTGCGGGCAGGGGTGCTGTCGGCGTTGGCGGCAGGCCGCCTGCCCGGTTCGGCCGGCTGGAGCCGGCTGCTGCTGACCCCCACCGAGCGGCCGGTCGACGAACTGACCGCCCGGCTGGAGCAGATCGTCGGAGTCGGTGCCGCAGAGGTCCGTCGTGCGAGCGGGGCGGGCCCGGACGCGGTTGCCTCCGCGCTGCGCGCATCGCTCGGCACCTCCCGCCTCCTGCTGGTCGTGGACCAGCTCGAAGAACTGTTCACCCTGTGTACCGACGAGCCGCAGCGGCACGCCTTCCTCGATCTTCTGGCCGCTCTGGCCGCCGGCCCGGAGCCGGTCGCCACTGTCGTCTGCGCGCTGCGGTCCGACTTCTACTCCCGGTGCGTGGCCTACTCCCCATTGCGGTCCGCGTTGCAGCACCGCCAGATCGTCCTCGGGCCGCTGACGCAGGAGAACCTCCGGGAGGCCGTCCTCTTCCCTGCCCGGGAGGTCGGACTCGTCCTGGAGCCCGGACTGGTAGAGCTGATGCTGGCCGACCTCGGGGAGGCGGGGCGGGAGGCCGGCCGGCTGCCGCTGCTGGCCCACGCCTTGCGGGCCGTCTGGCACCAGCGACAGGGCAACACCCTGACCGTCGGCGGGTACCGCACCACCGGCGGGATCGGCCAGGCCGTGGCAACCAGCGCCGAGCGGATCTACTCCGGCCTCGACCCGGCAGGGCAGGCGGCGGCCCAGGCCATGTTCCTGCGGCTGGTCCGAATCGGGGAGAGCACCGACGGAACGGAGGACACCCGTCGCAGGGTCGCCCGGTCCGACCTGCCTGCCGGCCTCGTCGGGGTCTTCACCACCGGCCGGCTGCTCACCGTGGAGCACGACGTCGTCACCATTGCACACGAGGCCCTCGTCCGTGCCTGGCCCCGGATGCGGACGTGGATCGAGTCCGATCGTGCCGACCGGCTCGTGCGCCAGGGCCTCGAAGAGGCCGCGGCGGCCTGGGAGCGCGACGGCCGGGATCCGGGCGTGCTCTACCGGGGAGAACGCCTGGCCGCGGCCCGGCGGGTGGCCCACGAGGCCGGTCCGATCGCCACTGCCTTCCTGACCGCCTCCGTGCACCGGGCCCGCCGAGCCGCCTCCCGCCGTAACCGGGTGATCGCGGTGCTGAGCGCTCTGGTCCTCGTCGCGGCCGCCGCCGCAGCGACCGCCGTACGGCAGAGCCTTACGGCCCGGTCGGAGCGCGACACCGCCGTGTTCCACCAGATCCTGGCCAAGGCGGACCACCTGAGGGGGACCGATCCGTCGCTGGCCGCCCAACTGGACCTGGCCGCCTACCGCATGCGCCAGGCGGACCCGGAGGCATACACCCGACTTGTCAACGATGCCTCGTCGACGTTGTCGACCCCCTTGGCCCACCGGAACCCGGTCGGCGAGGTGGTGCTCAGCCCGGACGGCCGGCTCCTGGCCGGTGTGGGGCTGCACGGTCTCCTGGAGCTGTGGGACACGACCGAACCGCGGCACCCCGCCTCCCGAACCGGGCTGCTGCCAGGGCTCGACACCGGCGTCCTGTCGGCCGCGTTCAGCCCGGACAGCAGGCTGCTGGCAGTGGGCAGCGACGGACACGTCCGGCTGTGGGACGTCACCGACCCCGCCCGCCCGAAGGCCGGGGCCACCCTGAGGACGAACGGAGGCGTCGACGCGATCGCCTTCAGCCCCGACGGCGGACGTCTGGCCGTGGGCGACGACAAGCAGGTCCGGGTCTGGGACCTGGCCGTCCCCTCGTCACCGGCCCCGCTCGGCGAGCCGCTCGGCCAGAGCGGCTTCGTCACCCGCCTGCGCTTCGGCCGGGACGGCAACGTCCTGGTCGTGGGCGTCCTGGCCACGAACCCGACGGACACCGCGGTCCGGGTGTGGGACCTGACCGGATTGGCCGCGTCCACCCCGCACCGCACGGCCTTGACGGTGGAGGGCCGGCCGACCGTGAGCTGGTTCGGCATGAGCCCCGACGGCAGGGAGGTCGCCGTGGCGGCCGGAGGCGGCACCGTCCACCGGTGGGACATCGGCAACCCAGCGGCTCCCGCACCCCTGGGGGAGCCGCTGCCCGGTCACGGCAACCTGCCGGCGTCCCTTGCCTACAGCCCTGACGGCCGCATTCTCGCCGTCGCAGGCGACGACGGCACCATCCGGCTGTGGGACGTCACCGAACGCGCGCGCCCCAAGCCCCTCGGCACACCTCTGCCGGGATCCTCCCCGACGTCCGGCCCCCTGCCCTCGGACCTGCTCGGCAACGGCTGTGAAATCGTCTTCAGCCCCGACAGCACCACACTTGCCGCGGCAGGCGGCGACGGAACGGTGCGCCTGTGGAACGTGGCCCTGCCCGAGCACATCACCCCCCTCGGCAACCCGCTCATCGGCCACGGTGACGCGGTCCACTCCCTGGCGTTCGGTCCGGACGGCACGACTCTGGCGACGGCAGGGATGGACAGCACGGTCCGGCTGTGGAGCCTGCCGGGGTCACGGCTGGTACAGCAGGGCGATCCCACGGGAGGCCTCTCGATCAGCTCCGACGGCGGACTCCTCGCCGTGCCCAGTGACGACGGCCCCTCGGGCATCCGGATACTGCGGACCACCCCGGCGGGCACCTTGGCCGGGACCGGGACCGACCACCGGTTCAAGGACGTGTGGCCAGCGGCGTTCAGCCCGGCCGGGCGGACGCTCGCGACCGCCACGACCGACCAGACCCTACGGCTGTGGGACCTACACGACCCGGCCTCGCCACAGGCAGTCGGAAGCACGACGACCGGACACCAGGACACAATCAATCAGATGATCTTCACCCCGGATGGGGGTGCACTCGTCACCAACGACCAGACGTCGGTACGACTGTGGAACGTCAAGGACCAGGCCCGTCCGACGGCACTGGGCACCCTCGTCGATCTCGCAGACCAGGCGGCACACGACTACGGCGTAGGCATCGGCCATCTGGCCCTCAGCGCCGACGGAGCCGTGCTCGCCGTCGAGACCCGCGAAGGCGCGGGGCAGACGAGCGTGCGCTTGTGGGACGTCCGCGATCCGGCCCGGCCACGTCCGGCCGGCACCCTGTCCGCCCCGCTGGGCACCATCGAATCGGGACCGCCCGTCTCCGTCACCTCCCTGGTCGTCGTCGGAACGACCGTCATCCTCGGTGACCAGGACGGGAGGCTTCACCTGTGGGACATCGGCGACCCGGCACGACCCCGGTCACGCGGCCCGGCCGTCAGCGCACACGCCGTCAAGGTGACCTCCCTGGCACTCGATCCGCAGGGCAGGACCCTGGCCACGAGCAGCGAGGACCACACCGTGCGCCTCTGGGACATCCGCGACCCCTCCCGCCTCCGGCCCCTTGGCACACCCCTGACGGGCCACGCGGGACCGGTGACCGCCCTGGCCTACAGCCCGGACGGCAGACACCTGGTGACCACGAGCCGTGACGGCACCGTCCAGCTCCGCGCGCTGAGCTCGGACGACCTGTCCCGCACCGTCTGTGCCACCACCTGGCAGGCCCTCACCCGCACCTCATGGGAGCGCCATCTGCCAGGTATCCCCTACAAACCTCCCTGCTGATCTTCGCCCCGACAGACGAGTGGGAGGCGGCCGTGCGTCTGCTCACCGTTTCCCGACATATCGCCAGGCCCTGCTCTCATGCCGGGCTCCACCGGCCCGGACCGAAACCGCGGCGACTCGCCGACGCCCTCATCCACGGCCTGCTGCAGCTGCGATCGGATCACGCTGACCGTCTCGCCCAGCTCCGCCCACGCTTGCGCCACATCGTCCTCCGAACCGTTCACGGTGTCGGGACTTCACCGTAGGACAACCGAGGCACCGTCAGGCGAACCCCCAAAGCCGCCCACCATGCCGACAGAAAGTCGGCCGAGTACATCCAGGCCCGGAGTCGCGGCAGCCTGCTCCTTCGCTCACATCCCGAGCATGGCATGCGGCCGGACCAATGCGGCCCGGTTCAGTGGTCCACCGGATGACCGGCCGGGCAGGGCCTAACCCGCCGGCCAGCCGTCCACCATCGTGAGGCTGCGGTGGTAGGGGCCGTCGGGGCCGGTGCTGCGGTAGTCCTCGACCGACCGTCCGGTGCGGACGGTGGTGTCGCCGTCGTGGCGGTGGGCGGACGGGCTCAACGTGTGGTCCACGGTGGAGCGTTCGACGATCCGGGCGCCGACGGCGGTGGTGGCCTCGCGGTGGTAGCCGAGGTCCATGGCCGTCCACTGGTCGCCGGCGCCCGCCGTGTCGCGGGCGACCCGGTAGTCCACGTCCAGCGGTGCGCCCTCGTGGACGGTGGCGGTGCGGCGCGGGCCGGCACCCGAGGTGACGGTGGTGCGGGTGAGGTCGGTGCGATTGTGCAGCGTCAGGTCGTTGCCCCCGTCCCGCAGTTGTTGCTCCGAACGGAACGTGAGGTCGTCGCGGACCTCGGTGGTGATCCGCCCGTGCGAGGTCTGCACCCAGCCGCGGGCCAGGTCGTGCCGGCCGGCGGTGACGCACCAGTCCGCGCTGCCGGCGCCCCGGTCGGTGAGGGCGGTACCGACCGCGGCCTCCGGGGCGACCCGGTGCTCGGTGAGCTGCCCGGTGGTGCGGGCGGCGCCGTGGTCGACCTCGGCGAAGAGGTTGACCTGGCCGGTCCAGACGTCGTTGCCCTGCGCCTCGGCGGCGTTGACGGTGATCCCCAGGGAGTGCGGGCGGCCGTCCAGCAGCAGCCCGACGTAGGGCGTGAGGTCCACCTGGTAGGCGGGCAGGTCGAAGGCGAAGATCCCCGGGGTGGGCCGCCAGAGCAGCGGGTCCCAGCCGCCGGTGTAGATCACCGGGTACGGCCACACCGCACCGGCCGTCCGCCCGTCGACGGTGAGCCGCAGCTCGCGGAACGGGCCCTTGCCGCAGGCCCCGAGGCCGGGGTTGGCGCGGACGAACTCGTCGGGCGCGGAGGCGTAGGCGAACTCCTCGCAGGCGCCGCCGCCGCGGGCGTACACCTCGGCGGTCAGCCGCTCCAGGTTCTGCGGGAGGGTGAGCTCCCGGGCGGCCGCGGGGGCGGCCTGGGTGAGCCCGAACGGACCGGTGGTGAGCAGCCGGTCGGCGGTGTGCGCGGCGGGCCACCGCGCGGACGCGGTGTAGAAGGTCAGGCTCGCGGAGATCCGGAAGACGCCGGTGTAGGTGGCGTCGGTGACGTTCGCCAGGTCGAAGGAGAACGGCTGCGGGCCGCCGGTGAGCAGCGGGGCGTAGCGGGTGACGTCCCGTTCGACGGCCCACTCGATGCCGTCCGCGGAGGGTTCGGGGGTGGAGGAGAGCATCACCTGCACGCCCCCGATCCGGACGGAGAACAGCCGGTCGAACTGGCGCCCCGCCACCTGCCCGTGCAGGTCCAGTACGACCGCGGACCACGGCCCGGCGCACTCGGCGGGCGGGGTGACGGTGGCGGTGTACGGAGTGTCGGGCGGGTTGCCGTAGCCGTCGCGGAACGGCTGGTCGTGCATCACCTCGGTCCGGCAGGAACGGGTGTCCGGCCGGTGGAGCGGCTTCACGGCCGTGACGGGGTCGTGGTAGTCGGTGCCGAAGTCGGCGTACGCGGGGCCGCCCACGGCCAGCCCGCCGGCGAGGGCGAGGACGAGGGCGGTCAGTACGGCGGCGGCCCGGCGGAGCCGGCCCGGGCCGTGCGGGCGGATAGAAGCTCGGCGGACCGAAGCTCGGCGGACCGGAGTTCGGCGGACCGGAGTTCGATGCATCGGAGCTCGGTGGATCGGCAGGTGAACGGCCAACGGGGTCTCCTCGGACCGGACGGGCGACCCGGGCATCCTCCCGGTCCTGGCATGACACCGTCAAGCATCGGGCCCGCCCCGCCCTGAACCGTCGACCCCTTACCGTCGATCCTTTACCGGCGACCCTTTACCGGCGACCTTGCCGGCGGCCTCAGACCGCCGACGGCACCGCGTGCGCCTCGGCGGCCTCCGGTGCGAACCGGGCGCGGTCCCGCTCCGCCCACCGGACCGCCGGACCCATCGCGCAGCCGGCCGCCAGGAAGAGCCCGCCGAGCAGCAGCCAGCCGGGCGCCCCCCAGTCCAGCAGCAGCGTCGTGAGCAGCAGCGGCCCCAGGGTGCGCGCCACCGCCACACCCGTACCGAAGAAGCCCTGGTACTGGCCGGTCTGGTGGGCCGGGGCCAGGTCGAAGGCGACCTGCCAGGAGCCCGCGGACTGCTTCATCTCGCCGGCCACCTGGAGCGTCGCGGCCACCACCAGGAGCGCCGCCATGCCCCACAGCGGGAGGTCCGCGGCCGACAGCGCGAACACCGCACAGGAGGCGAGCAGCAGCACACCGGCGTCGCGCACCGCCCGGGAGGCGGAGCGCAGTCCGCTGACACCGCGGGCCGCCCTGACCTGGAAGGCCATCACGGCACCGGTGTTGAGTACGAACAGCGCCGAGCCCAGCCAGCCGAGCTCGCTCGACCGGGCCGCGATCCACAACGGGATCACCAGGCTGAGGAGCGGCATCCGCAGCAGCAGCACCGTGTTGACCAGCGCCACGACGGCATACCGCCGGTCCGACAGGACCGCGAGCCTCGGCCCGCCGCCGCTCTGCCCGGCGGCCGGCGCGACCTCGGGCAGCCGAAGCAGGATCAGGCCGCAGGCCAGGAACCCCAGCGCGTCGACCGCGAAGACGACCAGGAACCCGCCCCTCGTCCCGATGCTCAGCGCGATGCCGCCGAGGGCCGCGCCGAGCGCCAGGCCCGCGTTGAGGGTCGACTGCAGCCGGGCCAGCACCTCCGTACGCTCCGACGGCGCGACGAGTCCGCCGATCAGCGCCTGACGGGCGGCCGTGAGCCCCGACTGCGCGGTGGCGTACAGGCAGACGGCGATCAGGAACGGCCCGAAGGAGCGGACCACCAGGAAGGTGGCGACGGCCGCGGCGGTCGCGAACGCCAGCAGCACCGCCGTGCCGCGCGGCCCGCGCCGGTCGGCGAGATGGCCGAGCGGCACCCCCGCCAGCGAACCCACGGCCCAGGCCACCGCGAGCGCGACACCGAGCCGCGTCGCCGACATGCCCACGATGTGGGTGAAGTACAGCGCCGAGCAGGTGTAGTAGGCACCGTCACCGACGGCGCTGATCAACTGGGCGACGACCAGGGTCCGCTGTGGTCCGGCAGGCGGGACAAGGCGCATGGGCACGGCACTCCTGGCTGAGGCGGCCCCCCGGGCCGCTCGTTCACTCGACTCCGCCCAGACTAGGCGTCAAGTGGACCAGCGGACAGGGCCAGTCACAACTCCTGACAGTGGGCCACTTCACTCCCCCGGACATACGGATCCGGCGGCGACGCCCAGGTCCGACGGGGCCTCAGCAGAGGAACCTGTGGGACGCGTTCTGGTTCTTCAACCGCGGCTTGAGATTGGCCCAAGTTCCCCGAGTGATTATCTGGTACGCATAGCTTCCGTCGTAGTTCGAGTTGTAGTAGATCGCGACATCGCAACCGCTCTCGTTGAGCACGGATGCCGCATTGTTCCATACGCGATCCCCGGCACCACTGCAAAGCGGCCCATCCCCGTGCGCCTGCGCACTGCAGACGAATTCCGCGCCACCAGGCTGACCCTCGACCGGGAATCCATAATGCGGGACATCGAAGTTCACGTCGAACACCGCTCCCGCGACATTCGAGTTGTAATAGAGGCAGATCTCGCCCTGGTCGCACCAGCCGTCCAGGTTCTCCTGATAAAGCGGCTGCGCCTGCGCCGCACTCGAAACGGCCACATTCGCACCGGTCAACAAAAGCGTCACAACCCCGACGGTTGCCATTCGCCTCAACATGCTCGTCCCCTCGCATTCACAAAACCGCCGACCCGCGGACCGGGGCACACCGACGACAAGCAGGCACGGCTACACCGCCGCCCCACTCCAAGGCCCCGGATCCACCGCCGCATGAGCCTACAAGAAATTGCCGCACCATAGCAGGCCCAGGTCCCAAGCCGGTCGGCGAGATGACCGAGCGGCACACCCCCCGGCGAACTCACGGCCCGGACCACGGCGAGCGCGACACCGAGCCGCGTCGCCGACATGCCCACGATGTGGGTGAAGTACCGCGCCGGTCAGGTGCAGTAGGCACCGTTACCGACGACACCGATCAACTGGGCGACGACCGGGGTCCGCCATGGTCCGGCGGGCGGGACAACACTCCTGGACACGGCAGTCCCGGCCGAGGCGGCCCCTGGCCGCTCGTTCACTCGACTCCGCCCGGACCAGGCGTCAAGTGGACCAGCGGACAGGGCCAGTCACAGCTCGCGGCAGTGGGCTACTTCAGCCACTTCACTCCCCGGGACCTACGGATCCGGCGGCCGCACCCAGGTCCGACGGGCCTCAGCACATGAACTTGTGAGACGCGTTCTGGTTCTTCAACGTGGAGTTGAGGTTGGCCCAGCTCCCCCTCTTGATCACCTGGTACGCGTAGCTCGCGTTGTAGTTCGAGTTGTAGAAGATCGCGACATCGCAATTGCTCTCGTTGAGCACGGCCGCCGCATTGTTCCAGACGGTCTGCCCGGCACCGCTGCAGAGCGAGCCGTCCCCGTGCGCCTGCTTGCTGCAGACGAATTGCGCCCCACCGGGCTGACCGGGGACCGGGAACCCGTAGTTCGAGACGTTGAAGTTCACATCGAACACCGCACCCGCGATGTTCGAGTTGTAATAGAGGCAGATCTCGCCCTGGTCGCACCAGCCGTCCAGGTTCGCCTGGTAAGGCGGCTGCGCCTGCGCCGCACTCGAAACGGCCACATTCGCACCGGTCAACAAAAGCGTTGCAGCCCCGACGGTTGCCATTCGCCTCAACATGTTCGTCCTCTCGCATTCACAAAATCTGCCGATCCTCGGACCGGGGCGCACCGACGGCAAGCGGGCACGGCTATAGCGCCGCCCCGCTCCAAGGCCCATGATCCACTGCCGCATGAGCCTACAAGAAATTGCCGCACCATTGCGGGCCCAGGTCCCGCCCCCACCCGAAACTGCCCAAAAGACCATGAAATGCCGCATAGGACCGGCATCCTCCGGCCCGCTGCGGCAGCCTTTTCGGCGACAATTTCCCCGCGGCGCGGCCCTCGCTACTCCTCCGGGTCGGCGGGCGGGGGCGGCCACCGAAATTCGCCCGTACCCAGAGCAACCGTCAACCGCAACCGCATCGGGCCCTCGCCGCGGCGGGACAGCACGACCAGCTCGTCGATCGGCGCCGAGGTGGAACCCAGCCGCGCGGCGCACTCGGCGGCGAGCCCTCGCGGGTCACGCGTCCGCCCCAGCGAAAGGTGCGGGGTGAAACCGCCGGCCCGGCCCCGGCAGCGGGGGAAGCGCTCGACCAGTGCGTCGTACAGCGCCGCCCAGGGCGCCGGGCCGTCGGCCGCGGGATCGAGCCAGACGGTGGCGTCGTGCCGGTGCCGGAAGCTGCGCACGCCCCGCAGGCGGGCGGTGAACGGCGCTCGCGAGGCCGCCGCGGCGGCCAGCAGCGGCGCGGCCGGGCCGAGCTCGGACTCGGGGACGAAGCCGAACAGCAGGTTCACGTGCGGGGGCCAGCGGCGGATCTGCGGGTCGTACTCCTGCCGGATCCCCTGGATCACCGGCCACAGCCCGGCCGGCGGGAGCCAGGCCACCGCCGTCCGGGGCGTCGGGGCGGCGTCCAGCACGCCCGGGAGGTCGCAGGGGCCTGGGAGGTCGCAGGGGCCCGGGGGGCCGTCGTTCGGATGGGCGTCCACCCCTCCATGGTCCCGCTCCATGGTCTCGCTCCATGGTCCCGCGCGTCGGCCTCCCCCGCGTCGGCCGCCTCCGTCAGCCGGCGTCGCGGGACCGGGCCCGCTGCCAGGGCGCGGGGTGCGTGAAGTGCACGTCGTAGCGCTCCTGTTCGGCGAGCAGGCCGTCGAGGGTGTCCCGCCCGGCCGCGATCCGCCCGAGGTGGCGGAAGTAGCCGAAGCGCTCGACCGCGGGCGACATCACCACCAGCAGGTCGGCCGTACTGCCCCGCGCCGCACCGAACGCGTGCGGCAGTCCGGGCGGCACGACCAGCAGATCGCCCGTGGTGGCGGTGGTCAGGCGGTCGCCGAGCAGGAACTCCGCCACCCCGCCCAGCACGTAGAACAGCTCGGAGGAGAGCGCGTGGTAGTGCGGCCTGGCGCCGTCGGCGCCCTCCGTCAGGGTCAGGCGGTTCGCACCGAACGCGCTGCCGTCGCCCTCGCCGCCACCACCGTCGACGAGCAGGTGGAAGGCGCTGCCCGCGGCCAGCGCGACGAGCTCGGCGCCCGCCGCGCGGACGACTGCGGCCTCCCCGGGGCCGGGGTCGGGGCGGATCGAGGGGGCGGTGTCAGGGGCGGAGTGGGACGGCATCGGTAGTTCCTCAGGTGGTAGATGGCCAGGCGGGTCGGCAGGTAGCCGGGCCGGCGATCACACCGCCCGGCGGCCGGGACCCATTCGACCGCGGGAATACCGCCCGAACCAGCACCGGTTGGCGATGGCACCGATCACCGATCGCGATGGATCGGCACGGCAGCGCACCCGCCCCACCCGGCGGGTCCCGCGCATCGGCGGCGAAGGGGGTGCGGTGGAGCTGCGGCAGCTGGCCTACCTGGTGGCGGTGGCCGAGGAGGGCGGGTTCGGCCGCGCCGCCGAGCGGCTGAGCATCGTCCAGTCCGCGGTCAGCCAGCAGGTCCAGCGGCTGGAGCGCGAGCTCGGGCTGGTCCTCTTCGACCGCTCGTCCCGGCAGGTCCGGCTGACGGCCGCCGGGGAGCGCCTGCTGCCCGAGGCCCGCGCCGTCCTCGCCGCGGCGGAGCAGACCCGCCGGGTGGCCGCCGAGATCACCGCCGGCGCGGAGGGCGTGCTGCGGCTGGGCGCCGTCCACGGCCCCGGGGACCGGCTCTACCGCGTACTGGCCGAGCTGGCCGGACTCGCCCCGCGGCTGCGGGTCCGGCTCACCCGGGCCGCCCCGACGCAGCGCCTGGCGCAGGTCCGCTCCGGCGCGCTCGACGCCGCCTTCGTCCGCGGCCCGGCCGCCGTCCCCGGCCTGGACCTGCTCCCGCTGTGGAGCGACCCGCTGTACGCCGCGCTGCCCACCGCCCACCCGCTCGCCGGACCAGACGACGGCGCCCCGCTGCGCCTGGCCCAACTCGCCGATCTCCCGTTGCGGTTGGCTCCCCACGCCGACAACCCGCCGTTCCACGGGCTGGTCACCGCGGCCTGGCACGCGGCGGGCCTGGCCCCGCCACCGCCCGGGCCCCCGTTCACCACCCTGCGCGAGACCCTCACCGAGATCGCGGACGACCCCCCGTCGTGGACGGTGTTCTACCAGGTCTCCGATCTGCCCCCGGTCCCCCGCGTCGCCTACCGTCCCCTCGCCGACCTCGCCGTCACCACCTCCCTCGCCGTCCGCAGCGGCCCGCCGCCGCCCGCCGTGCGCCGACTCCTCCAGGCCCTGCACCTCGTGAACTCCCCGACACCGGGAAGGACTTGACCACACCGAAAGTCACCACGCGGGCACACGGTGCAACCTTCCGCACGCACGGCAGCGCAACGGCAACGCGGCGGGGGCGGGCCGCCTCGTCGCGCGCCCCCCACCGTCCGTACCCGCCCCATCCGCGCCTCGTCCGGCGCCCCGACGGCGCACGCACCATGTTTCGAGCACCTGCCCGATCGCGCGCGAACGGGCCATGTTGACCCGTCAGTAGAGCCCTCCTATGCTCAACCGCGTTCGCGATCCGGCACCGGGGCCGGGGGCCGCCCAGGCCCGCCCGGCCGGAGCCGCCATCGGGTCGAAGGGCTTCTCCCATCAGCACCTCCATCGCACCCGGCGCCGACGCGCCGGAAACCGCCGCACGGGACACCGCCGCCCGGGACACCAGCGCGCCGGCACCCGCCGCGCGGGACTCCGCCGATCCCGCCGCGGCCGGCGCACCCACCGGCCGCCGCCGCTTCCTCACCTACCTGCTCGCCGCCCCGACCCTCACCGTCGGCGCCCGGCTCGGCCTCGACGCCGTCGCACCCGCCACCGCCGCCGCCCAGCCGACCGCCGTACGCGCCGAAGCAGCCGCCGCCGCACCGCAGTTGCTCGGCCTGCCCGGCATTCCCGACATCGTCGACCTCGGCGACGCGCTGATCCTCGCCGGGCTGCCCACCGCACACCTGCTGGTCCTGGAGATCACCACCGCCGGCCGGGCCGCGCTGTACCTCCCGCGCCTGGAGGTCGGCCAGGGCCTCACCACCACCATCGCGATGCTGGTCGCCGACGAACTCGACGCCCGCCTCACCGACGTCGACGTCCCGCTCTCCGACGGCCGCCCGGACCTGCTGTTCAACCAGCTCACCGGCGCCTCCAACTCGGTGCGCTCGCTGTACGACCCGGTCCGTGCCGCGGCCGCCGCCGCCCGCGCCCGGCTGGTCACCGCCGCAGCCCGCCGCTGGGGGCTGCCCGCCGACACCCTGCGCACCGCCGACTCGGCCGTCCTCGCCCCGGACGGCCGGCGGGCCGGCTACGGCGAACTCGCCGAGGCGGCCGCCGCCATCGCCGTCCCGGCCGTGCCGAGCACCCCCAAGACCCCTGACCAGCTGCGGCTGGTGGGCCGCCCGACCGGTCGGATCGACGCCCGCGACATCGTCACCGGCCGC
Source organism: Kitasatospora sp. NPDC052868 (assembly GCF_044547105.1). Lineage (NCBI taxonomy): Bacteria > Bacillati > Actinomycetota > Actinomycetes > Kitasatosporales > Streptomycetaceae > Kitasatospora > Kitasatospora sp. NPDC052868. Next base: position 55,360 of record NZ_JBITZW010000013.1, on the reverse strand, counting down.
GCCAAGTACGCCGGCGATCTGGCCGTCCCGGGCGCCGTCCCGACCGTGGTCGCCCGCCCGACCACCATCAACGGCACCCTCAAGTCGCTGGACGCCTCCGCCGCCCGCGCCATGCCCGGCGTGCTCGGCGTGGTCCGGATCCCCAGCGGTGTCGCGGTTCTCGCCGAGACCTTCGACCAGGCGTTGAAGGCCCGCGACGCACTGCAGACCTCGTGGAACCCCGGCCCGGTGGCCGCCCTCTCCGACGCCGACATCCGCCGCCAACTGCGCGCCAGCCACCTGCCGTTCCTGGTACCGCCGCTGCTCACCCAGTACGTGGACGGCGAGTTCGACTTCGCCTTCGTCAACCACGCGCCGATGGAGGTGCTGACGGCCGTCGCCGACGTCCGGCCGAACCGCGCCGAGATCTGGTTCGCCTCGCAGACCCCGATCGTCGCCCAGCAGGCCATCGCCGCCGAACTGGGCCTGCCCCAGGGCGCCGTGACCGTCCACGTGGTGCGCGGCGGCGGCTCGTTCGGACGCCGGCTGTTCTTCGACGCGGCGCTGGAGGCCGCGCAGATCTCCCGGGCGGCGGGCCGACCGGTCAAGCTGATGTGGACGCGCAACGACGACATGCGCCACGGCCGGATGCGCCCCGCCAGCCACCACCGGGTCCGCGCCACCTTCGCGCTCGGCCAGGTGCTCAGCTACGAGCACCGGGCCGCCACCGTGCAGACCGACTTCCGGCACGGGCTCGGCGAGGCGCTCACCGCCGCCGGATTCAGCCTGTCGGTGGCCGGGATCAGCCTCGCCCAAGCCTTCTTCCTGCTCAGCGAGAAGAACCCGTACAACGTCGGCATCGTCACCCAGTTGCTCTCCGAGCTGCCGCTGGAGATGCACACCGGCAGCTGGCGCTCGGTGTACTCGGGCACCGTCCGGGTCGCCGACGAGATCATGATGGACGAGATCGCCCGCCGCCTCGGCCAGGACCCGGTCGCCTTCCGCCGGGCCCGGATCCGCGACACCGGGGGCCGGGCCGTCCTGGACAAGGTCGCCCAGGCCGGCCGGTGGGGCCGACCGATGCCCGCCGGACAGGCCCAGGGCATCGGGTACCACGACGAGAACGGGGGCCGCACCGCCTACCTGGTCGAACTCGACGCCAGCGACCCCGCGCAGCCGCGCGTCACCAAGGCCGTGATCGCCGCCGACCTGGGCCGGGTGATCAACCCGCGCGGTCTGGAGGCCCAGCTGACCGGCGCGCTGATCGACGGCATCTCGGTGATCCTCCAGGCCGGCAACCACATCGACCACGGCGCCGTCCGCGAGGGCAGTTTCGCCGACTTCCGGTACGCCCACCAGCGCCACAGCCCTCCCTCGGTCGAGATCCACCTCATGCCGCCGAGCGGACCTCCCGGCGGCGCGGGGGAGTTGGGCGTCCCGGCGGCCTCGGCCGCGGTCGCCAACGCCTATGCACGGGCGACCGGCACCAGCCCCCGCTCCTTCCCGATCGACTTCTGACGTCGAACCCCCGGACCCGGCACCCGGGCCCCGCACCCCAACCGACACCCCCGAAGGGCCCCGCCTCACCATGCCCAGCCACACCTTCGTCCTCAACGGGCAACCGGTCACCGTCGAGGCCCCGGACGACATGCCGCTGCTCTGGGTCCTGCGCGACAAGCTAGGCGTCACCGGCCCCAAGTACGGCTGCGGGGTAGGCGTCTGCCGCGCCTGCACCAGCCATCTGGACGGCGAGGAGTTCCAGCCCTGTACCCGGGCCGTCAAGGACTGCGCCGACCGCCGGGTCACCACCATCGAGGGCCTGGCCGACGGCGAGACGCTGCACCCCGTCCAGGAGGCCTGGCTGGAGTGCGACGTCGCCCAGTGCGGCTTCTGCCAGCCCGGCCAGATCATGACGGCGGTCGCCCTGCTGCGCCGCACCCCGGCCCCCACCGACGCGGACATCGACCAGATCCAGAACATCTGCCGCTGCGGCACCTACCCCCGGATCCGCGAGGCGATCAAGAAGGCGGCCGCCCGGGGGGCCGTCCCGGGCGCGCCCGCGTAGCGCCCCGCCGGGAGCCCGGACACCGGCTGCCGGCGTCGGGCCCCGGTGGGGCGCGGCTCGCGGCGGCTCAGACCGCGGCGGTCACGAGGATCTCGACGAGCACCTCGGGTCGGTAGAGCCGGGCCTCCACGGTCGCGCGGGCGGGCGTGGCCCCGGCGGGCACCCAGGCGTCCCAGGCGAGGTTCATCTCCGCGAAGTCGCCGATGTCCGCGAGGAAGATCTCCGCACGGAGCACCTTGCTCTTGTCGCTGCCGACCTCCGCCAGCAGCCGGTCGACGGCGGCCAGCACCTGCCGGGTCTGCCCCTCGACGTCCAGGTCGATGTCCGTGGCCACCTGGCCCGCCAGGTAAACGGTGCCGTTGTGCACCACGGCCTCGCTCATGCGCTCGCCCGAACCGAACCGCTGGATCATGGGGGTCCTCCTGTAGATCGTCAAGGAGCGCCGATGGTAGCGGCGGCGCCGCACCGCCGTCGGCCGCGTCCACAGGATGGCCTCCGGCCCTGCACCCCTACCGGCAGGCCGCAGCAGGCCTGCCGTCCGATCCGGACCCGGGCAGCCGGTACCCGCCCTGGTCAGATTGGTCCAGTCCACCTAAAGGTTGTCCCGTAACTGGTCTTCGACAGCACGGGAGTGGCTGGCCGGGTTCCCTTTGGGGAGACGGTGGCCTCGGTTCACCCCTGTGACCGGACGACACGACAGCGGGTAGCAGCCCTCCTCCCGACCACCTGCAGACCCCCTGACCTGCGGAGATGAGCAGGGACCCTGTTATTGTGCGCCAATGTCAACGATCAAACAGTTCCAAGTGGCCTTCGACTGCGCGGAGCCTGTGCGCCTCGCCGCCTTCTGGTGCGAGGTGCTGGGGTACGTCATGCCGGCGGTCCCGGAGGGCTTCGCCACGTGGGAGGAGTGCTTCCGCTCGCTGCCGCCCGAGGATGCGATCTACTTCGCGTGCACTGATCCCTCGGGTGTGGCTCCGCGCCTGCTCTTCCAGCGGGTTCCCGAAGGCAAGGTCGTCAAGAACCGGGTGCATCTCGATGTGCGGGCCGGTGTCGGGCTCGTGGGCGAGGAGCGCCTGGCCACACTCGAGGCCGAATGCGCACGGTTGATGGCGCTCGGCGCGAAGCACGTGCTGACGCAGCGTGCGGATGGCGTCAATGAGTCGTGCATCACGATGCAGGACATCGAGGGCAACGAGTTCTGCCTCGCCTGATTTCTCCTGCGAGACCGCGAGGTGGGGAGCGTCTCCCGGGAACCTTTCAGGTCCCGCATACGGCGGGAGTCATCCCGTGAGGGCGAGGTTGTGCAGGCGGGCAACGCCGTGCATCGCGTGGCGCACACCGTCGCCTCTCAGGCGGCAGTCGCGCAGGATCTTCCAAGTCTTCATCCGGGCGAAGGCGTGCTCGACGCGGGCGCGAACCCGTTTGTGGTCGTGGTTGTGTTCGGCCTGCCAGTCAGTCAGTTCGCCGCCTCTGGGGCGGCGGTGCGGGATGACGAGGCCGGTTCCGGGGTAGCCGCCGTCGGCGATCGTGGTTGTTCGGCCGACGGCGGCCTTGGCCCCGGATTCCTCCCATGCCCTGCAGTCGTTGCGGTTGCCGGGCAGGGGTCGGCCCACCACCACGACCAGGCGGGTGTCGGCGTCGATGACCACCCGGTGGTTCGTCGAGTAGCGATAGTTCTTCGACTGCTCGGCGACCTGGTGGTCGCGGGTGGGTACCAGCGTCCCGTCCACGATCAGCACCGCGTCCTTGGCGAATCGCCTACGCGGGGCAAGCGCGAGTCTGGGGCCGAGATGGTCGATGACGCGATCGGCGGTGGACTTCGACACTCCGAAGAGCGGCGCGAGTTGGCGCAAAGTCAAGTTGGTGTGCCAGTAAGCGGCCACCAATAGCACCCGGTCTTCCAGGGACAGCTTCCAGGGTCGGCCTCGGCCCGGCGCGTCTCCGCCTTCGCGGCGCAGCTGCCTCATCAACTTGCCGAAGGCGCGCGGGCTTAGCCCGGCGAACGGGGCTATCCAGGACGGCTCAGACGCCGTGATCACACCAGCCACGGCCGTGATCATCCCACGGCCAGATCACTTACGGGACGGCCCTTAGGGTGACGATCCGCCAGGAAAGCCGACCCCAGGAGTGGATGACGATGATCACGCGCCGGTCACTGCTGGCACTCGCGGGGCTGGGCGGCGCCGCGCTCACCCTGCCCGCCGCACCCGCCTGGGCCTCCCCCGCCGCACCCGCCTGGGCCACCGCCGCAGCCTCCCCCGCCCGGCCACGCGTGATCGACATGCCGGCGCCCACCCTCCAGCGCCCGGTCGGCACGGTCTCGCTGCATTTGGTCGACCGCGCCCGCCAGGACCCGTTCGCCCCCGCACCCGGCCCGCGCGAGCTCATGGTCCAGCTCTGGTACCCGGCCCTCGGTACCGCCGGCCGCGCCCGCGCGCCCTACACCACCCCGCGGGTGGCCGCCGCCATCGACGCCACCCTGCCGCTGGACCCGGGCACGATCGCCGCCGTCCGCCCGACCGCCCGCACCGGTGCGCCCGCCGCACCCGGCGCCCTGCCGCTCCTACTGCTGGGGCACGGCCGCAAGGGCGGCCGCAGCAACTGCACCGCGCTGGCCGAGGAGCTGGCCGCCCACGGCTACCTGGTCGCGGCGATCGACCACACCTACGACGCGGCCGCCGTGGAGTTCCCCGACGGCCGCCTGGTGCACAGCGCACTGCTCGACGACCCGGCGGACTGGGACGCCGCCGACCGCAAGGAGGTCGCCGCGCGAGTCGACGATATCCGCTTCGTGGCAACGGAGTTGACCGAACACCGGGCCGACGCTCACTCCGGCCTGCCCACCGCCGACCCCCGGCGGATCGGCGTCCTGGGCCACTCGATGGGCGGCGCGGCCGCCGCCGAGGCCGTCCGCCAGGACGACCGGTTCGCGGCCGGACTCGACCTGGACGGGGGCCTGTTCGGCTCGCCGGTACCCGAACTCGGTCTGGACCGGCCCTTCCTGCTGCTCACCGCACTCCCCGACCACGAAACCTGGCGGCACTGGCGCGACCACCAGCACGCCTGGGGAAGGCAGTTGAGGATGCGCGACGCCGGCCACCTCAGCTTCACCGACCTCCCGCACACCGCGGCCCCCGGCAACCTGGCCGGCCACATCCCGGCCGACGCGTACACCGCCCTGCTCGGCACGATCACCCCGACCCGGGCCACCGAGCTGACCCGCGCCTACACCCGTAGCTACTTCGACCACGTCCTGCGCGGCCGCCCGGCCCCGCTGCTGAACAGCCCCTCGCCCCGCTTCCCCGAAATCGAGCTCCACTGGAGCCGTGACCGCTAGAAGTAGCCACCACCCTTGTGGCGCAAAGGCAGGAGCAGGAAGTCGGCGGGGCCGACTTCCTGCTCCTTGCCCGGCGACGGGGTTCGCCGCCGGGCCCCACTCACCTCACGGGCGGGTCTGCTGCCCGGCGGCCTGCCGGTCAGTGCCACGCCGGGTCACGGCCGAAGAAGGCCGCCAGCCGGTCATAGGGCGAGGCGCCCTCCGGGACGGACACCTCGGGGCCGAAGGCGTGGTTCTCCTCCTCCGCCCCCCGGTACTCGGGGCTGAGCGCGCCACGGCCCCAGGCGAGCGAGGCGAGCGCCGCCTCGTGGTCGAGTCCACCGGTGGACTGGCCGGTGGCCCGCGCCAAGTCCCAGCCGTGGACGGCGAATTCGGCGATCTGCTGGTCCACGGGGAAGCGGGCGGGCAGCGTGCCGCCGCCGGGGAGCTCGATGACCCCGCCCAGGTCGCCGGCCGCCCGCCAGGCGGCGACCAGCTCCTCGGCACCGGCCTCGAAGCGGTGCAGCCAGTCGTCCTCCACGTCCTCGAAGGGCTGCGTCCAGTCGGGGTTGCCGCCGGTCGCCCGGAGGGTGAACTGCTTCAGGTCGAACAGCAGATGGCTGATCAGCCGGCCCACGTCCCAGGACCGGCAGGGCGTCGGGTGGGTGGCCAGCTCGACGCCCGTGCCGTCGATCAGCCCGGCGGTCTGGGCGAGCACCCGGGCGAGCAGCTCGATCGGGTCTTCTGCGGCGGTCATGGTGCACCTCTCGGGTTCCGGGGCACGGCATCGGACCGGCCGATCGTAAGCACGGCCACCGGCGACCGGCCCGGCGCAACACCGCCGGGCCGGTCCGAGCGTCACCTCCGGGCCGTCCGAGGGTGCCTCCGGAAGCACCCTAGGACGGCCCGGGAACCCTCAGACGGCCAGGGAACCCGCGGTCGGCCCGGGAGCCCACAGACGGAGCACCCGCGCCCGCAAGCCCCGGCCGCCGCCGGGTCAGGCCGCGAGCCCGCCGTCCACCGCGATCACCGCCCCCGAGATGTAGCGGCCGTCCTCGCCCGCGAGGTGGGCGACGGTGGCGGCGACGTCCGCACCCCGGCCGAAGTCGCCGAGGGCGGTCAGGCTGCGCTGGAAGTCCGCCCCCGGACCGTCCGCCGGGTTGGTGTCGGTGTCGATCGGGCCGGGGTTGACCACGTTGGCGGTGATCCCGCGCGGGCCCAGCTCGCGGGCCAGCGCCTTGGTGAGCCCGACCATCGCGGCCTTGCTGGTCCCGTAGAGCGTGACTCCCGGGAAGGCCACGCGCGTGGCGACACAGCTGCCGATGGTGATGATCCGCCCGCCCTCGGTCAGATGCCCGGAGGCCGCCTGCGCGTAGAGGAACGGCGCCCGGACATTGACCTCCAGCACGCGGTCCACATCCTCCAGGCCGAGCTCCCCGATCGGGCCGAGCACCCCGATCCCCGCGTTGTTCACCAGGATGTCGAGCCGCCCGAAGCGCTCGGCCACCGCCTCCACCACGGCCCGGACCTCCTGCGGGTCGGCACTGTCCGCCCGCACCGCCCAGCCGCGCCGGCCCATCGCCGTGATCTTGGCGGCAACCGCCTCGGCCCGCTCCGTGCTCCCCTGGTAGGTCAGCGCCACATCGGCGCCCTCCTCGGCCAGCCGCAGCGCCACCGCCTCCCCGATGCCCCGGCTGCCACCGGTCACCAGCGCCACCCTGCCGTCGAGCCGCGCCATCGTCGAGATCGCCATAGCAGAACTCCCCGTCCTGATCGTCGTGTTCGTCATTCCCGTCGCGCCTGTCGCGCTCTCGGGCATGACTCGATCCTCGGCCTTCGCGGCTTCCCGGTCCGGCGGTATTCGGACGTCGCGTTCAATCTTCAACAACCGTCGGCCGGCCGCCGACGGGCAGGCACCCCGACGCGCCGAGCGGCCACCCCCGGACAGGGGTGGCCGCTCGGGCACAGGAGCCGGCTTGGCGTCAGACACTCAGGGTCTGACCCGGGAAGATGAGGTCCGGGTTGCCGCCGATCTGCTTGGCGTTCTTGGCGTGCAGGCTCGCGGTGTCGGTACCGAACTTCGCCGCGATGTCGCTCAGGGTGTCGCCGCTCTTGACGGTGTAGCCGCCGCCGGCCGTGTTCGTACCGGTGGCGGCGGGCTTGGACGGCTTCGCGGCGGACTTCGCGGCGGGCTTCGCGACGTCCTGCGACTTCACGGACTGCGACTTCGCGGACTGCGACTTCGACGGCTGCGAGTTCCGCTCCTTCGCCTTCGGAGCCGCGGTCTTGGTCTGCTGCGGGGCCTTGGGCGCGACGGCCTTGGCCGACGGGCCCTCGTCCGAGGTGTCGACGGCCGCCGGGGCGCCACCCTTGGTCAGACCGGCCTTGACGGAGCAGACCGGCCAGGCGCCGGGGCCCTGCGAGGCGAGGACCTTCTCGGCGACGGAGATCTGCTGCGCCTTGGTCGCCTGGTTGGCCTGCGACGCGTACGCGGTCCCGCCGTACGCGGCCCAGGTGGACGGGGTGAACTGCAGTCCGCCGTAGAACCCGTTGCCGGTGTTGATGGCCCAGTTGCCACCGCTCTCGCACTGGGCGACGGCGTCCCAGGTGGAGACGGACGCGGCGGAGGCCGAGGTGGCCGTGACGAGGCCGGCCACCGGCAGGGCCGCGACAGCGGCGCCCGCCACAACAGCCATCCGAACGCGGTTGCGCTTGGTGACGGTGGAGGTGGTGGCAGCGGCGGTCTCGTTACGGAAGGTCATGAGGTTCCTCTCGACAGCCCCGGGCGGGCATGCGGAACCAGACCCTCGAAGGGTCCTCGCGCTCACCTCACTCGACGGGCGGCCGAGCACGTGTCGGACGTGCCGTGCCGCCGCGGTCACCCTCGCTCGCCAACGGCCTGTTCGAGCCGGTCGCGTCGGCGGGCACGGCCCTCGCGCCGGGGGTCAGTCGGCGGGCTGTGCGTCGGGGGTGAACCCGGGTGGTGCTCGTTGCACCGCCAATGAAGCTACGGGCCCTCCCCGGCGGCTTCAAGCAATTCTTGGACGCCGCTGGTCAGTTGACTGTTACCGGCGGTATCGATCAAGAAATCCTGTCCAGAATGACCACTTTTGACCACATTTACATGATCAAAGAGCACCTCTTCGTGCTTGCGCTCACATCTGTCCACCTGTGAAGCCGCCCACACCATCCACGTACAGCGACCATCAACCCACCCACCGTCACCGCCGAGTCCGGAGTTCCCGGTTCCGCGCGGCCGCCGGGTGGCACTCACCACAGTCGTCACTCACCGTGGCCACGCCATCCGCACGGCGTAGTACACGACCAGTCCGTATCCGGCGCAGTAGGTCAGCCTGCGCGCCCGGGGCGAGAGCCGTGCGCCCACCGACACCCCCACCACCGCCAACAGTTGCTGCCACGTCAGCGAGGCCGCCAGGACACCGAGGACGAACGCCGCGCCGCCCGCCCAGCCGGCCGGCCCGCCACCGCCCGTGACCAGGGCCGCGAAGTACAGCACCGTCGCCGGGTTCACCAGGGTCAGCCCGGCGAACCGCAGAAAGGTCCCCGCGGCCCCGCCCTCCTCCGCACGCCCACCGCCACCCCCGCGCCCGGCACTCCCGTCGCCCGCACTCCCGTCGCCCGCTCGCCCACCGTCCGCCACAGCCACGGGCACCGGCACCGGCACCGGCACCGGCACCGGCACCGACACCACCGGCCGCCGCAGCCCCGCCAGCCCCCGGACCGCCACCACCCCCAGCACCACCGCGGAACCCGCCCGCGCCCACGCCTCCCACCCCTCCAGCGCCTGTGCCAACCGGGCCCCGAACGCCGTCGCCAGCCCCGCGTACACCATGTCGACCAGTGCCACGGCGGACGCCGCGCTCACCGCCGACCGCCACCCGCGCTGCCCCTCCTCCAACAGCAGCACCCCGACCGCACCCAGCGGCACGGCCACCCCCAACCCCGCCAACACACCCGACGCCGTCGCCCCGACCAGAGAATCCATGTCCGCCACCGTGGCCGACCGGCCCGAAAACCACCGGCCCTTTTCCGGTCCTCACCGCGATAATCGCGGCATGGACGACCTCGACAGAGAGATCCTCGGCGAACTCCGCGCGGATGCGCGGATCTCCTACCGCGACCTCGGCGCCCGGGTGGGCCTGAGTGCCAACGCCGCCGCCGACCGGGTCCGACGGCTGCTCCGCACCGGGGTGATCCGGGGCTTCACCACCCTGGTCGACCCGGCCGCCGAGGCTGGCCGCCCCGGCCTGACGGTGTTCATCGACGTCCGGCTGCGCCCGGAGACGGACAGCGACGCCTTCGAGGCGCTGGTCCTGCGGCTGCCCGGCATCACCGAGGCCGCCCACGTCACCGGGGAGTACGACTACCTGCTGCGCGCCCGCGCCACCGACGCCGCCGCGCTCGACCAGCTGCTGCGCCGGCTCAAGCACGAGGCGGGCGTCGCCGTCTCCAGCACCCGCCTCGCCCTGCGGACGGCCTCCCGCTGACGCCGCGCCGCACCCGACCGGGCCTCGGCACCCGGACCAGGCCCTCAGGCCCTCAGGCCCTCAGGCCCCCGCGTCCAACCCCGCGTCCCGGGCCAGCAGCGCCGCCTGCACCCGGTTGTCGCACCCCAGCTTGGCCAGGATCCGGCTCACGTACGTCTTCACCGTCGCCTCGCTCATATGGATCCGGGCCCCCGCATCCGCGTTCGACAGCCCCTCCCCCAGCAGCGCCAGCACCTCCAGCTCGCGCCCGGTCAGCACCTCCAGCCGCCGTCGGGCCGCCGTACCGCGGGCGGCCACCCGGTCGGTCCGGGCGCCCGCCAGACTGTCCACGATGTGCCGGGTGGCGGCGGGCGACAGGAAGGCGTGCCCGGTGGCGGCCGCCCGCACGGCCTGGATCAGCTCGTTGGGCGCGGTGTCCTTCAGCAGGAACCCGGCGCCGCCCTCGGTGACGGCACGCAGCACGTTGTCCCGCTCCCCGAAGGTGGTCAGGATCAGCGCCCGCGCGCCGGGCGCGGCCCGGGGCAGTTCAGCGAGCGCGGTCAGCCCGTCCATGACCGGCATCTGGATGTCCAACAGCACCACGTCCACCCGGTGGGACCGGGCCAGTTCCAGCGCCTCCCGGCCGTCGGCGGCCTCGGCGACCACGTCGATGTCGTCGGCGGAGGACAGGATCATCCTGATCCCGGCCCGGATGAGCGGCTCGTCGTCGGCGACGAGGACTCGGATCACTACTGGTCACCCCTTGAACGGTGCTGCTGGCAGCGCTGCTGGGCACCATCCTCACATCCCCGCCGGTCAGGAATCCGCCGGGAACTGTCTCTTCTCGACCAGCACACCGTCCTTGAAGCAGAACCGGACCACCTCGTCCCGGCCCCAGTGGTCGGTCGACTCGGCGGCGAGGAACAGCCGGCACGTGGCGCCCGGCGGCGGCGTCGGGCCGCTCTTCTCGAAGTCCCTGGTGAAGAAGTCGTTGCCGACCGGGAGCCGGCGCTGCACCTCCGCCTCGGGGTCGCCCTCCCGGACGGACTCGGCCACCGCCTTCGGCACGGTCGCCTCCTCGGTGCCCCGGACGAAGGACACCACGCCCCACACCAGCAGTCCGACGGTGGTGACCAGCACGATCAGCCCGCCGATCGCACAGCCGATCGCCGGGCTGCGGCGGCGCTTCCCGGTGTCCAGGCCGCCGGTCGCCGGCAGGGCGTCCATCTCCCAGGGCTCCGCCTCCGCGCCCCCGGCGCCTCCGGAGGTGCCGTCCGCCGAGCCCTCGAAGGGCAGGACCGCGGCGATCCGGAACCCCTCCTCGGGGGTCGGCCCGGCGTGCACCATTCCACCGACCAGCCGGGCCCGCTCGCGCAGCCCGGTCAGGCCCTGCCCACCGCTGACCGCCGCCGCGCCGCCCGCCCGGGCGCCGACCGGCTCGGGCGCCCGCGGATTGGCGACCTCCACCACCAGCGCGTCCGGTTCGTAGCGCAGCGCGACACCGATCGGTGCGCCGGGGGCGTGCTTGTGCGCGTTGGTGAGCGCCTCCTGGACGATCCGGTACGCGGCGTGGCCGACGGCGGCGGCCAGCGGGCGGTGCTCGCCCTCCAACGCGTAGGAGACCTCCGTGCCGGCAGATCGCGAGGACTCCACCAGCTTCTCGATCTCGGTCACACCGCCCGTCCGGGCACCGCCCGCGGCCGGACCGGCTCCAGGCCCGCCCGGCCCGCCCGGCGCGGCCGCCGGGCCGGTCGACTCGTCGTGCAGCACCCCGACGACCTCGCGTAGCTCGCGCATCGCGGTGACGGCGGCCAGCCGCAGCACCCCGACCGCCTCCCGCTGCCGGTCGCCCAGCGTCCGGTCGACCTCCAGGGCACCGGAGTGGACGGCGATCAGGGCGAGCTGGTGGCCCAGGCTGTCGTGCATGTCCTGGGCGATCCGGTGCCGCTCACGCAGCCGCGCCTGGTGCGCAACCATGGTGCGCTCGCGCAGCAGCTGCTCGTTGCGTTCGCGCAGCGCGTCCAGCAGCGCCCTGCGCTGGGCCCGGTAGCGGCCGCCGAGCGCGGGCAGCACGGCGAGCACCAGGAACGCGCCCAGCGAGAGCCCGGCCAGGAGCTTGATCGGTGCCGAGCCGGCCTCCTTGAGCACCCCGGTGGCCGTCGTCAGCAGGAACCCGCCGGTCAGCGCACCGAGCAGCACGCCGACCCTGGTCACCCTGGCCCCGGCCGACCAGCCCGCGCAGATCAGCAGCACCAGCGGCCCGGCGGCCCAGCCCGCGGCGGCGGCCGCGAGCACCAGCACGGTCGCGGGCAGGCCCCGGCGGAGCAGGAAGAGCACGGCGACCACGGGGCCGACGGCGAAGCAGAGGCCGGAGTCGTCGGCGATCTCGAGCAGCGTCGAGATCCCGCCCAGCACCAGCGCGCCGCCGACCTCGCGCACGGTCGTCCAGGGCCGCCACGGCCCGGGCAGCGCCGTCCGTACCGCCCTTGACCAGGCCCTCGCCATCGCGTCCACCCGGCGAGGTTAACGGCCCCGCACCTCCGCCCGCCTCCACCCTTCGTCGCGACCGGCCCCGACGAAAGTAGCGGCAACGGGCCCGACGAAAGTCACAGCGACCGGCAGCCGGCCGATGGCAGCCAAGGCGCACGCGGCGGGCCCTCACCCGAACGCGGTGAGCAGCAGCGCCACGTCGTCCACCCGGTGGGTGGACCCGACCTCGCGCAGCAGCCGTTCGGCGAGCCGGTCCAGCGCCTCGTCGGCCGGGTCGCCCGCCCCGATGCCGTGGGCGAGCGCGGCGCACAGCCGGTCGACGCCCAGGTCGATGTCCACGGACGGGTCCTCCACCAGCCCGTCCGTGTAGAGGGCGAGCACCGAGCCCTTGGCCAGCTGGAGCTCGCTGACCGGGTAGTCGGCCCGGTGGTCGACGCCGAGCAGCGGGCCGCCGGCCACGTAGAGCGCCTCGGTGCGCCCGTCGGGGTGGCGCAGCACCGGTGGGAGGTGCCCGGCCCGGGCGATCCGGGCGGTGCCGTCGGCGGGGGTGAGCCGGACCAGGCAGCAGCTGGCGAGCAGTCCCGGGTCGAGGTCGAGCAGCAGCTGGTTGGTGCGGGCGAGCACCTCGTCCGGCCGGTGCCCGCTGGCGGCGAAGGCGCGCACCGCGCTGCGCAGCTGGCCCATGGTGGCGGCGGCACCGACGCTGTGGCCCTCGACGTCGCCGATCACCAGGGTGAGGTGGCGGCCGGTGATGATGGCGTCGTACCAGTCGCCGCCGATCTCCATGCCCTGGGTGCCGGGCAGGTAGCGGGCGGCGATCCGGATGCCGTCCAGGTGCGGCAGCCGGTGCGGCAGCAGGGCCTGCTGGAGGCCGCGGGCGAGGGCGAACTCGGCGTCGTAGAGCCGGGCGCGTTCCAGGGCCTGGGCGATGAAGCCACCGAGGGCGGTGAGCAGGCCGCGGTCCTCGTGGGTGAACGGGTGGGCCTCGTCGAAGCCGATGATGCAGCTGCCGACGGGGTGGCCGGAGGCGATCAGCGGCAGGAAGGCCCAGGCGCGCATCTCGTCCAGGGCGATGCCGGGGTAGGTGGCGGCGAGCTGGTGGACGGACTCGAAGAAGATCGGCGTGCCGGTGCTGAGCGCCTCGGCGCCGGGGACGCGGGCGCCGATCGGGGTGCCCTCGAAGCGGTCGAGGAAGCCCTCGGGGTAGCCGGTCTGGGAGACCAGGTGGAGGCGCTTGTCGCGGACGGCGTAGATGGCGAGCTCCTGGCCGCCGAAGGCCGGCAGGATCTGGTCGGCGACGGCCCGGCAGACCTCCCGGACGGTGACGGCCTCGCTGAGCGCGCTGGCGAGCTGCAGCAGGTGGTACATCGCGCCGACGCTGGTGCGGGCGCCGGGCGGGGGTTCGGCCGGTGTCTCGACCACGCCGGCGGGCGGTTCGGCGGCGACGACCCGGCCGGTGACGCCGTGCGCGTCGGGGTAGAGCGAGAACGCGAGCCAGGCGTCCGGCGGGCGGGCGGCGAGGAAGGCGGTGGGCTGCTGGGAGAGCATGGCGGCGCGGTAGCGGTTCTCGTAGACCGGGTCGGAGAGCCAGGGCAGCACGTCCCAGGGGTGGTGGCCGATCAGGTCCTCGCGGCGGGCGTGCAGCAGCAGCTCGACGCTGCGGTTGGCGTAGGTGATCCGGCCGTCCGGGTCGAGCGAGAAGACGCCGTCGCGCAGCCGTTCGACGGCGGCCGCGGCGGCGGTGCCGGTCCGGGTGTCGAGGACGGCGCCGACCAGCCGGGTGCTCGCGTTCGGTCCCTCGGGGACCCTGCCCCACAGCTCGACGGGGTACGGGTTCCCCTGGTGGTCGAGCGCCCGGACCCGGGTGGCCAGCATCCGGCCCTCGTTCAGGGCGGCGCGGGCGGCGGCCCGGAACTCGGGCAGGTCGCCGGGGGCGATCCGGGTGGTCAGGGTGGCCGCCCGCCCGTCGAACCCGGCCGGGTCGAGGCCGAAGATCTCGCAGAACTGGTCGTCGACGGAGAGCGCCCCGGTGGCCACGTTCCAGTCGAACAGCCCGACCCGGGTGGTGGGCTCGGTCGACGGGGTCAGCTCCACCACGGCCGTGTCGCCGTTCGGCTCGACCAGGTGGCCGTCCTCCTCCAGGCCCGCCAGTCCGGCGCCGAGCCGGTTGGCCACCGTCCGCAGGTGGCGCCGCGCGCCGTCCGGTACGCCTTCGTCGGAGGCCGCCCAGAGCACGCTGATCACGCCGTAGGTCTCCTCGCCGGCCTTGACCGGCACGCAGGCGGAGGCGAAGTCGTAGGGCATGCCGACGGCGAGCTGGGGGAAGCGCCGCATGGTGTCCTCGGTGTCCGCCAGCGTGATCGTCCGCCCGCTGCGGTAGCTCACCGCCGCGGGCAGCGGCCCGGCCGCGGCGACCCGCCGGAACGCGCTGATGATCGACAGGGGCACGCCCGCGATGGTGCAGAGCACCAGTGACTTCCGGTCGCGCGACCGCAGGTAGACCATCCCGCCGTACGCATCGGTGACGGCGAGCGACTTTCGGACGGCGGTCGCGAGCAGCGCGTCCCGCTCGTGGGCCGCCCTGGCGGCGGCATCGTGCCCCCGGGGGCGGTTCGCGTCGGGTCGCGCCGCCCGGGCCCCGCCGGTCAGGTGCGGACCGAACCGGTCCGCCGGCACACCCTGGCGCATCCTCTCTTGCTACGCCCGGGTCAAGGGACTGTCAAGGCGAGTCGTCCCGGTTTGCGCCACCATGGACACCGTGCAGCCCACCACCGTGGTCAATCTCAAGGGTCACCGCGACGATCCGGGCTTCGCGGACGTCGTCTACGTCGGCCGCCCGATGCACCGCGGCGGCTGGCGGCTGGCCGGCTCCCCGCTGTACTGCCCGTTCCGTCCGGGGCCGGACCTCACGCGCGCGCAGATGCTCGTCCGCTACCGCGCGCACCTGCTCGCCCGTCCGGAGCTGCTGGCGCTCGTCCCGGCCCTTCGCGGCCACCGCCTCGGTTGCTGGTGCGCCCCGCTCCCCTGCCACGCCGACGTCCTCGCCGAGCTCGCCGAGCACGGCCCCGGCGGCTGACGGACCGGCCCCCAGCTGCTCGGATATCCTCCGTCGGACAGAGCAGCGCACCGGCTGCCACCGGGGGAAGTGGGATCGAACATGCAGTCGGCACCGTCCGAGCGTTCCGCAGAGCAGGTGCCCGAGGAGCCGGGTACCGGGTGGCAGTGGGACGGCGAGGGGGGCGACGGGACCGCCGGGAGCGGCGATGTCGTCTCCGGGGGCGGGGAGCCCGACGGGCCCCGGCTGAGCCGGCGGCGGCTGCTGGCCGGGGCCGGGGCGCTGGCCGCGGGCGGCGCCGTCTGGGCGTTCAGCCGGTCCGCCGGGGGCTGGTCGACGCCTGCGCCGCCCAGGCCGGCCCCGACCCGG
The DNA here is from genome assembly GCF_044547105.1 of Kitasatospora sp. NPDC052868. Classification (NCBI taxonomy): domain Bacteria; kingdom Bacillati; phylum Actinomycetota; class Actinomycetes; order Kitasatosporales; family Streptomycetaceae; genus Kitasatospora; species Kitasatospora sp. NPDC052868. Next base: position 39,599 of record NZ_JBITZW010000013.1, on the reverse strand, counting down.
CTCGCCGGACCGGAGCCGCTCTGGACGTACCGGGGGCCCGAGGCGATGACGCCCGAGCGGCTGACCGACCGGCCCGGTCTGCCGCTCTTCCTCTCCCGCGGCGGGCTGCAGGTGCTCGATCCGGCCTCCGGCGCCCGGCTGCGCACGCTCGCCTTCCCCGCGCCCGGCAAGGACTGGCCCAGCGACCTCGAACTGCCGGCCGCCCGGGTGGTGGTCGGCGCCGACCGGGTGTTCACCGCCTCCCGCGGCCACCTCGACAGCCGCCACCTGAGCGACTCCGCCGCCGACTGGAGCCTCCCGCTGCCCGAGCCGCTGGACGGCACCGTCGACCTGTTCGGCTGCGACGGCACGACCCTGTACGGGCGCAGCTGGGCCGCGCCGACCAACAGCGACCGGATCAACGCCACCCTGTTCGCCCTGCGGATCGAGGACCGGAGCCTGCGCTGGTCGCGTCCGGCCGAGGACGTGGACGTTCCGCTCGCCACCTCCACCGACCGGCTCCCGGCCCGGGCCTCGGAGAACGGCACGACCCGGCTGGTCCTGCTGGACGCCGCGAACGGCCACCGGCTGTGGACGGTCCAGGCCGACGAGAACCTGCGCTGGGCGGCCGCCGACCGGGAGCACGTCTACGCCCCCGACGGACAGTTCGGTCTGCGGGCGCTGCGCCTGGCCGACGGCACCGCACACTGGTCGGTGCTGCCCGGCCCGTCCGAGGAGTGGCGCTGCCTGCCGCCGGTGAGCGACGGCGCCCGCGTCTACGTGCCGCGCGACAACGGCCTGATCACCGCACACGACGCGGCGACCGGCGCCCGGCTCTGGTCCCACCGGGTCCCGTTCCGGCTGGACCGCCGCAGCCGACCGCTGCTGGCCGGGCCAGCCCTGTACGTCCCCGGCCCCGCCGCCGCGGGGATCTGCGCCCTCGACGCCGGCAGCGGCACGGAGCTGTGGACGTTCCGCGACTCCGGCCCCGGTGTCGACGTCTGGACCCTCTCCGCCGACGCCGCACACCTCTACGCGGGCCACGACGACACCCTGCACGCCCTCCCGCTCGCGTGACCGCCCGGGAGCCGGGGCAGGATGGGCCGATGCAGGTACGCCCGATCTCGCCCGAACGGCTGACCGAACTCCTCGCCGATCGCATCACCGCCCTGCCCGACTCCGGGCGGCGGTGGCTGCGGGTCGCCGTGGACGGCGCCGCCGCCACCCGGCCCGACCTCCTCGCCGACGCCCTGGTGGAGCCGCTGCGGCTGCGCGGCCGACCGGCCCTGCGGGTCTCCGCGCGGGACTTCCTGCGGCCCGCCTCGGTCCGGCTGGAGTACGGCCGACAGGACGCGGACGCCTTCCACGACCTCTGGTTGGACGACAACGCCCTGCTGCGCGAGGTGCTCGACCCGCTGGAGCCCGGCGGCAGCGGAAGCGTCCTGCCCTCGCTGCGCGACCCGGCGACGGACCGCTCGACCCGGGTGCCGCACGCGGTGCTGCCGCCGGGCGGTGTGCTGCTGCTGGACGGCGCGCTGCTGCTCGGCCGCTGGCTGCCGCTGGAGCTGACCGTCCACCTGGCCCTCACCCCCGGCGCGCTGGCCCGCCGCACCCCGTCCGAGGAGCAGTGGACGCTGCCGGCCTTCGCCCGCTACGAGGCCGAGACCGCCCCCGCCGAGGCGGCCGATCTCACCGTCCGGGTGGACGACCCGCGGCACCCGGCCCTGGTCGAGCGCCGCTGACCGGCCGGGCCTCGGGCGCCGGGCCGCGCTGGCAGGACGGACACCAGTACGCCACCCGGTCCCGCGGCGGCTCCAGGTGGCCCGCCGTCAGCACCGAGGTGCCGCACCGCTGGCAGGGCCGCCCCGCGCGCCCGTAGACCCAGTTCCGGTGCCCGGGCCGGGTGTCACCGGTGGTGACGTGCCCCGAGCGCAGCCGGTTGGCGTCGAGCAGTTGCCGGGCGCGGTCCACCAGCCGTTCCGGGCGGGGCAGTTCGCCGACCGGGGTCCACGGCGTGAGGCCCGCGAGGAAGCACAGCTCGTTGGCGTAGATGTTGCCGATCCCGGCCAGGTTGCGCTGGTCGAGCAGGGCCTCGGCGAGCGGGCGGCCGGGGCGGGCGAGCAGCCGGCGCAGCGCCTCGGCCGGATCCCAGTCGGGCCCGAGCAGGTCGGGTCCGAGGTGTCCGACGACGCGCTGCTCGTCGGCGGTGCGCAGCAGTTCCACGACCGGCAGCCGGTAGCCGACGGCGGTGCTCCGCTCGGTGCCGAGGACGGCCCGGATCTGCCAGGCGGGCCCGCCGGCCCAGCGTTCGCCGGGGCGGTAGACCTCCCAGCGGCCGTCCATCCGCAGATGGGTGTGGAGGGTGAGGCCGCCCTCGAGGCGGGTCAGCAGGTGCTTTCCGCGCGGGGCCACCTCCAGGACCCGCCGTCCGGCGAGGTGGGCGGTGGCGTGGGCGGGCACCCGCAGGTCGGCGGTGGTCAGCAGTCGGCCGGCCAGGGCCTCGTGCAGTCGGGCCGCCACGCGGTGGACGGAGTCGCCTTCTGGCATGTCTCCATCCTGCCCCCGCGCGGCGGTCCGGCGCAGTCCCGGGGTGCGTCCTCAAGCCCCCGCCGAGCCCCCGCCAGGCCCCCGCCGGTCACCCGTCGGCCGGCTCCTTGACGTCCCGGACGACCACGACCGGGCAGGGCGCGTGCTCGGTGAGGTGCCGGCTGACGGAGCCGAGCAGCGCGCCGGTGAACCCGCCGAGGCCCCGGCTGCCGACCACGACCAGCGAGGCGCCCTGGGCGGCGTCCAGCAGGGCCTTCGCGGCGTTGCCGGGCAGCACGGCCTCGGTGATCTTGACGCCCGGATCGTCCCCGACGACGCCCCGGACGGTCTCGGAGAGCGTCCGGCCGGCCAGCTCCTCCGGGTTGAAGCCCTCGGCCGGGGGCACGGTCAGCCCGGCCCAGCCGTAGAAGGCGGGGTACTCCCAGGCCGCGATCGCGTGGACCGCGCCGCCGGTCAGCCGCGCGTAGTCGACCGCCCAGCGCAGCGCCTGCTCCGAGGCGGGCGATCCGTCCACGCCGACGACGATCCGGGGGTTCGCGCTGTTGCCCATGCCACTGCTCCTTGCCCTTGCACACCGAGGTCTGTCCTGACACCCCAAACATAGATGGAATAGGACATACACCCGGCAAATGCCGCGCTGGAGGGGGCTGCTGGGCTTGCAACCGTGAGCCGTGGCGCTCGGGGGCCTTCCGCCTCCGGCCGCCACGGCCCGGGTACCACTGGTTCTGACGGGTGCGCGGACCCGATCGCCCGCGCACCCGTCAGGGCTTCGGTGCGGCCGGGCCCGTCAGGCCCGGTAGGCGGCCCAGGAGTTGGCCATCCGGGCCACCTGGCCCGGGGTGAACTGCGTCATGCAGGAGTCGTAGGTGTAGTCCATGAAGTTGTGGATCGGGTCGATGCCGGTCGCGCTGCAGGTGTCGCGGCCGGTGGGGCACTGGTAGGCGGCGCTCTGCTCGGCGGGCGTGTCGGAGACGTAGTCCCCCTGGCCGCCGCAGCCGCCCTGGAAGGTGTGGTACAGCCCCAGCCAGTGGCCGACCTCGTGGGTGACGGTGTCGCCCTCGTTGTAGTTGGTGGCCGATCCCCCGGGGAAGGAGGAGTCGAGGATGACCACGCCGTCGTCGCTCGGGTTCGACCGGTAGGAGCTCGGGAAGGTCGCCCAGCCGAGCAGCGACTGGCCGAGCTTGGCGGTGTAGAGGTTGAGGGCGTTGGCGCCGCCCTTGCGCAGCGAGCTCTTCATCGAGCGCTCGGCCGAGGAGCCGGGGGTGATGCCGTTGTACCAGGACGAGTTGTCGGTGTAGTCGGTGCCGACCAGCTGGAACTGGAACTGGCTCGCGGTGTTGCCGGCGCCCTGGCCGCTGTACGCGGCGTTGAGGACCGAGATCTGCTTGCTGATGGTCGTGGCGCTGAGCTTGCCGGTCGTCCCGGAGTGGACCACGTGGACGTAGACCGGGATGGTCGTGGCGGCGGCCAGCGCACCGGGGGCGATCAGCGCGTTGCCCTTGGGCGACTGGCCGAGCTGGGCGACCTTGGCCGCGAGGTCCGCCTCCATGACCTTGGCCTGGGCCGCGGAGACGGCGTTGGGCTCCTGGACGTCCGGGGTTCCGGCGGGCTTGCGGGCCCCGGCGTCCTGGCCCTCCCCGCCGACGCACTGGGTGGCGGCCGGGGCCTGGGCGGTCGTCGTGGTGGAGAACGCCGAGGGGGCGGCGAACTGCGTGAGCCCGAGGGCTGCGACGAGGGCGGCGGCGCTGAGGAATCTGCTGGGGACACGCGAGGGGACGCGGGCAGAACGACGCATCTGCGCTCCTGAAGGGGAGTTGTGGGGGCGGCGACCGCAAGCAGCCGCCGAGCCGAGGGTACGCAGGGCTGCGTGTACGCGTCAGATCTGTTCCGGCCTGAAAATTCTGACGACAAATCGGACATAACCCGGAAGCACACACGGCCGTATCGGCCGCAGGTGGAGCATTTTCCGTGCCACCACATCACCGGGGCGCTCCCGGGCTGTCCGAAAGTTGACACTCCGTCCGTCCAGGCAGCCCCGCACCGACCCGCCGAGACTACGACGCGACGAAGACGATCTCCCGTAGGGCACGCGCAGCGGCCCGGTCGAGTACCACGGCCGACGCACACCCGGCCGGCGGCGCCCCCGTCCCCGCCAGCCGTCGGCGCAGCCGCCCGGCGGCCTCCCGGTGCCGCGCGAAGGCGTACGCGGAGACCGCCTGACCCCGGGTGTGCTGGCCCTCACGGGCCTCGGCGGCGGTGGCCTCCAGCAGGACGAGGTGCACCCGCCGCCCCTGTCGGCCGGCCGCCCTGGTCAGCCAGAACCGCACCCAGGGCAGCGCTCCGCAGTCGTGCACCGCGAGCGGGCCGCCGGCCAGCACCGCACGGCGCAGCCGCCGGTAGTGCGCGACCCGGACGAGCGGGCGGTAGACGAAGTACGGCAGCCACCCGGGCACCCGGGCGGCGAACTCCTCCCGCACCTGCTGGGAGTCGACCAGCCGGGCGCGGATGCACCGCCGCATCAGGGTGCTCTTGCCGCTGCCGGGCAGGCCGGAGACGACCAGCAGGTCGTCGGCGGAGTAGTGCAGGACGGCCGGCCCGCGCCCGCGCCGTCCGTCGTGCAGTCCGCGGGGGCGCAGCACCGGCTCGGCCGGACCGGCCGCGCCCCGGCACCCGGATCTGGGCACGGGCACCCGCCCCGGCGGCGCGGGCCGCTCGGCCCCCGGCTGCCCGGCCCCGGACCGCTCCGCTCCCGCCTGCTCCACTCCCGACCGTTCCGCCCCGGACGACCTCGTCTCCACCACCGGCACTCCCCCTGACTCCCCGGCTTCCGCCTCCGAAGGAGTCTTCCCCTTCAAGAGAGAGTAAAGACTAGTGGTCAGCCCCGGTGCGGCCGAGCCCCTTCACCGTCCGCTCACAGGACCGCGCCGTCCCCTTACCTGGGGGCGGCGCGGTCGGCGGGCCGTCAGCCCAGCTGCGGGGCGACCCGGGAGGCGATCAGCTCCAGGTGGTCCAGGTCCTGCAGGTCGAGGATCTGCAGATAGACCCGCCGGGTGCCGATCCCGGCGTAGCGCCCGATGGCCTCCACCACCTCGTCGGGGGTGCCGGCCAGGCCGTTGGCCCTGAGCTCGTCGGCGTCCCGGCCGATCGCGGCGGCCCGGCGGGCCACCTCGGCGTCGTCCCGGCCCACACAGGCGACCAGCGCGTTGGAGTACACCAGCTCGTCGGCCTGCCGCCCGGCCCGCTCGACGGCCGCGCGGACCCGGCCGAACTGGGCGGCGCTCTCCTCGACGGAGACGAAGGGCAGGTTGAACTCGTCCGCGAAACGGGCGGCCAGCGCCGGGGTGCGGGTCGGGCCCCTGCCGCCGATCAGGACGGGGATCCGGTCCTGGACGGGCTTGGGCAGCGCGGGCGAGTCGGTCAGCGTGTAGTAGCGGCCGGCGAAGTCGAAGGTGTCGCCGAGCTTGGTGTTCCACAGCCCGGTGACGATGGCCAGCTGCTCCTCCAGCCGCCCGAACCGCTCCTTCGGGAACGGGATGCCGTAGGCGTTGTGCTCGTCCTCGAACCAGCCGGCCCCGAGGCCGAACTCGACCCGGCCGCCGCTCATCGCGTCGACCTGGGCGACCTGGATGGCGAGGACGCCGGGGAGCCGGAAGGTCGCGGCGGTCATCAGGGTGCCGAGGCGGATGGTGCTGGTGTCCCGGGCCAGGCCGGCCAGGGTGATCCAGGCGTCCGTCGGCCCGGGCAGGCCGGCCCGGACGGCGGCGGCCGGGTCGGCGCCCCGGTCACCACCCATCCGCAGGTAGTGGTCGGATCGGAAGAAGGCGCTGAAGGTGCCGAGCTCCTCGGCGGTCCGTGCCACCCGCAGCAGCGTCTCGTAGTCGGCGCCCTGCTGCGGCTCGGTGAAGATGCGAAGATCCATGCGCCACATTCTGGTACGGAGCACCCCATGATCCCCGTGGTTTCGCGGATCCCGCCGGAGCGGGGGAGGGCGGCCGGGGTGGCCAAGGTCTCAGCACGGAAGCGCAACGGCCTGCCGTACCGGCGCCGCCGCTCCCCTACCGTGGACGGATGTTCGCCACGCCCGACGAGTCCCACCGGGGCTCCCCCCACGAGCCGGCCGGCTGTCCGCTGCCGGGGATCGCCGCCGCCTTCGGCCCCCGGCTGGCCGAGTTCGCCTTCGAACCCGGCCTGGTCGCCGCGGTCGACCAGCACGCCGCCCAGGTGCGCGAGCTGCTGTACGCGCAGGGGCCCGACCTGCTGCCGCTGCCGCTGGACCGCGCGGAGCTCTCGGACTACGCCGTCGGCTTCCTCGCCGCACTCGCCGAGATCGGCTGGCGGGAGCCGGCGGGGTACGACTTCGCGGTGTACCGGCTGACGGCGATCTGCTGGCTGCTCCGCGAGCAGGAGCGCCCGGCCGCCTGACCCGCCCCGCCTGACCCGCCCCACGGGAGCCGCCCCGGGCCGAACCGGTCGGGCGGGCATTGATCCGCCCGGGTGAACCTGCGCGGGCGGGCCGGCGCGTACAGTGGCGGTCCACAGGGCGGACGGCGGCGGGACGGTTCAGGTGAACGCGGACGGTACGGGCAACTCGGCGGCGGGCCACCGGGCACTGGTCTGGCGCGAGCTGCCGGAGCGGCCGTCGGCGGCCGTGCTGGTGCTGCACGGCGGCGAGGAGCACAGCCTCTCCCGGCCCGGCCCGGTCAACCTGCCCGGTCTGCGGATGTCCGGCTTCGTCCGCGCGCTGCGCCGGGAGACCGCCGGGGCGGGCGTGGCGATCGGCACCGTCCGCTACCGCCACCGGGGCTGGAACGGCGAGCGGGCCGACGCCGCCCGGGACGCCCGCGCCGCCCTGGGCGACCTCGCCGAGGAGCTGGGCCACATCCCGACGGTGCTGGTCGGCCACTCGATGGGCGGCCGCGCGGCGCTGCGCGCGGCGGGCCACCCGAACGTCACCGGCGTGATCGCCCTCGCACCCTGGTGCCCGCCGGAGGACCCGTGCGAGCAGCTCGCCGACCGTGACGTGCTGATGCTGCACGGCGACCGCGACAAGATCACCGCACCGGCCGACACCCGCGGCTTCGCCGCCCGCGGCCGGGCCGCCGGCGCGCGGGTCTGCGGCTACACCGTGACGGGCAGCGGTCACGCCCTGATGCAGCGGGTCGGCGACTGGCACCGTGCCACCGCCCGGCTCTCCTCCGGTCTGCTCGGCCTGCGCGAGCTCCCCGCCGAGGTCGCCGCCGCCCTCGCGCTCCCCGTCGGCGACACCGGGGCGCTCGACCTGCCGCTGCCCGTCCAGCCGCGGACGGCGCCGCCCCGCACCCCGGCCCGCCCGCTCCCCACCGACGCCTGAGCCGCCGTTGATCCGGGGGCCTGCGGATCAACGCCCTCCGCGTCAGGGGGTGTAGAGGCCGGCCTTGGCCGTGCTCCAGGAGCCGCCCTTCACGGAGTACACGGTGAGCTGCCGGTTGGTGGTGTCCCCGTACTCGTCGAAGGCGACCCTTCCGGTCACGCCGTCGAAGGCCACCCGGGCCAGTGACTGGAGGACCTTGCCGCGGGCGTCGGAGGGAAGCGTGCCGCCGTTGGCGTTCACCACCGCCCGGACCGCCTCGATGACCGCCCAGGTCGCGTCGTACGCGTAGCCGCCGTTCACCCCGGCCTCCTCCGGGTACGCGGCCGCCCGGTAGTCCGACAGGAAGGCCTTGGCACTGGCCAGTTCCTCCGGCGGGGTGCCGACGGAACTGGCCAGGTCGCCCTCGGCCTTGCTGTTGGCGCGGATGAACTCGGGCGCGTAGAGGCCGTCGCCGCCCATCAGGGGAACGGTCACGCCCGCCTGCTTGAGCTGCTGGGACAACGCCGCCCCGGCCGGGTACTCGCCGCCGAAGTACACGGCGTCGGGCCCGGCGGCCTTGACCGTCGTGACGACCTGCGAGAAGTCGCGGTCGTCGGGGTTCACGTGGGCCGACCCCAGGACCGTGCCGCCGAGCCTGCCGAACTCCTTGCTGAAGCCTGCGGCCAGGCCGGTGCCGTAGCTCTTGCCGTCGTCGATGACGAACGGCCGGCTCTTCCTAGCGTCCGTGTAGAGGTACCGGGCGGCGAACGGCCCCTGGATGTCGTCCGTGGTGACGGTGCGGAAGTACGACGGATGCTGGCGGGACTTGGCACCCGTGGCCCAGCCGGCCCCCTGGGTCAGCATCGGGTTGGTGTTGGCCGGCGAGACGTCGGCCAGATTGGCCTGGTCGAACACGGTCAGCATGGACTGGGCGACGCTGGAGTTGAGCGGCCCGACCACGCCGAGCACCTTGGCGTCCGCCACCAGCCGGGTGGCGTTCTGCTGACCCGTGGCGGGCTGCGCCTGGTCGTCCAGGGCCTTCAGCTCGAAGGTGACGCCGGGTACCCGGTGGGTCCGGTTGGCGGTCTTCACCGCCAGGTCGGCGGAGTTCCTGATGCCGAGGCCGAGCGCCGACAGGCTGCCGGTGAGCGGCGCGTCCAGGCCGATCACCACGGTGGTGGCGGGCACCGCGTCGCCCCCGGCCGCTCCGGCTGCTCCGGCCGACGTGGCCGGCGCCGGCAGGGCCCCTCCCTCCGCCTTGCCCCCGTTGCCGGGGGAGTCGCCACGCGTCAGGGACCAGGCCACGACGCCGCTGACGGCGAGCGTGGCCAGCGCCACGCCCACCACCGCGGCCCGCCGGGCGCCGGACGGCCGCCGGGGCGGGCGCCCGGCGGCCGGGTCCTCGGGCGGGCGGTAGGTCACCGGCGGGTAGGAGTCGGTGCGATCGGCCCACGGGGACGGCGTGGAGGGCAGCGACGGCGCCGACGGAGGGGTCGGCGTACCGGCGTACGGAGGGGCGGACGGCACCGAACCGGGCGGCGCGGCCTCGTACGGCAGCGGCCGCCACCCCGGCGACCCGGCGTCGGCCCCCGCGCTCGGCGGCGCGGTCGGCGGTGAGGCAGGCGGTACGGCCGGCGGCGCGGTCGGCGGCGCGGTCGGCGGCGGCGTCGGCGCGGCGATCTCCGTCGGCGTCCGCGGCACCGGCGACGGCCCGGAGACGCCGGCACCCGAACCGCCCGGCGAGCCGCCCGAACCGCCCGACGAACCGCCGAGCACCGCCGCGATCAGCTCGGCGGCCCCCGCGACGCCCACCCGCTGCGCCGGGTCCTTGACGAGCAGCGCGTCCAGGACCGGCCCCAGCGCACCGGCCGCGGTGGGCGGGCGGTGCGGCCGGGTGAAGACCGCGATCGCGAGCGCGTGCAGCCCCTCGACGTCGAACGGCGGCCGTCCCTCGACCGCGTGGTACAGCGTGGCACCGAGCGCCCACAGGTCGTTGGCCGGAGTGGGCCGTCTGCCCTCCAGCTGCTCCGGCGGCATGTACTGCGGGGTGCCGATGACGATCCCGCTGCGGCTGAGCCGGGTGGTGGCATCGGCGAGGTGGGCGATGCCGAAGTCGGTGAGGACGACCCGGTCCTTGGTCAGCAGGACGTTGTCCGGCTTGATGTCCCGGTGGACGATCCCCGCCGCGTGCGCCTCCCCGAGGGCCCCGAGCATCGCGGCACCGATCTCGGCGACCCGCCGGACGGGCAGCCGCCCCTGCTCGCGGATCGCGGCGGCGAGCGACTGGCCGCGGACGAACTCCATCACGATGACGGGGGCGCCGTGGTGCTCGACCACGTCGTGGATGGTGATGATGCCGGGGTGGTTCAGCGTCACCGCCGCGCGGGCCTCGCTCATGAAGCGCTTGAGCAGGGTGTCGCGCTCCGCCTCCTCCAGCCCAGGGGGGAAGAGGATCTCCTTGACCGCCACCTCGCGACCGAAGAGGTGCTGGTCGGTGCCGCGCCAGACGCGGCCCATGCCGCCCTGCCCGATCCGCTCGACCAACTGGTAGCGCCCGGCGATGAGGTCCGCGTTGTCCTGGGTCACGCGCCATACTCTAGGGGCCGCGACACGCTCCGCGGGCGGGATTCGACTCCCCGACGATCAGCCCTCCCCCCTTGCCCCGTCAGGGATGTGACGCAACCTCAGCCACACTCCCCCGCTCGTGATCCACTCCCGCACCACGGCCCGCGGAAGGCCCGGACCGGAGGCGGCCGTCCTGACGATCGGCCGCCGCGCGCCGGCCGCGCCCCCTCGGCGCCCGCCCCCGCCGGACCGGCCCGCACCCGCCGGGCGTCGCGCCCGCCCTCGCCGGGTGCCACGATGAAGTCCGGGCATCTCCTGCGATCGGAGGCGGTCATGGGCCGCGACTACCACTTCCACCGCGAACACGCCGGCTGCTCGGTCACCGTCGGGGTCTACCTGGGCACGGCCCGGCGGCTGGAGCTCCTGGTGGACGGCAAGGAGGTGGCGGCCGTTCGCGTCCACGGCCACCACGCCGGGGTGGAGTCGCTGACCACCGTCCTGCCGACCGACCCGCCACGGCCCGTCGAGGTCCTGGTGAGCCTCCCCGGCGCCATCCGGGGGGAGCCCGCCGGCACCCTGGTCGACGGCGAAACCCGGCTCCCGATGCCCGAACAGAAGGTGGCCCACCGGTCCCGGCCCACCGAGGTCTCCTGGTACCAGTAGCAACGCCGGCGCAGGAGCGCTACGGGGTGGCGGCAGGGACCGGGGTGAGCCGGAGCGTGAGCACGTAGGACACCACGACGGCGACGATCACCACCGGCATCACGGTGAGGCCGTCGGCCCCCAGGAGCAGCGTGGCGAGCATGACCGAGGTCATCGGGAGCTTCAGCATCGCCACGCACATCGCGCCGATGCCCATCGCGAACCCGGCCGTCACCCCCAGCCCGGGCAGGTGGGCGAGGGCCAGCCCGCCCGCCGCCCCGACGAACATCGCGGGGAAGACGGGGCCGCCGCGGAACGCCGCGAGCGAGGCGGAGTAGGCGAGCGCCTTGCAGGCCACGAGTGCCAGCAGGGCGCCCACCGAGTACCCGGCCTGCGCCGACAGCAGCGGGTTCAGCGCGTCCTGGCCCGAGTACAGCACCCCGGAGGCGTCGTAGCCGGTCCCTTCGGCGTACAGCAGCGCGAACACGCCGACCACCGCGCCCGCCAGCACGGTGGCCGGCACCCGCCGCCGCTCGACCCGCGGTTGCAGGTAGAGGGCGAGCCGGTGGATCCCGGTGCCGACGAAGGCCGCCGCCACGCCGATCACGAGCGCCCAGCCGAAGTCGGCGAGGTCGGGCCGCTCCGCCTGCGGCACCTGCTGCAGGGCCAGCGCGTACGTCCCGAGGCCGGTCCACGACCCCAGGCCCGTGAAGATCAGCGAGCCGACCCCCGCCGCGAGCAGTCCGGGCACCAGGACCAGCCCGAGCATCACCCCGCCGAGGCCGGACGCCTCCATCAGGAGGAACGCCCCGATCAGCGGGGATCCGAGCAGCGCGCTGATGGCGGCGAAGCTGCCCGCGGCGCCCACCACGGCGGTCGGCTCCGCCGGGAGGTCCCGCTTGACCAGGCGGACGGCGCCGACGGCCAGCCCGCTGCCCAGGGCGATGAGCGGCCCCTCGGGCCCGAGGACGACGCCGAGGCCCAGCGAGACGATCGCCGCGACCGCGATGCCCGGCAGGTCGATCACCCTGGTCGGCCCGCTGGTCACCAGCCCCTCGGCCGGCTTGTGGCCGCCGATGCCCGGGAGGTGCTTGATGCTCAGGCCGACCAGGAGTCCGGCGACGGCGAGCAGCGGCACCGGCCACCAGGAGGGCGTCCCGTGGAAGCCCAGCGCCTTGGGCAGGTCCGTGTAGGTCAGCGACTGGAGTTCGGAGACGAGGGCGAGGAATCCGTAGGCCGCCGCCGAGATCGGGATCCCGAACAGCGCTGCCATCAGGAGCAGCCCGGCGTACCCGCGGGTGCGGACGAGCGCGAAGGGATCCTTGGGGGCCGTCCCGGGCTGTCCGACGTGCTCGGCCGACATGCTCTTCCCCACTCCTCAGCACTGGACTCTGTCCGGAACGCGGGCGCCCGAGGGCATTCAGGCCGTGATATCACGCGGCGGCGGCGACTCCCGGCAGCGCCGGTCCCGTCCGGGGGGCGGCGGCCGGATTGTCACCCCTACGGCCCAGTGCCCGGACGCGCGAACCAGGCGGTCGCCGGGGCGGTGTACGACACCCTGATCCGGTTCATGCGCGCCGCCGGGCGCACAGGCCCGGTCCGGTCCGGTCGGCCCGGCCGGACCGGGGCGCTACGACCCTTCGGCGCGCCCGTGGCGCAGGCCGACGCGGCGCCAGATCTCCCGCTGGCAGCGGAGCGCGGCGGTGCCTACCACGATCAACACCACGGCGACGACCTCGTCGGTGAGGTCCGGCGGGCTCACCGCCCGGACATGGATCATGTCCATCCTGAACCTCCAGGGGTTCTGACGCCCGTTCACGGCTCCCGGCCCCGGATCGGACCGGCCCGGCGGACGCGCGGGCGGCCCACTTCAGTAACACCATTCGGCAACCCGGCCCGGCTCACCCGGGCCGGGCGGGGCGGGGCGCGTACCGACTCCGGGTGCGTACCGACTCCGGGCGCGCGCGTCCCCCGGTTGGCGGATAGTGGATGGGCAGGGATCTTTCTGAGATTGGACCCTCATGGACCGATACCCCCCCATCGCCGACCACGGTCTGGTGGGCGACCTGCAGACCTCCGCACTGGTTTCCTCACAGGGCGTGGTCGACTGGTTCGCCTCTCCTCGGTTCGACTCCCCGAGTATCTTCGCCGCGCTGCTCGACCACGACCGCGGCGGCTACTTCCGGTTGTCGCCCGCCGACGCGGAGACCTCCTGCAAACAGCTCTACTACCCCGACACCGCCGTCCTGGTGACCCGCTTCATGTCCACCGACGGCGTCGGCGAGGTGCTCGACTGGATGCCGCCGCACCACTCCCGCACGGCCAGTGACCGCCACACCCTGATGCGGGCGGTCCGCACGGTGCGCGGAACGGTCCGCTTCGACCTGGAGTGCCGGCCCCGGTTCGACTACGGCCGGGCCACCCACGGACTCGACGTGCAGGACCACGAGGCCGTCTTCCGGGCCCCCGGGGTCACCGCGTACCTCCAGACCACCTTTCCGATGGAGCGCGACGGCAACGACGTGCGCGGCTCCTTCACCCTGAACGTCGGCCAGGAGGCCGCAGCCGTGCTCACCGTCTGCGACGCCGACGGGCCGCCCCCGCCGCCGCCCACCGCCGACGGGGTCACCGCACAGCTGTGGGAGACCGCCGGGTTCTGGCAGTCCTGGGTGCACGGCTCCAACTACCGCGGCCGCTGGCCCGACATGGTCAACCGCTCCGCCATCACGCTGAAGCTGCTCACCTACGCCCCCACCGGCGCCCCGGTCGCCGCCGCCACGATGGGCCTGCCCGAGCAGGTCGGCGGCGAGCGCAACTGGGACTACCGGTACACCTGGGTGCGCGACGGCTCGCTCTCCGTGCGGGCCCTGCTCGACCTCGGGTTCGTGGAGGAGGCGACGGACTTCACGCACTGGCTCGGCGACCGTCTGCGCGACTCGGCGGGCAAGGGCGGCGAACCGCTGCAGATCATGTACCGGGTCGACGGGGAGCCGCTGCTGAGCGAGGAGGTCCTCGGCCACCTGGAGGGGTACCGCGGGTCCGCCCCCGTGCGGCTCGGCAACGCCGCCGCCGACCAGTTGCAACTGGACATCTACGGCGAGGCGCTCTACGCCCTCTCTGAGGGGCGCGAGATCGCGACCCAGGCCGGCTACCGGGGCTGGAAGATACTGTCCAGGAACCTCGACTGGCTGGCCGACTCCTGGGACCGGCCCGACGAGGGCATCTGGGAGACCCGCGGGGGGCGCAAGGACTTCACCTACAGCCGGGTGATGTGCTGGGCCGCCTTCGACCGCGGCCTGCGGCTGGCCGCCGACTTCCGCCGGCCCGCCAACACCGAGCTCTGGACGAAGGCCCGCGACACCGTCCTGGAACAGGTCATGGAGCACGGCTGGAACGATGAGATACAGGCCTACGTCCAGCACTACGGCGGGGATCCGGTCCTGGACGCCTCGCTGCTGCTGATGCCCCGGGTCGGCTTCGTCTCGCCCCGGGACCCGTCCTGGCTGTCCACGCTGGACGCGATGGACCGCACCCTGGTGTCCGACAGCCTCGTCTACCGTTACGACCCGGCGGCCTCGCCGGACGGACTGCGCGGCTCCGAGGGCACCTTCAGCCTCTGCACCTTCCTCTACGTGGACGCGCTGGCCCGGGCCGGCCGACTGCGCCCCGCCCGGTACACCTTCGAGAAGATGCACACCTACGCCAACCACGTCGGGCTCTTCGCCGAGGAGATCGGCCCCACCGGCGAGCAACTCGGCAACTTCCCACAGGCGTTCACCCACCTGTCGCTGATCACCGCCGCCGGGACCCTGGACGAGGCCCTTGACCGGCAACGCTGAGCCGGCCCGGGGTCCGGCTCCGGCCCGCCCCGGCGTGCACCGCGCACCGGCCCGTCAACAGCACCAGAGCCGGGCCGAGTTCAGGGCCCTCTACGAGCGGCTGTGCGGGCTGGCGGTGGATCCCGGCGGCGGGCGGGGCGCCCTGGCGGCCCTCACCCCGGAGACGGTGCGCGACGCGGCGGCCGAGGTCCGCTCGGGCCGGACGGTCACCCTCTCCTCCCCGGTGGAGACCGGGACCGCCCCCGACAACCCCCACCCGGCCGACCACCGCTTGACCAGCCCCCCGGAGGCGGCGGCCGACGGCAGCGGACTCCACTTCGCCACCGACCGGTTCGGCATGAACGTGCACGGCGACGCCGACAGCCACCTCGACGCGCTCTGCCACGTCGTCTACGACGGCACGCTGCACGGCGGCGTCCCGGCGGCGACCGTCACCGCGGACGGCGCCACCGCGCTCTCCGTCGAAGCGGCCGGGAACGGCATCGTCGGCCGCGGCGTCCTGCTGGACATCCCCCGGCTGCGCGGGGTGCGCTGGCTGGAACCGGGCGACCACGTCACCGCCGACGACCTGGCCGCCGCCGAGGCCGCCCAGCACGTCCGGGTCCGCGCCGGCGACCTCCTCCTCGTCCGGGTCGGACACCGCCGCCGACGGGTCGAGACGGGCCCCTGGGACGCTGCGCGCAGCCGGGCCGGACTCCACCCCGCCGCCATGGAGTTCCTCGCCGAGCGCCGGGTGGCCGTCCTCGGCGGCGACGGCAACAACGACACCGCCCCGAGCGCCACCGACGGCGTGGCCTTCCCGGTGCACGTGCTCGGCGTCCACGCCCTCGGGCTCCACCTCCTCGACTACCTCCAGTTCGAGGACCTGGTGCCGCTCTGCGCACAGGAGGGCCGGTGGTCCTTCCTCTGCGTGGTCGCGCCGCTGCGGCTCCCCCTGGCCACCGGCTCGCCCGTCAACCCGATCGCGATCCTGTGACCGTCACACCCGGCAGACACCCTGCCCCGACGACACGGAGGCGGCCGACATGGCCGACACCCAGCAGCACTACGACGTCATCATCATCGGCACCGGCGCGGGCGGCGGCACCCTCGCCCACCGGCTGGCCCCCACCGGCAAGCGCATCCTGCTCCTCGAACGCGGCGGCTACCTCCCCCGGGAGCGGGACAACTGGGAGTCGACCGCGGTCTTCGTCAAGGGCAAGTACCGGGCGCCCGAGTTCTGGTACGACAGGAACGGCGACCCGTTCCCGCCCGAGGTCAACTACTACGTCGGCGGGAACACCAAGTTCTACGGCGCCGCGCTGTTCCGGCTGCGCCCCGAGGACTTCGGCGAGATCCGCCACCACAGCGGCCTCTCCCCCGCGTGGCCGATCCGCTACGAGGACCTGGAGCCGTACTACACCCAGGCCGAGCACCTCTACCTGGTGCACGGACGGCACGGGGAGGACCCGGGCGAGGGGCCGGCCAGCGCCCAGTACGCCTACCCCCCGGTGCAGCACGAGCCGCGGATCCAGCAGCTCAGCGACGACCTGGAGAAGCAGGGGCTGCACCCGTTCCACCTGCCCATCGGCGTGAACCTCACCCAGGACGAGCAGGGCCGCGCGACCCACGACAGCGTCTGCATCCGCTGCAACCGGGTGGACGGCTTCCCCTGCCTGGTGCGCGGCAAGGCGGACGCCCAGGTGGTCTGCGTCGAGCCCGCACTGCGGCACCCGAACGTCCGGCTGGTCACCGGCGCCGACGTCCGCACGCTGGAGACGGACCCGACCGGGCGCAGCGTCACCGGCGTGGTCGCCGAGCTCACGGACGGGACGACCGCCACCTTCCGCTCCGACATCGTCGTGGTGGCCTGCGGGGCGGTGAACTCGGCGGTGCTGCTGCTGCGTTCGGCCAACGACCGGCACCCGAACGGGCTGGCCAACAGTTCCGACACCGTCGGCCGGCACTACATGCGGCACAACAACCTCGCCCTGATGGCGGTGTCGAAGGAGCCGAACGACACGCAGTTCCAGAAGACCCTCGCGATGAACGACTGGTACCTGGGCGCGGACGACTGGGAGTTCCCGCTCGGCGGGATCCAGATGCTGGGCAAGTCCGACGCGGACCAGATCCAGGGCGAGGCGCCGCGCTGGGCCGGACTGGCCTCCCCGGACGTGCCGTTCGAGGTGCTGGCCCACCACGCGGTGGACTTCTGGCTGTGCGGCGAGGACCTCCCGCAGCCGGACAACCGCGTCACCCTGGACGCGGACGGCGGGATCCACCTGGCCCTGGACGAGAAGAACAACATCGCGGGCCTGCGGCGGCTCCAGCACAAACTGCAGCACATGCTCGGGAGGTTGGGCATGCATCCGCACCACCTCCTGCCGCACAGCCTCTACCTGCACAAGGGGATGCCGATCGGCGCCACCGCGCACCAGGCGGGCACCGTACGCTTCGGCAGTGACCCGAAGAGCGCGGCGCTCGACGTGAACTGCAAGGCCCACGACCTGGACAACCTGTACGTGGTGGACACGAGCTTCTTCCCGAGCATCGGCGCGGTCAATCCCTCGCTGACCGCCATCGCCAACGCGCTGCGGGTCGGCGACCACATCGCGGAGCGGATCCGCTGACCGGCCACCCGGCAGACCCGGCAGGCCCGGCAGGCACCGGCGGCCGCGGCCGGGTCACCCAGCCGGCCACCCGGCGTCCGGGCTCAGCAGGACGGCGATGTCCCCG
Source organism: Kitasatospora sp. NPDC052868 (assembly GCF_044547105.1). Taxonomy (NCBI): domain Bacteria; kingdom Bacillati; phylum Actinomycetota; class Actinomycetes; order Kitasatosporales; family Streptomycetaceae; genus Kitasatospora; species Kitasatospora sp. NPDC052868. The sequence continues at coordinate 21,983 of NZ_JBITZW010000013.1, read as the reverse complement.
GCACCCGGCGTGGGGCTGCCCGTCTCGGTGACCGGGTCGAGCCGCCCGTCCGGGCGCACCAGGAACAGCAGCTCGTGATCCGGCCGCAGCCCGGCGTCCACCGGGTGCGCCACGATCCGCGCCCCGCCGTCGTACCGACGGACCAGCTCCGGTCTGGTCAGGCCCGCCGCGAAGAGCGCCTCGCCGCCCACGTACGGCGCCACCACGCCCTGGCTGCGGGCCGAAGGACCGAGGCGCATCACCGGCCCCTCGACGTTCTCGCTCAGGGTCACCGAGGCGAGCGCGTTGAAGTCGTCCTCCTCGGTGAGCAGCAGCACCCCGGTGATCCCCTCCAGCTCCGCGCCCGCGCCGGTGGCCGCCGCGACCAGTTCACCCGGTGCCAGCTTCAGGCCCGCCGCCTCGATCCGGGCGCGCTGGTCGTCGGCGCCCGCCCACATCAGGACGTCCAGTCCGGCCGAGCGCAGCGCGCGCCCGAGGTCGACCGCCCAAGGGTCGCCGCCGACCAGCAGCGGCCTGGACCGCGCGGGGCGCAGCACGTCGAGCCGCCGGGCGACCGGGAAGGCGGTCAGGCCGTACAGCATGACGGTGGCGACGATCACCAGGAAGGTCGCGGGCAGGATCCGGTCGGCGCCGCCGATGCCGTCCTTGACCAGGGTGACCGAGAACGTGGAGGCGGTGGCCGCGGCGACGATGCCGCGCGGCGCCATCCATCCGATGAACCACCGCTCCCCGCCCCACACATCGGTGCGCGCGGTGGCGAGGAGCGCCACCAGCGGCCGGACCACCAGGACGAGCAGGGCGACCAGCGCGAGGGTCGGGAACACCACCGGCCGCAGGGACTGCGGGGTGACGGTGGCCGAGATGGACACGAACAGCACGCCGATGATCAGCGAGACCAGGGTCTCGAAGAAGGGCCGGCGGGCCGGGATGTCCAGGCCCGGCAGGTTGGCCAGGGCCATCCCCATCACGACCGCGGCGATCAGACCGGTGTCGTCGCGGATGATGTCGCAGGCGGCCGCGATGCCCACCACGGCGGCGAACTGCACTGTGGTGCCCAGCACTTCGTGCAGCCTCAGGTGGTGGAGCAGCAGCCACAGCACGGCGGCGCCGACCGCGCCGCCGGCCGCGCCGACCGCCGCGCTGACCCAGAACTGGCCGATCTGGCTGCCGACGCCCTCCTGCTGGGCGGCGACGACGCCGTGGAACACGAAGGCGCCCAGGATGCCGCCGACCGGGTCGATCAGGGCGCCCTCCCAGAAGAGGATCCGCTGCAGCCGCTCGGTCGGGCGGACGAAGTGGAGCAGCGGACCCACCACGGTCGGACCCGAGACGACGAGGATCGCTCCCAGCATCACCGCCGCCGACATCGACAGGCCGAGGACCGGAACGGCGAACAGTGCCGCCGACACCCCGGTGATCAGTGTGCCGAGGACGATGAGCCGGACCACGATGCGGCGGTTGTGGCCGAGGAGCCGCTTGAGGTCCAGTTCGAGGCCGGCGTCGTAGAGGATCACCGCGACCGCCAGCGAGACCAGCGGGGAGAAGGCGGGGCCCAGCAGCTGTTCGGGGTCGACGTCGTCCGTGAGCGCGCCGGCGGTGAATCCGGCCGGCAGCAGGATGAGCAGCGCCGGGATCCGCAGCCGGCTCGCCAGCAGCTGGGAGCCGACGGCCAGGACCACGATCAGTCCCACGCCGGTCAGCACCTGGTTCGGCGTCACGGTGGTGCCTCCTGGGGGTCGGTACTACCCGGCGGGGCGCCCGCGGGGCGGCGGGGTCGTCACCGGGCGACGTCCTCGTCGGAGAGCGGCTCCAGCACCCCGTGGGTGTCGAGGCGATACAGCACGACGAGCGCGGGGCCGATCAGCAGCAGGGAGACGCCCGCGACGATGAGCATCCACTGGAGCGGCGCGCTCGCCCCCGCGGCCTGCTGGACGGTCAGCGAGGTGGGCACCAGGTACGGCCGCTGGGCGACTCCCCAGGCGGCGACCACCAGGGCCACGGCGGCCACCGAGGAGTAGCGCGCCCACCCGGCGGCCCGGCCCGCGACCAGCCAGGCCGTGACCACCGCGGCCGCCGCGGCGAGCAGGAGGAGCAGCAGCCCGATCCCGTGGGTGAGCCCGTGGTGCACGTACGAGGCGTGCGGGTCGGTCACGACCAACGCGAGCACGCCCGTGACCAGCAGGGCCGCGGTGCCGATCCAGGCCCGCAGCCGGAAGTAGCCGATCAGGTCGCGGGCCCCGAAGCGGCGGGCGTCCGCGGTGAGGAACACCGCGCCGAGGAAGGCGGTGGCGGCGACGGCCCCCAGCCCCGCCATGATCGAGGTGGTGTTGGCCCAGGCGTCCGCCGAGGCCGTGGTGCCGGGGGCGACCCGCCCGGAGGCCACGCCGCCGATGACGGCGCCCAGGAAGAACGGCGTGAGCAGCGAGGACACCGCGAACACGGCGCCGTAGACGCGGCGGGCGGCCAGTCTGCGGGTGGGCTTGCGCAGCGCGAACCCGGCGCCGCGCAGGACCATCCCGATGGCGGCCAGGGCCAGTGGGAGCCAGAGCGCGGTGAACACCGTCTGGAAGAACACCGGGAAGCCGGTCCACATCAGGATCAGGACGAAGATCAGCCAGACGTTGTTGACCTCCCAGACCGGTGCCATGGCGTGGTCGATCAGCCAGCGGGGGCGCTTGCCGCGCTCGGCACCGCCGGCCAGCAGGTCCCAGAACCCGGCGCCGTAGTCGACCCCGCCGCCGCAGGCGTAGGCGGCGATCGCGGCCAGCAGGATCCAGGAGACGATGTCCGCGGTCACAGCTCGCTCCCGGGTGCGCGGTGGGTGCCCGGGGCGTTGGAGGCCGGTTCCGGGCGCGGACCGTAGGGGGTGTCCGTCTCGGGTCCCTCGGCCAGGGCGCGGCCGGGCCCGGAGTCGGCGAGCCGCCAGCGGGTGCGCATCTTCAGGACGACGACGAGGAACGCGCCGAACACGAGGACGTACACCGTGACGACGACCCCGAACATGGTCCACAGCGAGGCGGCGGCGGTGGGGGTAACGGCCTCGGAGACCCGCATGTTCTGGTAGACGATCCACGGCTGGCGGCCCACCTCGGTGGTGATCCAGCCGCACTCCACAGTGAGCAGGCTGGCCGCACCGGCCACCGCGGCGCACCGGAAGAACCACCGGGAGCGCGGCAGGTCGCGGCGGCGCAGCCAGCACCAGCCGTACCAGAGCGCGAGCAGGATCAGCAGGCTGCCGATGGTGACCATGATGTCGAAGGCCCAGTGCGCGATCGTGGCCTGGGTGACGGTCGGACGGTCCGAGGCGGGTACCGAGGTCAGCCCGGTGACCTGGGTGCTGGGGGTGAACCCGGCCAGGATGGAGTCCAGTTGGGGGATCTTCAGACCGCCCTTGATGGTCCCGTCCTCCTGCAGGCGGCCGAACAGGTACTCCGGCACGTGCGTGTCGGTGTCCCAGACGAGCTCCGTGGCGGCGAACTTGACGGGCTGCTTGTGGAAGACCGCCCGGGCGATGGCGTCGCCGAGCACGAACTGCACGGGGGTGAGGATCGCCGCGGCCGTGAACGGCACGGTGAAGCCGAGGCGGTGGTAGCGGTCCCGGCGGCCGCGCAGCCACCCCACCGCGTAGACGCCGGCCACCACGTAGCCCGCGGTCAGGAACATCGCGACGACGAAGTGCCAGTACTGCGGGCCGAACATCGGTGTGAAGACGGCCTGTTGGACCTTGACGTCGATGGGCCTGCCGTCGGCGTCGAGGGTGAAGCCCTGAGGGGTGTTCATCCAGGAGTTCGCGGCGATGATGCCGAACGCGCCGAGCAGCGCGGCCAGCGGCAGCGGTACGCCGAGCCAGAAGTGCGTCCACGGCTTCAGCCTGCGCCAGCCGTAGAGGTAGATCGCGATCAGGATCGCCTCGAGGAAGAACGCCCAGGCCTCCACGCCGAAGCCGAGGCCGAAGACGTCCCCCCACCGGCCCATCATGCCCGGCCAGAGCAGCCCGAACTCGAAGGAGAGCACGGTGCCGGTGACGATGCCGACCGCGAACTGAACGGCCATCACGGCGGACCAGCGCCGGGCCAGCAGCAGTGCGGTCGGGTCGCCCTTGCGCAGCCCGCGGTGGTGCATCACCAGGGTCACAAACGGCAGGGCCACCCCCAGCGGCACCAGCAGGATGTGGGAGGCCAGGGTGAACGCCATCAGCTCCCGGGCGGGGAGCAGCTGGGCGGGTGTGTCGGCCAGCAGCCGGGCCCCGCCCAGCGGCCCGGACAGCTGGTGAGCCAGCTGGTGCGTGAGGTGGTGTGCCAGGTGGTGGGACACTCCGCGATCAGCCTCCGGTGGCGAAGCCGGGGAAGAGGGTCATCCCGCCGTCGACGTAGAGGGTGGTGCCGACGACGTAGTCCATCAGGTCGGAGGCCAGGACGGTCACCGCGTTCGCGATGTCCTCGGGGTCGCCGACCCGGCGGTAGGGGATCAGCCGAAGGAGGTCCGCCTCGGCCTCGGGGGTGTCCCAGGCGCTGCGGTTGATGGGGGTGCGGATCGCACCCGGGGCGACGGCGTTCACCCGGATCCCCTTCGGGGCGAGCTCCTGGGCGAGGGTCTCCATCAGCATCAGGACGCCGCCCTTGGAGGCGGCGTAGTTCACGTGGCCCGACCACGGGATGATCTGGTGGACCGAGCTCATGCAGACGATCTTCCCGGCCGAGCGGGACACCTCGGGCACCACGCCCCGGCGGAGGAACTCCTTCGCGGCCTCCCGGGCGCACAGGAACTGGCCGGTGAGGTTGACGTCCAGTACCTTCTGCCACTGGGCGAGGGTCATGTCCGCGATGGCGGCGTCCCGCTGCAGCCCGGCGTTGGCCACCATGATGTCGATGGTGCCGAACTCCTCGACCATCCGGTCGACCATCGCGACGACCTGGTCCTCCTGGGACACGTCCGCCTCGTGGGCGTAGGCCCGCACGCCGAAGGACGTGATCTCCCGGACCACCTCCTCGGCCGCCTCGGGGCCGAAGACGTAGTTGACCACCACGTCGGCGCCCGCGCGGCCCAGGCCGATCGCGGTCGCCTTCCCGATCCCGGAGTTCGCCCCGGTCACCAGGGCCTTCTGTCCACGGAGGATCGGCGGCACCGGCCGGCGTCCCTCATCCGCTGCTGAGCTCACTGCTGTCTCCCGTCGTTGGCCGCAGGCCGGCACGGGGGACCACGATTCCCGGCCGGGCCCGCGCCACGGGGAGCGGCTCGCCCGGCGGGCGCGGTCTGTCCCCCCGACGGCCTAGCGGGAACCGGGCTACCGGCTGCCGGCCACCACCACGTTCTCCAGCGCTTCCCCGGCGAGGAAGCGCTCCAGCTGGGTGCGGATCAGGCGCAGGGCCCGGGGCAGGAACGCGGAGCTGTTGCCGCCCACATGAGGGGTGATCAGCGTGTTGGGGGCGTGCCACAGCGGGTGCCCGGCGGGCAGCGGCTCCGGGTCCGTGACGTCGAGGGCCGCGCCGAGCCGTCCGCTCCGCAGCTCCGCCAGCAGGGCGTCCGTGTCCACCACGGCGCCCCGCGCCACGTTCACCAGCAGGGCGCCGTCCTTCATGGCGGCCAGGAAGCCGGCGTCGACCAGCCCGCGGGTCCGTGCGGTCAGCGGGACGGTCAGCACCACCACGTCGGCGCGGGGGATCAGCGCGGGGAGGTCCGCGAGGGCGTGCACCGGCCCGCGCGGGGCCGGGCGGGCGCTGCGGGCCACCCGCAGCACCTCGCACTCGAACGGCACCAGGCGCTCCTCCACGGCCGCGCCGATCGAGCCGTAGCCGACGACCAGCACCGTCCGGTCGGCGAGCGAGGGGAAGAACCCGTCCTGCCAGACCTCGGCGTCCTGCGCGCGCACCAGGCCGGGGAGACCGCGCAACGCGGAGAGGACGAGGGTGAGCGCGAGCTCGGCCGTGCTCGCGTCGTGGACACCCTTCGCATTGCAGAGCGTCACCCCGTCCGGCAGGAAGGGCAGCAGGTCGTCGACGCCCGCCGACAGGCTCTGCACCACCCGCAGCCGCGGCATCCGGGCGAGCAGCGGCACCGCGACCGAGGTGTACGTGTAGGGGATGACCAGGAGCTCCACCTCGCGCAGCAGCCGCTCGGACGGCTCGCCGCCCCGGCCGTCCCAGAGCGCCACGGGCAGCTCCGGGGAGCCGGCGGACCCGGGGGAGGACGGAGACGGGGGCAGGCCGCCGATCCGCGCGGGCGAGTAGGGCAGCAGGATCCTGGCCGGGGGCCGGCCGGTGTCGGCGTCTGTCGGGCTCATGGAGGGATCTCAGCAGCGATCGGCGCCGGCGGCAATCCCCCGACGCTCCCGGGACGACGGGCCGGACGCGCCCCGCCACCCGGCTCCCCGGCTCCCCGGCTCCCCGGCTCCCCGGCCGGAGCCAATCGGGTAGTCGTGGCGGCCCCCCGTGCCCGGACCGCCCGTTCCACCGACCCGCCGGGCATGATCTCCAGGACGGGGCGAGGCGGCCGAGGCCGGGGAGAGGCACTGTGCGGAGATCCGGACCGGCACCGACGGTCGTGGTGGTCATGGGCGTCGCCGCCTCGGGCAAGACCACCCTGGGGCACCTGCTCGCCCAGCGCCGCGACGTGCCGTTCGTGGAGGGCGACGACTTCCACCCGGCGGCGAACATCGCCAAGATGACGGCCGGGCGCGCCCTCGACGACGCCGACCGCGAACCCTGGCTGCGCGGCCTGACCGACTGGATCCGGGCCACCACCCGCGCCCACCGGGGTGCGGTGCTCTCCTGCTCGGCCCTGAAGCGGGAGTACCGCGACGAGCTCCGGACGGCCGGGCCGGGCGTCTGGTTCCTCCACCTGGCCCTCGACCGGGAGACCGCCCGCGTCCGGATCTCCCACCGGGCCGGGCACTTCATGCCCGCCCGGCTACTGGACTCCCAGTACGACACCCTGGAACCGCTGCAACCGGACGAGCCCGGACTGACCGTCGACGCCACCGCCGACACCGCGGCCGACCTCGCCCTGGCCGAGGCCGCCATCGCCCGCTTCGAGGCGGCGGCGCAGCAGTCCTGACGGTCCGTCGATGCTGCCTCCCGACGGCCCCGACCGGCAAGATCGAAGCATTTTCATTTCAAACCCTCTCATGGGCAACGTTCACCCCATCGGGTGCAGGCAGCACGCTAGGACGCCTCCAATCGGTCCACCCGCCCTACCGTTGATCAGCGAGCGACCAGGGGGCTCGGGGTACGGCACCCCCTCCTGCTGCGCCCAGGCGACGAACCGCCATGACCTGCAGTCCTTCACAGAGGGAGGCCCTTCCATGTCCGTGGACACCGGACCGGAGAACACCGCGGAGCCGTCGGCGGTTCGGTCATGAGCAACACCGCCCTGGACCGGATCCTCGGCGGCCCCAGCGGCCTGGGCACCACGGGCCTGCACCTCGCACCGCGCGCGGCCAAGCCCAAGCCCGGCGACCCCATCCCGGGTCTGTACCACCACCCCGTGCCCGATCCCGACCCGGAGCGCTCGGCGGAGGTCGGCCTGCGGGTCAAGGAGTGGGCGCTGGAGGAGGTCGAGCTGTACCCGCCGGAGCTGGAGGACCAGTTCGACGGCTTCTCGGTGGGCAAGTACATGGTGGTCTGCCATCCCGACGCCCCCGACGTCGACCGTCTGATGCTCGCGGCCCGGCTGATGGTCGCCGAGAACGCCGTCGACGACTACTACTGCGAGGACCACGGCGGCTCGCCCGTCGGCCTCGGCGGGCGCCTGCTGCTGGCCCACACGGCGCTGGACCCGCTGCACACCGCACCGGAGTACCAGCCGGTCTGGGAGGAGTCGCTCCTCTCGGACGCCCCCCGGCGCGCCTACCGCTCGGCGATGGACTACTTCACCCGCGCGGCCAGCCCCTCCCAGACCGACCGGTTCCGGCACGACATGGCCCGGCTGCACCTGGGGTACCTCGCCGAGGCGGCCTGGACGGAGACGGAGCACGTCCCCGCGGTGTGGGAGTACCTGGCGATGCGCCAGTTCAACAACTTCCGCCCCTGTCCGACCATCACGGACACCGTCGGCGGCTACGAACTGCCCGCCGACCTCCACTCGGTGCCCGCCCTCCAGCGGGTGATCGCGCTCGCCTCCAACGCCACGACCATCGTCAACGACCTCTACTCGTACACCAAGGAACTCGCAGGCCCGGGACGGCACATGAACCTGCCCGTGGTGATCGCCGAACACGAGGACCGCACCACCCGCGACGCCTATCTGAAGGCGGTCGAGGTCCACAACGAGCTCATGCACGAGTTCGAGGCCGAGGCGGCCGCGCTGGCCGCCGCCTGTCCGACCCCCGTCCTGGTGCGCTTCCTGCGCGGCGTGGCCGCGTGGGTCGACGGCAACCACTACTGGCACCAGCACAACACCTACCGATACAGCCTGCCCGACTTCTGGTAACCAAGGAGCCATCCATGACCACAACTGACCTGCCCGCCGTGACCACCGCTGCCACCGTTCCCGGACCGGCAACGCCCTACCAGAACGACATCGCCCAGTACTGGAACCACGAGGCCCGGCCCGTGAACCTGCGCCTGGGCGACGTGGACGGCCTCTACCACCACCACTACGGCATCGGGGACGTCGACCACGCCTCGCTGGGCGACCCCGGCGACAGCGAGCGCGAGAAGAAGGTGATCACCGAGCTGCACCGGCTGGAGTCCGCCCAGGCCGACGTGCTCCTGGACAACCTGGGCGCCATCCCGCGCGATGCCACCCTGGTCGACGCCGGCTGCGGCCGCGGCGGCTCCATGGTGATGGCCCACCAGCGCTTCGGCTGCAAGGTCGAGGGCGTCACCCTGTCGGCCAAGCAGGCCGAGTTCGGCAACCGGCGCGCCCGGGAGCTCGGCATCGACGGCTCGGTCCGCTCCCGCGTCTGCAACATGCTCGACACGCCCTTCGGGACGGGCGAGGTGGCGGCCTCCTGGAACAACGAGTCCAGCATGTACGTCGACCTGCACGACCTCTTCGCCGAGCACTCCCGGATGCTCGCCGTCGGCGGCCGCTACGTGACCATCACCGGCTGCTGGAACCCGGTCTACGGGCAGCCCTCGAAGTGGGTGTCCCAGATCAACGCGCACTTCGAGTGCAACATCCACTCCCGCCGGGAGTACCTGCGGGCGATGGCGGACAACCGCCTGGTGCCGCAGGCCGTCATCGACCTGACGCCCGACACCCTGCCCTACTGGGAGCTGCGCGCCACCTCCTCCCTCGTCACGGGCATCGAGGAGGCGTTCATCTCCTCCTACAAGGACGGCTCCTTCCAGTACGTCCTGATCGCGGCCGACCGCGTCTGACCGCGTCCGACCCGGCCCTGTCGCGGGGCTGCGCCGTACCGGCCGCAGCCCCGCGGCAGTCGCGGTCCTACCGTCAGGTCAGTCGCACAGCGCTGCCACCTGCGCCTTCACCAGGCCCTTGCTCCGCGGGACGGGCGCCTGGTGCTTCAGGTCGGCCCCGAGGTCGAAGACGTTGACGGCGAGGACCAGCTGTCGCTCGCCGTCGGCGGTGGTGAGCGCGACGCTGGTGTAGCCCGGTCCGCCGCCGTCGGTCTCCCAGACGTCGACCGAGTCGGAGTCCGGCTCCGAGCCGCACGGCACGTCCATCCTCTGCACGCCGAGTCCGTACGCCGGTTCGTCCGGGAACTCCACCGTGGTGAGCAGTTCGCGCTGCTGGGCGGGCCGCAGCAGCTTGCCGGTGAACAGCGCCCGGTGGAAGCGGGCCAGGTCGTCGACCGTGGAGACCATGGCACCGGCGGTCCAGTCGTACGACGGGCTGAACCGGGTGACGTCCTGTCCCTTGAGGTCGTAACCGTGCAGGTGGGGGCCGTGGATCTCGGGGTCGGTGACCGGGAAGGAGGTGTCCTTCAGGCCGAGCGGGGCGAGGATCCGCCGCTGGATCTCGGCGAGTGCGCTGTGGTGGGTGACCGCCTCGATCACCAGACCGGCGAGCAGGTAGTTGGTGTTGGAGTACGACCAGCCGCCGCCGGGCGCGAACAGCGGCTTGTGCCGAACGGCGCGGGCGATCACCTCCCGCGGGGTGTAGACGTGGTCCCACTCGTGGCGCTCCAGGTAGGGAGCGAAGAACTCCGGCTCGGTCGTGGGGTCGTAGATGCCCGAGGTGTGGTTGAGCAGCTGCCGGACGGTGATGGCCCGGCCGTCGTTGCCGGCTCCCTGGACCACGCCGGGCAGCCACTTCTCCACGTTGTCGTCCAGCGAGAGCCGTCCCTCGCCCTCGAGCTGCAGGAGCACCGTCGACACGAACGACTTGGTGTTGCTGGCGATCCGGAACCGCTGGTCCGGCCGGGCCCGCTCGCCGGTCGCCGTGTTCGCGAGACCGGCCGCAATCCGCGACTCCGCCTCGCCGCGCCTGGCGTACGCCACGGCTCCCGGGAACCCGTCCGCGACCATCTGCTCGATGCCCTCGCGAAGGCCGGCGGGCGGCGGTCCCGGCACCCGTTGCGCCACCGCCGTCGCCGGGAGGAATCCCGACACCGCCACCGCGCACAATCCCGCGCACAGTGCTGCGATCCCCGTACGTGCCCTCATCGCTCTCTCCTTGGTTCTGTTGTCCGTCCCCCGTTGATGATCATCCTGCCCGGCCGTCGCACCGGCCCCCCATCCTGCTGACGCCCGGGTTGGTGCGGGGGCTATCCCCATCCCCCCGCCCTCGCCGGCGAGCTGACCCCTCCTCTGTTACGGCTGACGGTGGGCCAGGTACGGGTTGACGGTCGGGACGGCGGGGCTGGGATAGTGGGCGGGTGCGTGTCGGCCTGCTTGGAGCTCTGGTGCTGGACAGCGGCGGCGGCCCGGTGCCGGTGGGCGGGCCCCGGCTGCGGGCCCTGCTGGCACGGCTGGCGCTGGACGCCGGACGGGCCGTACGGGCCGAGGAGTTGGCGCGGGCGCTGTGGGGCGAGGAGACGGCGCCGGGCGACCGGGCGAACGCGTTGCAGTCGCTGGTGTCCCGGCTGCGGCGGGTGCTGGGCGATCCGGCGCTGCTCGGCTCGGATCCGGGCGGGTACCGGCTCGCGGTCGAGGCGGACGCGGTGGACGTCGTCCGGTTCGAGCGGTTGGCCCGCTCGGGCCGGCTTCTGCTCGCGCAGGACCGGCCCGCCGAGGCCGCCGCCGCCCTGCGGGAGGCGCTGGGCCTGTGGCGCGGCGGCGCGCTGGCGGACGTCCGGGAGGCGCCGTTCGCCGAGGCCGAGGCCGCCCGGCTGGAGCGGGCCCGGTTGGCCGCCCTGGAGGACCGGATCGAGGCCGACCTCGTGCTCGGCGCCGAGCCCGGTCTGGTCGCCGAACTGGAGTCGCTGACCGCGCAACACCCGCTGCACGAACGGCTGCACGCCCAGTTGGTCCGAGCCCTGGCCGCCGGCGGCCGGGGCGCCGAGGCGCTGGCCGTCTACCAGCGGCTGCGCGGCCGGCTGTCCGAGGACTTCGGCAGCGACCCGGGGCCACAGCTGCAGGCGGCCCACCTCGCCGTGCTGCGCGGCGAGATCCCCGGGCCGCGGCCCGACCGCTCGAAGGTGCGCGGCAACCTGGACGCGCCGCTGACCAGCTTCGTGGGCCGGGAAGAGGACGTCCGCCGGGTGCTCGGACTGCTCGACACGGCCCGGCTGGTCACCCTGGTCGGGCCCGGGGGCTCCGGCAAGACCCGGCTGGCCGTCACCGCCGGCCGGCGGCTCACCCCGGCCGGCGGGGTGTGGTTCGCCGCCCTGGCCCCGGTCGGCGCGGACGACGTGCCCCGCGCGGTACTCGACGTGCTGCGGATGCGGGAGGCCGCTCCGCCCGGGCGCCGCGGCCCCGGCGGCGAGGACGCCGTGGACCGGCTGGTCGAGGCGCTGGGGGACGACGAGCTGGTCCTGGTCCTGGACAACTGCGAGCACGTGGTCGAGGCCGCCGCGCGGCTGGCCGAGGCGCTGCTGCGCCGGTGCCCCCGGCTGCGGGTGCTGGCCACCGGCCGGGAGCCGCTGCGGATCGACGGTGAGACCCTGCACCCGGTGCTCCCGCTCGAGCTGCCCGCACCGGGCGCGCCGGACCGGCAGGCCCGCGCCTGTGCGGCGGTCCGGCTGTTCCACGACCGGGCCGCCGCGGTGCGTCCCGGTTTCACCGCGGACGGCGACGCGCTGGCGGCCGCGGTCGAGATCTGCCGGCGCCTGGACGGCCTGCCGCTGGCGATCGAACTGGCCGCGGCGCGGCTGCGCACGCTGCCGATCGAGGTGGTCAGGGCCCGGCTGGACGACCGGTTCCGGCTGCTCACCGGGGGAAGTCGCACCGCGCTGCCCCGGCACCGGACCCTGCGGGCCGTGGCGGCCTGGAGCTGGGAGCTGCTGGACGACGAGGAGCGGGTACTCCTGGAACGGCTGGCGGTGGTCCCCGGCGGCTTCACCGAGGACGCGGCGCAGGCTGTCGGCGAGCCCGACCTCCAGGCCCCCGACGTCCGGGCCCCCGACGTCCGGGCCCCCGACGTCCGGGCCCCCGACGTCCGGGCCCCCGACGTCCGGGTCCCCGACGTCCGGGAGGTCTTGGCGGCCCTGGTCGACAAGTCCCTGCTGCACCCCGTCCGGGCCGCCGACCCGGGTGAGCCGCGCTACCGGATGCTGGAGACCATCCGGGAGTACGGCCTGGAGCAGCTCGCCCTGCGCACGGAGGCCGACGCCGTCCGCGGGCGGTACGTCGGGTTCCTGCTCGACCTGGCCGAGCGCGCCGATCCCCTTCTACGCACCGGCGGCCAACTGCGCTGGCTGGCCCGGCTGTCGGCCGAGCGGGACAACCTGGCGGCCGCGATCCGCTGGGCGGTCGAGGCGGGGGACGCCGACACGGCGGTCCGCTTCGGTGCCGCGCTGGGCTGGTTCTGGTCCCTGCGGGGCAACCCTCCGGAGTCGCTGGACCTGCTCGGGAGAGTGCTGGAGGTGCCCGGGCCGGCCGACCCGGCGGCCCGGACGCTGGTGGTCGTGGCCCACGCTCTCGGCACCGCGGAGGTCGGTACGCCGCAGCAGGCGGAGGCCGCCGTCGGCCGGATCGGGCGGGCGGTGGCGGGCGTCGATCCCACCCTCCACCCCCTGCTGGAGCTGGCCCGGTTGGCCATCGCGGTCACCGCCCCGGCGGCCGGGGACCGGGGCGGCGGCGAACCCGACAGCCGGGACCGGGACCACCCGGACGACGGACGGCGCGGTCCCTGGAGCCGGTCGTTCGGGCTGGCGGTCCGGGGCCGGCTGGCCATGCACGCCGGTGACCTCTCCCTCGCCGGCGACCTGCTCTCCCGCGCGCTGACCGGCTTCGAGGAGCTCGGGGAGCGGTGGGGCCTGGCGACCACGCTGGGCGCCCTCGGGTCGCTCCGACGGCGCTCCGGCGACCCGGCCGCCGCCCTGGCGATGAACGAGCGGGCCACCCGCTGCTTCCGGGAGCTCGGCATGCGGGAGTACACGGTCGAGAACGACGTGGAGGCCGCGCTGATCCATGCCCAGACCGGGGACGAGGCCGCCGGACGGCGGCGCCTGGAGGGCCTGCTCGACCAGGTCGCGCAGAGCGGGTCGGCGGAGCTGTGGGCCCTGGTACGCCTGGGCCTGGCCCGCCTGGAGTGGCGGGCCGGGCGCCCGGGGCCGGCCCGTGAACACGCCCGGATCGCACTGGCCGAGGCACCCGCAGACCAGGCGCCGCCCTCGCATCTGACCGCCCTGCTGCTGGGCGTGCTCGCCCAGGTGGACGCGGCCGACGGGCTCCCCGACGACGCGGTGCGCCGGCTCGACCACCCGGCGGTGCGCCTGGTGCTGACCTGGGACTCCCCGGTCGCGGCCGGGCTCGCGGTCGTGGCCGCCGAGGTCGCGTTGGCCCGCGACCGGCCGGCCGGCGCCGCCCGGCTGCTCGGCGCGGCCGCCGCCCTGCGCGGCGCCGGCGAGCCCGGCGACGCCGACGTGCAGCGGATCGCCCGGCGGGCCGCCACCGCCCTGGGGGAGCCCGGGTTCGCGGCGGCCCACGCCGAGGGCGCCGAGCTGACCCGGGGCGAGGCCAGAGACCTGGTCTCCGCGAGCCTCACCGTGCCCGACTCCCCCTCTCCCGACTCCCCCTCTCCCGACTCTCCCGTGCCCGACTCCCCCGCAGGCGGCTCGCTCAGCCCGTGCCGGTAGCGCCCGCGGCGCTCGGGACGGCCTTGCCGAACATGGTGCAGATCACCGCGGTCTTGAGCGCCTGGTCGGCCGCCAGGATCCCCTCGTCGGCCTCGAACTCGTACACGAACTCGGTCGGGACGAGCACGGTGGCGGTGCGCCGGCCGGTGACGTCGGTGATGTTGCTGCTGGAGTACCCGGTGATCCCGCCGTCATGGGCCCAGATCGTCCCGCAGGGCGTGGAACCGGTCTCGATGCCCAGGCCGGAGCCGGGCCCGTTCACCGGGTTCTCCGGGTCCATCGGGACGGTCGTGCGCATCTGTGCGAGCTGGGCCGCGGGCAGCAGCCGGCCGGACATCAGTGCGGTGAGGAAGCGCGCCCAGTCCTGCGCGGTGGACACCACCGCCCCGGCGGCCCCGCCCCAGCCCGGGTCGTTGCCGGAGACGTCCACCCGGCCGTCGTGCTGCGGCCCGGCGACCGCCCTGTACTCGGCGGGTACGCCCGTCGGCATGTGGGCCTGGTCCGGCTCGTACCCGCGGGCGTGCCGGCCGCGCCAGGTCGAGTCCGTGGCGAGATAGGTGTGCCGCAGGCCCAGCGGCCGGGCGATCCGGTCGCGGAGCAGGTCGGCCGCGCTCTGCCCGGTGACCTGTTCGAGGACGGCGCCGACCGCGGCGTAGTTCGTGTTGCTGTACGACCACCGCGTGCCCGGCGCGAACAGCGGCTCGTGCCGGACCCCCAGGGCGAGCAGGTCCAGCGAGGTCCACCGCCGCGGGTCCGTGCCGAGGATCGAGGCCAGCAGGCCGCTGTCCCCGGTGTAGTCGAACAGGCCGCTGGTGTGGTTCAACAGCATCCGCAGCGTGATCGCCCCGCCGTTCGGGACCTTCCCCGGCAGCCACCGCTCCACCGGGTCGTCCAGGTCGAGCCTGTGCTCGGCCGCCAGCATCAGCACCAGCACGGCCATCATGGTCTTGGTGTTGGAGCCCATCCGGAACTCGTCCCCCACCGCGAGCCGGCCGTCCCGCTCGGCCCAGGGGGCCTGCTCGACCACCTCCACCGGCAGCCCCCGCCCGTCGTCCACCCGGACGATCACACCCGGCGCCCCGGCGGCCACCAACGCCTTTGCCAGCCTCGCCAGTTGGGCCCGCTGGGCCTCGACGCCGTCCACGGCCGCCGCTGGCGCGGTCCGCGCGGCCGCCGTCGCCGGAGCGGGGGCCGCGATCGCGACCGCCGCCAGTGCGACGGCCAGACCGGAGGCCGTGACCGCCGCCGGCGCCCCCCGCAGGCGGCGCGGGGGGCGCACCGGGCGATCCGGTGAAGCAGCGTGGTGGGGCAGTGACTGGGGCATGGAACCGTTCCTCTGCGCTCGGGCCGATCGGGACGACCTCAGCCTCCGCCCCACCGCTGGCAACCCGCGCACAGCGCGCTGTCAGCCCGCGCACCGCCCCGGCCCGAACGGGAGAAGAACACGCCCGAGCCGCCACGCAACGGACCGGGCGTCAGGCCAGCGCCTTGGACCGCCAGTAGCCGAACTCCTGCAGCGGCTCGCCCTCGAGCACCCACGGCCAGGCGGTGGCCGTGTCGCCGATCAGGTCGAACGCGGCGGCGCTCTCGCGCGGCCGGCCGGCCTGGACGAGGGCGAAGGCCAGCAGGTTGAGGTCGGCGCGGGCGGCCGCGTGCCGCAGATGGCCGGGGCGGGGCCACTCGGCCAGGGCCGCGTCCAGTGCCCGCGCGGCCCGGCTGTTGGTCCACTGACGGCGCACCAGCAGCCCTTCGACCCCGCCCTTGGCGGCGACCCTGGCGTGTTCGTCGACCAGCGCGGTCAGCTCCACCGCGACGGCCGGCGCGGTCGACGGGACGGAGGTCCGGACGGTGTCGACGAACTCCAGCTGCCTGCCGCGCGAGCCGCACTCCTCCGGCGACAGGTACCGCAGCATCTGCAGATGCGCCTCACGGTTCCAGGGGTCGCGCTCGACCACCTCGTTCCAGACCGCGAACAGCTCGCGCGAGTCGGCGCGCATCAGACGCAGGATCCCGAGCAGCACCACCCAGGGGGCGGGGTCCTCGGGGACGACACCGGTGGCGCGGTAGCAGTGGTCGGCGGCGGCCCGGGCGTCCTCCATCCGCCCCGCGTACCGGCCGCGGATCAGCTCGACCCAGGCCTCGAAGACCATCGCGTCGGCGCTGTTCGGGCGGCGCAACCGCCAGGAGCGCGCGAGCCCGGAGGGCGCGGCGGCCTCGGCGAGCACGGCGAGGCGGTGCCCACGGCGGTCCCAGTCCGTACCGGCCTGCTGGACCAGCCGCTCGACCTGGTCGACCTGAATCGCGCCCTGCCCGGGAATCCCGAGGGAATTCAGCTGTCGCCGCACACGACCGAGGTCGACGTCGTCGAGTTCCGGCAGCAGGCGTGGACCGGAGGCACGAAATCTTCGAAGGATCGACACGCGCCGCAGCCTAGGCCCCCGCTGGAATGCAGGACAGACCTCGGCAGTGAATTGTTATTTCCGGCCCCTCCGGTGACCGCCCGGCCCCGTACAGCGACCGGACACCGCGGGTGACCGGCGGAAACGAACCGGTGACGGCGCCGGTCGGTGACGTCGGTCGATGGCGGGGGGGGCGAAGCCTGCGGAACATGCGGACGCATCACGGATTTCCGGCCGCCGTGGCGGCTCCCTTCGCATACCCCGGAAATTCCGTCACGCACGGACGGAGGGGGGAGTGCCGCTCGGTCGAATCCGAGATCCGGGAGTCCGCTGCGCCGAATTCCGCCGAGGTGTCGGTCTTTCGAAAGATCTGGCACTGCGTCAGGACCGGGCTCCCCCGCCACGGCTCTCCCTCGCCGTCCGGCCGTTCAGCTGTGGTTGACGATGACGGAGATGCCCCAGCCGATCGCGGCGAGGACCGCGGCGAAGCACAGTCCGGCCACCGCGTAGCCGACCGGCCCGGCGGTCGGCCGCCCGGCCACGGCCCCGCCCGCCCGCGGCGGCGGGTTGAGGGTGCGCAGCCCGACGGCGAACAGGGCCGGCAGTCCGGCGCCGGTGAGCAGACCCACCACGAGGATCTTCCACAGCGCGTTCAGGTTGATCCAGGAGTTCACCAGGGCCTCCGCGAATTGTCAGGCACGGCCTAGGCCGCCTTGCTCGTTTCCGGGGCGGGGATCACCGAGCCGGTCCATGCGGCGTTGACGTTCTCCGGCGTGACGGCCGCACGGCGGGAGGCGAGGAAGAACGCGGCCGCGGCGAGGAGCAGCACGATGAAGATCACCACGACGCCGATGGTCCCGCCGATGCCGTGCGCGGCCCAGTAGGCCGCGGCGCCGACCATCGCGGAGGCCGGCAGGGTGAACAGCCAGGCCACCGCCATCCGGCGGGCGGTGCGCCAGCGTACGACGGCGCCCCGCTTCCCGACGCCCGAGCCCAGGATCGACCCGGTGGCCACATGGGTGGTGGAGAGCGAGTAGCCGAAGTCGGTGGAGCAGAGGATCACCGCGGCCGAGGCCGACTCGCTGGCCATCCCCTGCGCCGAGTCGATCTCCACCAGCCCCTTGCCCAAGGCCCGGATGACCCGCCAGCCGCCGATGTAGGTGCCCAGCGCGATCGCCACCGCGCAGGAGGCGATCACCCAGGTCGGGGACTTGGCGCCGGCGTGCAGGGTGCCGTTGGCGATCAGGGCGAGCGTGATGACGCCCATGGTCTTCTGCGCGTCGTTGGTGCCGTGGGCGAGCGAGACCATGGAGGCCGAACCGACCTGGCCGAGCCGGAAGCCGTGCCCGCGGGGGCCGTCCGGCACGTCGCGGGTGAGGCGGTGGACGAGGTAGATGCCGACCGCGGCGACCGTGCCGGCGATGAACGGGGACAGTGTGGCGGGCACGATCACCTTGGAGACCAGGCCCTGCCATTTGATGGCGGAGGCGCCGGCCGCCGCCATCGTGGCCCCGACCACGCCGCCGATGAGGGCGTGCGAGGAGCTGGAGGGAATGCCGAGGTACCAGGTGGCCAGGTTCCACAGGATGCTCCCGGCCAGACCGGCGAAGACCACGGTCAGGGTCACGACGCCGCTGTCGACCAGGCCGTTGGCGATGGTCGCGGCGACGGCGGTCGACAGGAACGCGCCGACCAGGTTGAGTACCGCCGAGACGGCGACGGCGACCCGCGGACGGAGCGCCTCGGTGACGATCGAGGTCGCCATGGCGTTTCCGGTGTCATGGAATCCATTGGTGAAGTCGAAACCCAGCGCGGTGGCGACCACCAGCACCAGGACCGCGTTGTTGCCGGTCACGGGCCAGAACCTAACCCGCCGATATGCCCGACCGGTTGTACGGTGAGGCGGCGCGCCGGGTCTGCGCGATCATTCACCCGCCCAGGCGATCGCTGCCGGAGGGCCGCCGCGACCTGCGGGAAAGGGGGGTTGGCGCCGGCATTCGGGGGCAGACGGGCGCCCATGACCGAACGAGCGAACTCCTCCCCCGCCGTCCCCGGCGGCACGATCACCCGGCCCGCACCGCGGGACCCGTCGCCGCCGCCGTTGCTGCCCGACCCGCCGGCGCCGCCCGGATCGCCGCTGCCGCCCCCGGAACCGCCCCGGCCCGACCGGGAGGGCGCGCCCGAGCCGGAGCCGCCGGGCCCGGCCGACCCGCAGCCGCCGGAGCCGCCCGACTGACCCTCAACCGGACATGCCGGGGGGCCGCCACCCACCCCGTGCCGCCCCCCGACGGCCCCCCCCCCGCCCGGCAGCCCCACCCCCGCCAGCGCCGGCCCCCCGCCCCCGCGCGCCGGGGCGGCGGCCCCCCCCGGCCCGCCCGCCGGGGCCCGGCTCAGATTGATCGGCGGCCCACCG
>NZ_JBITZW010000013.1:0-3017 GCF_044547105.1 Kitasatospora sp. NPDC052868 | reverse complement strand
TACCCCCCCCCCCCCCCCCCCCCCCCCCCCCCCCCCCCCCCCCCCCCCCCCCCCGGGCGCCCCCCCCCCCCCCCCGGGCCCCCCCCCCCCCCCCCCCACGGCCGGCGGCCCGTCACCACCGGGCGACCGCACGGTGTGCGCGACCCGGCGGCGAGCCGGTGTCACCAGCGGTACCAGCGGCCCCGGCCGCCCGCCGCGGTGGTGCCGCGGACGAGGAACCC
Organism: Kitasatospora sp. NPDC052868; assembly: GCF_044547105.1. NCBI lineage: Bacteria > Bacillati > Actinomycetota > Actinomycetes > Kitasatosporales > Streptomycetaceae > Kitasatospora > Kitasatospora sp. NPDC052868. The sequence continues at coordinate 2,796 of NZ_JBITZW010000013.1, read as the reverse complement.
GAGCAGCCACGCCGCCAGCACGATCACGGCCAGCCACCACAGGACCTTCAGCGCGAAGCCCGCGCCGAACAGCAGCAGGGCGAGCAGAAGGACGAGAATCAGCGGACCCATCGCATTTCCTTTCCTCCGGTGATTGTCGACTCGCTGCTGCCCCCGATGCCGGAGTCCATGCCCCGCCGCGGCGCCCGACGTGATCCGAAGGAGAGGCCCGGGGCCTCGGTTCGGCGTGCCCGGGTGCTCGCGCGGAGCCGCGGCGTCACCGCTGTCCGCGGGCTGGTCGGCGGTGAGTCCGGCCACAGCGGAACACCGGGGGACAGCGTGGCGGGGATCAGCGCGCCGGGGATCGGTGCGCCGGGTTCGGCCGGGTGATGCGTTCGGCGAAGGCGACCATGGCGCGGCGCGGCAGCAGGCGCGGGGTCAGCGTGCCGAGGCGGTTCACGAATCCGTCGACGACGGTCGGCCGTCCCTTCTGCAGGGCGGCCAGCGTGGTGGCGACGACCTGCTCGGGCCGACGGCGGTTGCCCACCACGGCCTGCTCGCCGACGACCTCGAAGAAGGGGGTGTCGGTGGCACCCGGGCAGAGCGCCAGGGCCCGGACGCCGCTGCCGCGCAGCTCGTTCGAAAGCGCCTCGGTGAAGGAGAGCACGTACGCCTTGGTCGCCCCGTAGACGGCCATCCGGGGAACCGGTTGGAAGGCGGCCGTGCTGGCCACGTTGATCACCGCCCCGCGGCCCCGCTCGACCATCCCGGGCAGCAGCCGGGCGGTCAGGTCGGTGAGGGTGAGGCAGTTGAGGTGCACCTCCTCTGCCATCCGCGTCGGGTCGCTCTCGGCGACGGCGCCGAAGGTGGCGAAGCCGGCGTTGTTGATCAGGACGTCGACGGCCGCACCCAGCTCCTCGACCCGGCGCTGTACCTCCGCGCCGGCCCCGGGGCGGGCCAGGTCGAGCGGCAGGACGTGCACGGTGATGTCGTTGGCCTTCGTCAACTCCTGCTGGAGGGCGCGCAGTCGGTCCTCGCTGCGGGCGACGACGACCAGGTCCGATCCGCGGGCGGCGAGCTCGCGGGCGAACGCCGCCCCTATCCCGGTGGACGCTCCCGTGATCAGGGTGGTCTTGCGGCTGAAGTCCATGACTCTCCTCGTGACGGGACGCGGGCGGACGTCGAATCCGCACCGGGGCCTCAATGTAGTCAGCGACAACAAAGTAGTCAACGACTACTTACTCGTATGCTGATGACCATGCGAACGGGCCGCTATCACCACGGAGACCTCCGCGCCGCACTTCTGGAGCGCGCCGAGCAGACACTGCGCGAGCAGGGCGTCGAGGCGCTGTCGCTGCGCGAGCTCGCCCGCGCCCTCGACGTCAGCCACGCCGCGCCCAGCCGCCACTTCAGGGACCGGCGCGCCCTGCTCGACGCGCTCGCGCTCACCGGCATCCAGCGCCTGACCGCCGCGGCCCGCAGCGGGCTCGCCAGGAGCGGGGACGGCTTCCGCGAGCGGGTGTTCGTCTTCGCCCGCGCGTACGTCGACTTCTCCGCCGCCCACGCCGCACTCCTGGAGCTGGCCTTCGCCCGCAAGCACGACACCTCCGTCGCGGAGGAACTGGAGCTCGCCTGGCAGCCCGTGAAGGCGGACCTCCACGCCCTGATCGCACAGGGCCAGCGGGAGGGACGGATCCGGACCGGGGACGCCGACCGGATCGGCGCCGTCATCTTCGCGGCCGTGCACGGCGTGGCCACCCAGGCGGCGGGCGGCCAGCTCTCCGGCCCGGCCCTGGACCAGGTCTTCGACGACCTGCTCACCCACCTGCTCCGCGGCCTCGCACCGAGCGCCGGGGACGAACCGCTGGCCAGATCCGCCGCACCGGTCTGCTGAACCGGCCCGTCCTCACCCTCAAGGCCGGGCCGCCCCCGCCGTCAGCTCACGCCCTCGGGCTCCTCCGCGAGCAGCTCCAGCACCGGCAGCGCCGCAAGCAGGGCGTCGTCCGAGGACGTCCGGGCCGAGCATCTCGCGCACCGGGTTGCATCCGAGGGACGCCGCGAACAGGGTGCCGACGGGCGGCAGCGCGGCGATGCCCTGGGCGGTGGCGGCCGGCACGCCCTGCGCGGTCAGCACGCCCTCCGGCCCGTGCGGCAGCGAGCCCGCCAGGCCGGCCACCATCAGCGAGAAGAAGAAGCCGGCGTCGACCACCCGGCGCGATCCGAAAGAGGGGCCCTAAGCGGGCCGCTGCACCCGGTGGCGGGTGGCGCCGAATCCGGTCTCGTGGTCCCAGACGTGGGTGCAGCCCGGGCACTGCAGGTGCAGCAGGCTCCCGGTGTTGGACAGCAGGTAGCGCCAGTGCTCGGCACAGCTGCGCCCCTGCGCACACGGCTCGCAGCCGCGCGCGTCCTCGCAGGCCGGGCAGGCCACCCAGGCGCGGCGGCCGGGGTCGGCCTGCGGGTCGATCGGCAGCAGGCCCGTGCGCGGGCGCCCCGAGCGGAGGGACGGGCGGGCGACATCGGTGCGATTGCGGAACATGAACGCTGAACTTAGGTAAGCCTTCCCTTCCTGTCAAGCTGTCGAGGGCTTCCACGGGCGCCTGAGGTCGCGGAGAGTGCCGGCGTGGCGGCGGTGGGTGGGGGTTGTGGTGCGGGCCACCCGGCAGCGGGTGGCCGCGAGGCCGTTGCGGCACGCGCGGCAGGGGGGCCGTCACGCGCTGTCGAGGATGTGCCCGGCCTCACAGCACTCCCGCTGTGGCCCGGGCCACTTTCAGGCCCGGTTCGATCTTGAAAAAGCGGACATTTGGCTTCAAATCATGC
>NZ_JBITZW010000012.1:0-288858 GCF_044547105.1 Kitasatospora sp. NPDC052868 | reverse complement strand
CGCCGGCACCCCACTCCTCCTCACCACCCGCCGCACCCGCCGCCGCCACTAACCACCACCCACCCACCAACACGCTCCGGCCGGCACACACCCCACGTGTGCCGGCCGGAGCCACACCCACCGAATGTGCGCATGCAAGCCGGCCGGCACACACCCCATGCGCCGGCCGGAGCCACACCCACCGAATGTGCGCATGCAAGTTCGTCTACAAAATGACCTATTTCTCCGGCGATGGTGCGGGAATTCTCTTCGGAGCCTATTGGTCAACCCGAGTGAACCTCTCCAGGCGGTCGGAACGATGTCGGCCCTGCCTGGTGGCTTCGGTAGGAAAAGTTTCGCACCATGAGGAAAAGTCACTGTGGGAAAGGAAAATGGAATGCTCAGGAGAACTTCTGTCGTCGCCGCTGTCGTGGGTGGCCTCCTTCTCGCCGGCACGGGTATGGCCAGCGCCGGCTCTGGTGTCCACGGTGGCGGCCAGAGCGGTCACCAGGGCCACGCCGAGAACCTCTGTTCCGCAGGGCATGACAGTGTTTTGGCGGACTGCGGTAACACGTATGTGTACAGCCCTAACATCCTCGGCGGTCTGCTGAACCTCCTTTCCGTGCCGCCGGCCGATGGTGGCGGCGGCAACAACGGCGGCGGCAACAACTAGCGTCACCTGGTCCGCGCGCTCTTCCGGCTTATCGAACCCGGTCGACCTGAAGAGCGCGCAGACCGTCCTGCGGAAAGTCGCCCAAGGGTTGAAGGAAAAGGACCGAAGGCGCGCCGCAGGTCCGGGCGAGGTGTCGGGGACCTTTGGCTGACCAGTGGACCTCGCGGACGGGGGGCCGACGGGGAGGAATGGTGCGACATTTCTTCAATGATTGCCTTCGGCTAGCGATCGGATCCCGTTCGCTGAAGACCCGATGTCTGAAGCCTCGACGATGCATTCATCCAGCGGTCGACCAAGATGAGTTTCTGCATGGCATGGGGGGGCAGCTGATCCCGGACTCGCGCGAGAGTGTCATAGCGGTAAAAGGCTATTTTTGCCCCGAGGCTTCGATGGATCAATGGCCTTCAAGGATCCCGGCAGAGCGGAGACGGGCGGTATGCGGCTCGTGGAGGGCCGGTGAAACGCCCCCGGTCGGGCTAATACTAGGATCGTCGGTCCGTGGGATGTTGGCATTGAAGGGCAACTGGCTCCACCTTCCATCGGAGGCTCACCTTGATGCCGTCTCGTACTCCTGGCCGAGTGTCACGGCGAAAGAAAATCCTGGCAGTGGCTGTCATGGTCTCATCGGCTGTGACCGTGCTCGCTGCCGCACCTGCGGACTCCCGCGGGGTCGATTCCGCTCCGCACCGGCGCGACGGTGCCACGACGCTCGCGGAGAACCGACTTCCGTTCACCACCCGCTTCCAGGGGGAGTTCCAGGGGTCGGTCACCCACATCGGCAACGCCCTGATGACCTGTGACGAAACCAAGCCCCCCGTCGATCCGACCCAGCCGCCGTGCGAGCAGGCCCGCACCGGGGCCGGCAGCAGGCCGATCAACAACAACTACCAGATGCGGTACGTCAACATCGATCCCGGCAGCATCGGCCCGCTCGGTGACGCGATCTACTCCGCCAGCTCCGCGGACCTCGCCCTGCCGCCCGGCGCCACCCTGAAGTTCGCGCGTCTGTACTGGGGCGGTACCCGCGGCATCGACGACGTCATCCTTCCCGAGAGTCAGATCGACGAGATCTACCTGAAGTTCCCCGGCGACGGCCAGTACACCAACATCGCCAACCAGCAGCCCTCGATCGGCTACATCACCACCGACCAGGAGAGCAGCTACCAGGCCTCCGCCGACATCACCGACATGGTCAGGCAGCACGGCACCGTCGGCACCTACACCGCCGCCAACATGGACTCCGTCGTCAAGCCCCACAGTTGGGGCGGCTGGACCATCGTCGTCGCCTACGAGGACCCCTGCGCCCCGTTGCGCCACGTTCACGTGTGGGACGGCTTCCAGCCTGAACTCCCCAACAGCCCGGCCCTGTCGGGCACCCTCTCCGGTATCCAAACGCCGGCGACCGGACCGGTCACCGGGCACCTCGGCTGGGTCGTCTACGACGGCGACCACAAGTGGACCGGCGACACCATGGACATCAAGTCCACCAACGGGCCCCTCATCCGGTTCACCGATGCCAACCACCCGGCCGACGACGCCTTCAACTCCACCGTCGGCGCGCCCGGTTCGCTGGGGACCTTTCCCCGGAACCCGGCTCCGCGCAACAACTTCGGCCACGACACCAACCGTTGGAACATCTCCCAGTACCTGCGCAACGGCGACACCGATGTGACCGTCACGGTCAACACCATCGGTGACGGCTACAACCTCGGCGTGTTCTATGCCGATGTCGACCTCGACGCGGGCCAGAAGGACATGCACCCGTCCAGCCGCTGGTCGGCTGGATGACAGTCCGGCGGGCCCACGTTTCCCCCTGAGGGAGCCCGCCGATGCGGGATGGCACGACCAGGCCCTGGTCCGCGGCAGTTCTCGCGGACCAGGGCCGCTACGTTCGTCCGTCGGTGTCAGGACGGCTGTACGGCGGTCTGGACCCGGTTGCTCGGCGGCTCGGGGTGGTCCGGCTCAGGTGTGGACGAAGGCAGGCCGCCCCAGAGGCCGGTGGGGGAGCGCTTGCCGCGGAGCGGGACATCCCCGATGAAGATCAGGCTCGTGTAGTCCGTGGTCAGCATGGCGTAGGTCTCGTTCGACAGCAGGAGGGAGTACGGGACCTCCTTCGTCAGCTGTTCGAGTCGGGCGGCCGTGTTGGTGGTGTCGCCGACCGCTGCGTACTCGAGGCGGCGTTCCGAGCCCACGGTGCCGGACATGACCTGGCCGCTGTTGATGCCGATTCCGACTCTGAACCCGGGTCCGAGGTCCTCGGCGAGCATCCAGGCGTTGAAGTCGGAGAGCACCTCGGTGGCCATCATCCGGGCGGCGGCCAGGGCGAGGTCGGCGTGGTACTCCTGTTCGATCGGGGCCCCGAAGGCGGCCATGATGCCGTCGCCGAGGTAGGAGACCAACGTGCCGCCGTGGTCGAGTATGACGTCGCTCATGGAGCCGAGGTACCTGTTCAGCGTCCTGATCACGACGTCAGGGGGGTTCTCCTCGGCCCACGAGGTGAACCCGCGCAGATCGGCGAAGAGGATGGTGGCTATGCGCCGTTCGCCGCTGAGGTTGAGGTTCTCGTCGGCCTGCAGGAGCAGCTCGTCGACGATGGAAGCGGGGACGAACCTGGCAAAGGTGTCGCGCATTCGGCCCTGTTCAAGGTCGTGAATTCTCTTCCAGTTGAGGCAGGCATCCAGTCGGGCGCGCAGGAGAACTTTGTTGGCGGGTTTCGGGATGTAGTCGGTCGCGCCCAGATCGATGGCCTTGACGACACTTTCTATGTCATCGTTCGCCGAGATCATGATGACCGGGATATGGCGCGTCCGGGCGTTGCTCTGGACATGTTTCAGCACCCCGAATCCATCCATCTCCGGCATTTCGATGTCGAGCAGTATGACGTCCACATCCTGCTCTTCGAGAACGTCGCAGGCGATGCGGCCGTTGGCCGCCGTGCTGGGGATGTACCCCTCTTTCTCGACCAGCTTGGTGAGAAACATCCTGTTGACCGGGTCGTCGTCTACGACGAGGATTCGTGGCCGGTCCATCTTCATTTCACATGCTCCCTTATGGCTGGCCGTCCGCCCCCTTGTCATGGAGCTCCGTGCGACCCTCGAGGGTCAGGCGTTCAACTCGGTTCGGCTCACTCTCCGTCACGAACTCGGGTCCGTTCTCACACTTCCCATTATTTGCCCTGATTCCTGGCGGCGCCACACCTGAATACTCTTTTTCTCGTCATCGGTGCGGTGAAAGTCCCCTCCTCTGTGTACGGAGCGCGCAGGGGGAGACAGCCGGGGGAGGTGGAGCGGTCGGCCCGGGGTCGTCCGCGGCGCGCGGAAAATCCTTCCGCCACTTTCGGTGATCGAAGGGCCGGCCGAAACCGTCCGCGGCAGCCCCTGTGTCGTGCCCACGGCTGGCAGTCGGGTGTCGGGGGGAGCACAATCAAGATACGTGAAGGCTCTCGGGGCGAAGGACTCGGCATGGGCCACAATCCAATCGAAAACTACGGGGTCATCGGGGACATGCACACCGCGGCCCTGGTCGGCATGGACGGGTCCATTGACTGGTGCTGCCTTCCGAGGTTCGATTCTCCCAGCGTGTTCGCCCGCCTCCTCGACGACGAACAGGGCGGATATTTCAGAATCGCCCCCTTGGAATCGGCCCGGCGCCAGCAGATGTACATGCCCGACACCGCCGTCCTCATCACCAGGTTCATGAGCCCGGGCAGCGTGGCGGAACTCGTGGACTTCATGCCCATCAGGCAGGCGGCGGCCGGTCCGGGATCGCACCAGATCGTCAGGGTGGCGAAGGCGGTGCGCGGGACCGTCACATTCCGGCTTGAGTGCTTCCCCGCCCTCGACTACGCGCGGGAGAAGCACGAGATCATTCATGAGGGGCGCGGCGTGGTTTTCCGGGGGAACGAAATCTCCGTCGCGCTCACGAGTCGCTTCCCGCTGGCGACGGTGGACACCGGGGTCTGCGTGGAATTCACCCTGCGCGAGGGCGAGGAGATCACGTTCCTCCTCTGCCAGGTTGAGAGCCTGACGGATGTGGCCTACGTCGCCGAGGCCAGGCTTACCGGCCAGGAGCTCCTGCAGAAGACCATCGAGTACTGGAAGACCTGGCTCGGCCAGTGCACCTACACGGGCCGCTGGCGGGAGATGGTCCACCGCTCCGCGCTCACCCTGAAGCTGCTGACTCACGATCCCACCGGAGCTATCGTGGCCGCTCCGACGACCAGCATTCCCGAGGAGGTGGGCGGGGAACGGAACTGGGACTACAGGTTCACCTGGATCAGGGACGCCGCGCTCACCCTCACCGCGTTCATGCAACTGGGGTTCACCGAGGAGACCGTCCGCTTCATGGGGTGGTTGGAGGACCGCGCGAGAGAGGTCGAGGAAGGCTGCCCGCTGAGGCTCATGTACCGGATCGACGGCGGTACCGAACTCGACGAGACGGTACTGGAGCATCTCCGGGGCTACCAGGGATCGAGGCCGGTCCGGATAGGCAACGGCGCGGCGGGCCAGCTTCAACTGGACATCTACGGCGAGCTCCTGACGGCGATCGAGATCTTCGATGCGCGGGTCGGCCGCATCTCCTACGACCTGTGGAGCCATCTGCGGAGGATGGCCTACTGGGTGGCGGACAACTGGCGTTCGCCGGACGAAGGCATCTGGGAGATCAGGGGTGCGCGGCGGCACTTCGTCTATTCGAAGCTCCAGTGCTGGGCGGCGCTGGACAGGGCATTACGCATCGCGCACCGCCACGGTCTTCCGTTCGACGGTGAGCATGTGACCCGGGAGCGCGACGCGATCTTCCACGCGATCATGGACGAGGGCTACGATCCCGAGCGCCGGACGTTCGTGCAGTACTTCGGGTCCGGCGCCGTGGACGCGAGTGTGCTGGCCATCCCCATGATCGGATTCCTGTCACCGACGGATCCGCGGATGCTTGGCACCCTGGAATGCATCGCCGAGGACCTCTCGTCCGACAGCCTGGTCTACCGGTACGAGACGGGCAGCGCCGCGCAGGACGGGCTGAGGGGCAGTGAGGGAACCTTCAACATCTGTACGTTCTGGCTCGTCGAGGCCATGGCCTTGGCGGGTCTGGTCGAGCCGGCGAGGCTTCTCTTCGAGAAGATGCTGACGCACGCCAACCATCTCGGACTCTTCGCCGAGGAGACCTCCGCTTCAGGGGAGAGCATCGGCAACTACCCCCAGGCGCTCACTCATCTGAGCCTCATCAGCGCCGCGTGCGCCCTCGACAAGGCCCTGGGTGGAGGTGTCGTATGACGGGCGAGTACTCGTCGGAGGCCGGTGGTTTCCGCTATCTCGGAGAGCGCGCCGACCATTGGATGTCGTTCGCGCGCAGTAGTGACCCGCAGGAACGCCGATTGGGGGTTTATGCGCTGGGGGAGGTCGGTTCGCCCGACGTGGTGCCGCCGTTGGAGGCGGCGCTGCGCGACCCGTTGAGCTTCGTGCGGGTGTGGGCGGCGGCGGCCCTGGGCAGGGCGTGTCCCGATCGGGAACCGGACGTGGTCGCCGCGCTCTCGGCCGAGCGCGGGGACCCCGCGGCCTTCGTGCGCAGTCTCGTGGCCTGGTCCCTCGGCCGGCTGACCTACCAGCACGGAGGTCAGGAGGAGTCCCTGGGGACGCTCCGGGTGATGTCGGGCGACCCGGACCAGAGCGTGCGGGCGGAGGCGGACCGGGCGCTGCACCAGATCCTGCGTAGAACCCGCCGCATGGAGTTCCGCGGTTGACCGGCGGCGCCAACCGGTAGGCGGCCGCCCGGAAGGTCTCGCGACCTTCCGGGCGGCCGTCGGTCGGCATCACCTCAGGCGGGACGCTGTTCGAGCTGGGTGAGCACGGTCAGCAGGTCCCAGTAGTAGACGGCCTCCGACATGAGGCCGTCCGGCGCCAGCCGGGCGACCACCGCCACCGGTACGGAGAACGTCCGGCCGACGCTGTCGGCGTTCCACATGCCCGGAAACTCCTTCACCACGGTGCCGGTCATGGTGAAGACGAAGGCGCCCCGGTCACCGGCGCCGAACGCGTCATCGAGCTCGGCCGTGAGGTTCGCGTGCGTCATCCAGGTCGTGTACAGCTGGCGCATGGCGTCCCGGCCGCGCAGCTCGCAGTCGATTCCGGGTTCCGCGTACCGGACGTCCTCGGTGTAGCACTCGACCGCGGCGTCGACGTCCTTGTTGTTGACGGCCTCCATCAGCTGGTCGAAGACCTTGATCGTGGACATGGGAGCTCCTCGATGAAACGGGTGCGGGTTCAGATCCATTGAGCGGCGACGTCGGCTGCCTCGGACGCGTGCGCGACCATGATCGAGTAGTGGTCGGCCGCGACGTCCGCGCTCTTGGCGCTGTTCGGCCACCGGTTGTCGAGCTGGACGCCCTCGGTGTACGGGAGGGGCTCGGTGGCCCGGATGGCGTAGACGGGGGCGGCGACGGCGGGCAGCGCCCGGCCCCGGAGCATGGCGTAGTGCCAGCCGAACGCGGTGAGTGCCGGGCTCTCCAGTGAGACGATGTCCGGCCACGAGCCCAGCAGGGACTTCGTCCCGCCGTTGAAGACCTCGTCGGACAGGGTCTCAGGAACCGGCGTGTCGATCAGGACGACCGCCTTCGGTCGGACACCGCGTGCCTCGAGCTCCGCGGTGACCAGAAGTGAGGCCCAGCCGCCCGAGCAGTACCCGACCATGGTGAACGGGGCGCCGTCGGCGCAGCGCTCCACGGCGGGGGCCATCGCCCTGGCGAGGGCGGCGGGCGATTCGGGCACGGCGTCGGCCCGGGCGTAGCCCGGGTACCGCAGGGCGTAGAGGTCATGGCTGCCGAGGAAGCGCTTGGCGAAGCGGGCGTAGGTGAAGTTGCCGAGGAAGGGGCCCAGGGAGTCCAGACAGACGATCCTCGTCTCCTCCGTGCCGCGGGAGAGCCGGGCCGGGGGTGGCGGCGGGCCGGCGTCGTCCGCGCCGGTGTAGCGGGGCCGCAACCGGGCGGCGGCGGCGAGGAAGTCGAGTGCCTCCACGGCCCTGCCGGCGTCGACCGTCTGCCGGAAGAGGTCGCCGATGCCGTCGGCCGTCGGCGGCTCGTCGGCGGGGGCGGATGGCTTTCTCTCGGTGAGGGCGGCGCACAGGAAGGCGGCCAGCTCGGCAGCGGTCGGGTTCTCACTGACCACCGCGAGTTCGAGGGAGAGCCCGGTGGTCTGTTCGAGGCTGTTGACCAGCCGCACCGTCATCAGGGAGTCGAATCCCAGCTCCTGGAAGAGCTGGTCGTCGTCGATCTCCTCGATCGGAAGGTCCGTGATGGCGGCGACGTGCGTCTTGACCAGGGGGATCATCAGGTCGAGTCGGGCGGGGGCGGAGGTCGTGGCGGATTCCTGGTTCATGATGTGCCTTCTGCGGGGTCGGGGGCCGGCGGTGTATCTCCGTCCGCTCCACGCGGGGACGGACCGGGCGTCAGCCAGTAGGAGCGACGCTGGAACGGATAGGTCGGCAGGTCGTCCGGCAGGACGGAGCCGGGAGGGAGCGCGGGGGACCAGTCGACGGGAGCGCCGGCCGCCCAGACGGCGGCCAGGGCGAGGAGGAACTCGGTGGGTTCGTCGCCGTCGGGCCGCAGCATGCCGGTGACGGTCACGGAGTCCGCCGCCGACGGTGCGGCGGCGCGCCGCTCCCCGTAGGTCTCGGTGATGGCCGGGACCAGGACCGGTCGGGGACCGATGTCGACGAACCGGCGGTACCCGTCGGCGAGCAGCGAACGGATGCCGTCGCCGAACAGGACCGGTTCGCGCAGGTTCCGGTACCAGTAGGCGCCGTCCATGAGCTGGTGGTCGATCAGGTCCCCGGTGACCGTCGAGTGCAGCGGGACGGTCCCCTTGCCCGGACGCAGCTTCTCGGCGGCGGCGAGGAGCTCGGGTCGGACCTCCTCCATGGCGCGGGTGTGGGCCGCGACGGTGATCGGCAGCCGCTGGGCCGTGATGTGCTCGGCCGCGCAGTGGTCGAGGAGCCGGGCGAGGGCGTCGTCCGGACCGGCGACGACCACCGAGCCGGGGCTGTTGACCGCGGCGACGGACAGCGGGGACCGCCACGCCTCCAGCAGTTGCTCCGTCCGCTCGCGCGGCAGGGCCACCGTCACCATGCCGCCGGATCCGGCCAGCCGCTGGAGAGCCCGGTCGCGCAGGCCGATCAGGGCGGCTGCGTCGTCGAGCGCGAGGGCGCCCGCGACGTGTGCGGCGGAGATCTCCCCTTGGGAGTGCCCGATCACGAGGTCGGGCTCGACGCCGTGGCTGCGCCACAGTGCGGTGAGTGCGACCTGGAACGCGAACAGCAGGGGCTGGGAGACCGTCCGGTCGTCGGGCTCCGGCGGCGCGTCGGCGGCGAACAGCTCGGCCAGGTTCCGGCCGGAGTACGGTCGCAGAGCCTGGTCGCAGGCGTCGAAGGTCTCCCGGAAGACGGCCGAACCGGTGTGGAGCTGCCGGCCGGCGGTCGGTGACTGGGCGCCCTGGCCGGGGAAGACGAAGACCGTTCCGCCGGGCTTGCGGCCGACCGTGCCGGAGACCAGGCGACGGTGCGGGTGGCCGTCCGAGAGGGCGCGCAGGGCGTCGAGGAGGTCCGCGCGGCCGGTGGCGACGACGGCCGCGCGGTGGCGGAACACCGCGCGGGTGGTGGCCAGTTCGGCCGCGGCGTCGGCGGGCCCCAGCTCGGGGTGGTCCTCCAGGTAGGCCGCCAGCCGGGCACCCGCGGCGTTCAGGGCCGGGGCGCTCTTGGCCGAGAGCAGCCAGGGGACGGCGGTCTCGGGGCCGTGCGCAGGGGGCGGCGGGGGCTCCGGTCGAGGAGCCGCCTCGATGACCACATGGGCGTTGGTGCCGCTGATGCCGAAGGAGGAGACGGCGGCCCGTGCGGCCCGTCCGCCGGTGTCGGGCCACGGCCGGGAGCGGGTGACGAGCTCCACGGCCCCGGAGGACCAGTCGACGTAGGAGCTCGGCCGTTCGGCGTGCAGGGTCCTGGGAACGGTGGAGCGCCGCATCGCCAGAACCAGCTTGATGATGGACGCGACTCCGGCGGCGGCCTGGGTGTGGCCGATGTTGGACTTGAGCGAGCCCAGCAGCAAGGGGCGCTGCGGCGGCCGGTCCTGCCCGTAGGTGGCGAGGACGGCCTGGGCCTCGATGGGATCGCCCAGCCTGGTTCCCGTCCCGTGCGCCTCCAGTACGTCCACGTCCGCCGGCGCGAGCGCGGCGTCGGCGAGCGCCCGTCGGATCACCCGCTGCTGGGCCGGGCCGTTGGGTGCGGTGAGGCCGTTGCTCGCACCGTCCTGGTTGACGGCCGAGCCCCGGATCACGGCGAGCACGCGGTGGCCTAGGCGCTCGGCGTCGCCGAGCCGCTCCAGCACCAGCAGACCGGCGCCCTCGGCCATGCCCATTCCGTCGGCGCGGTCGGAGAACGCCTTGCAGCGGCCGTCGGCGGCGAGGCCGCGCTGGCGGGAGAAGCCGATGAAGGGACGCGGCGTCGCCATGACGGTGACGCCGCCGGCGAGGGCCAGCGAGCACTCGCCGGCCCGCAGCGCCTGACGGGCGAGGTGAACGGCGACCAGGGAGGACGAACAGGCGGTGTCGACGGAGAGCGTGGGGCCCTCCAGCCCGAGCAGGTAGGCGATCCGGCCGGAGACGACGCTGACGGCGCTTCCGGTGACGAGGTGGCCCTCCACCCGGCTGTCGTCCCACGAGCCCTCCCCGTAGTCCTGCCAGGACACCCCGGCGAACACGCCGGTGTCGCTGCCGCGCAGCGTCGTGGGGTCGATCCGGGCGTGTTCGAGTGCCTCCCAGGCGATCTCCAGCAGAATCCGCTGTTGCGGGTCCATGGCCAGGGCCTCGCGCGGGGTGATGCCGAAGAACGCGGCGTCGAAGTCCTGCGGGCGGGAGAGGAAGCCGCCGTGAGCGGTGGAGGACGTTCCGGAGTGGTCCGGGTCGGCCGAGTAGAGGCCGTCGAGCGGCCAGCCCCGGTCGTCCGGGAACGGGCCGACGGCGTCGCGGCCCTCGTCGACCAGTCGCCACAGGTCGGCCGGCGAGGCGACTCCACCGGGCAGCCTGCAGCCGAGACCGATGACGGCCGTCGGTTCGTCACGGTGTGCCTCGACGGCGCTCAGTCGGCTGCGGAGCCGTTCGATCTCGGAGACGGCGCGCTTCAAGTAGTTTCGGATCTCCTCGTGCTCCGCCATGGTGCGGTCCTCGTCTGTTCATGAGGGGTGGCTCCAGAGGCCCGGCGAGCGGGCCGGTGGACTTGTGCGTCCGGAACCGGCCGGACCTGCGTCACAGCGGACGGTGTCCGTTCGTCTGGTCGGCCGTTGTTGCCGCCACGGCATCGGCGGCCGCCCCGTCCGGCCGCGCTACGGGGGCGGAGGCCAGGACGGGCGTGTCCGTGTGACGGGCGGTGTCGAAGAGCTGGGCGAGGGCGGCGGGCCGGGCCGGTCCGAGGTCCGGCGGCAGCATGATCAGCGTGGCGGCCAGCCCCAGCGCGTAGCGGTGCCGGACCAGTGCCGCCAGCACGGCTTGGCCCTGGTCGGGATCCTCTACGGCCTCCGGCCGGGCGGTGGCGGCCAGCAGGAAGACCTCCAGCGGAAGGTCCCGGGTGAGCTGGTGCAGCAGCGCGGCGGCCGCGCCCGGCCCGGCGGTGCTGCCGGCCGGCCGCGCGTCGGCAAGGGTGTGGACCACGGCCGTCAGCGGCGCCGACGCCGCGATCGTCTCGACGGTCTGCCGCAGCACCGCGGGGTCGCAGGGGTCGGCGTCCACCAGGTGCACCTCGATCGACCGGGCGGCCAGCTGGGACTGGAGGCGCCCGGCTCCGTGGTCGTCGCTGTTGCGGTGCGCCACGAGCCAGACGTGCCGGGCACCATGGGCGGCTGCGGCGTGCCGGGCCAGCGGCACCGTGTCGCCCAACGGGCCGGCCAGCAGGATGCCTCCCCGGGCGTCGTCGGCCGGGGGGACCCGCAGGACCAGCTTGCCGACGTGCCGGGCGCGGCTCATGTGGTGAAAGGCCGCCGAGGCGTCCTGGACGTCGAAGACGTGGACGGACGGCGGGTGGATCTGCCGCGCCACGAACAGCGTGTGGAGGTCGTGCAGGATCGCCGACAGCCGCTGCGGCTCCGCCGCCTGCCTGAGGTCGAAGGGGAGATAGGCGACACCGGGGTGGTCGCGGGCGATGTCGGCCGGGTCGCGCGGATCGGTCTTCCCCATTTCCACGAACCGTCCGCCCGGGCGCAGCAGGCGCAGGGAGGCGTCGGTGGCCTCGTGGGCCAGGGCGTTGAGGACCACGTCGACGCCGCGGCCCGAGGTCGCGTCCAGGAACTGCTGCTCGAAGTCGGTGGACCGGGAGTCCGCGATGTGGTGGTCGTCCAGGCCGAGGCGCCGCAGTGCCGGGTGCTTGGCTCTGCCGGCCGTGCCGAACACCTCGGCCCCCGTGTGCAGGGCGAGTTGGACGGCGGCGCTGCCGACGCCGCCGGTCGCGCAGTGGATGAGGATGCGGTCCCGTGCGGTCAGCCGGCCGAGGTCGAACAGCCCGTAGGAGGCGGTGGAGAACGCCACCGGGACCGCCGCGGCGTGCGCCGGCGGCCACCCGTCGGGCACCGGGACCAGAAGGTGTTCGTCGGTGACGGCGATCGGGCCGAACGCACCGGTCAGCAGCCCCATCACCCGGTCGCCGGGCCTGACGGTGGCGACGTCCGGACCGGTGTCCAGCACGATGCCGCTGCCCTCGGCGCCCAACGGGCCCGGGTCGCCCGGGTAGAGGCCGAGGGTGTCCAGGACATCGCGGAAGTTGACTCCCGCCGCCTGGACGGCGATCCGGACCTGTCGGCCCGTCAGCGGCTCGTCGACCTCGTCGCAGAGGTCCAGGGCCAGGCATTCCAGGGTGCCCTTGCCGATCAGGCTCAGGCGCCACGGAGGCGGTCCGGGCAGGGCGAGCCGGACGTGTTCGTGGGGCAGCGGAAGCAGCGGGGCCGGGGCGCTGCGCGGCGCCAGGAGCACACCGGCCCGGACGGCCAGCTGGGAGAAGGCCGAGCCGAGCGCGGCGGGAAGGGCGGCCAGTGAGGCGGGGGCGGCGTCGAGGTCGACCAGGGCGAACCGCCCGGGCCGGGCGCCGGCTGCGGCGGCCACGTCCTGTAGCAGCCTGCCGTGCTCGGCCCCTGCCGCGAGGTCCGTGGTGCGGGCCTGGATCGCGCCGCGGGTCACCAGGACCAGACGGGGCCCGGGAGGGTCGGACGGCGAGGCGAGGACCTCCCGGACCAGCTCCAGCGCCTGGTGGGGCGCCCCGTCGGCCGGGACGACCAGGACTCCCGGCGGCGGCCCGGCGGGCGACTGCGCGGGCAGCTGCCGGGCGGCCGGATGAGCGGCGTGCAACTCTTCGGCCAGGGCGGACGGCGCCGACGACGGGGTGAGCACGGCCCAGGTGACCGGGACCCCGGGATCCGGGACGGCCTCCCACCGGGTCTGGTGGAGCGGGACGTCGGCCCGTGCGCGTCCCGTACCGGGGAAGTCCGAGGCACCGGTGCCTGCGAGGAAGTGGGCGCGGGGTGTGGCGGTGTCGGTCATTCCTGGATCCCGTCTATCGCGGCGAACAGGGCGGTGTCCTCGGCGGTGTCGACCCAGTCGGACTCCGGCTCCGGTCGGGGGCCCGCCTCCACCGGCTCGGCGCCGGAGTCGGGCAGGAGGTCCGCCAGGACGCGGACGGCGAGCGAGGCGGGGCTCGGATGGTCGAACACCGCGGTGACCGGCAGCGACGCACCCGTGGCCCGGTTGATCCGGTTACGGAGCTCCACCGCCGTGAGGGAGTCGAAGCCGAGGTCGGCGAACGCCGCGTCGGCATCGATCTCCTCCACCGAGGAGTGGCCGAGGACCTGGACCACCTCGCTCCTGACCAGCGTGGTCAGGACGCTCTCCGCCTCCTCCGGACCCGCCTCGGCGAGCCGGCCGGCCAGTGTGTGCTCGACGGCCTCGGTGGTCTCCTCGGCCTGTGCGGCCTGCTGCCGGGGGCGGACCAGCTCGCGCAGCAGCGGCGGAACGCCGCCGGCCGTGTGCAGGGCCGCGCCGCTCAGCCGCAGCGGCAGCACGACCGCCTCCTCCAGGCGCTGCGCCTCGTCGAGCAGCGCGAGGTTGTGGGCGGCCGGCAGTTCGGCGATCCCCAGGTGTTCGAGCCGGCGTACCGCTGTGGCGTTCAGGTGGCCGGTCATGGCGCTGCGTTCGGCCCACAGTCCCCAGGGCAGTGAGAGCGCGGGGAGGTCCAGGCTGCGGCGGTACTCGGCGAACGCGTCGAGGAAGGAGTTGGCCGCAGCGTAGTGGGCCTGCCCGAGGGTGCCGAAGATCCCGGCGGCCCCGGAGAACAGCACGAAGGCCGCAGGCTCGCGTGCGAGGGTGGCCTGGTGGAGGTTGAGGGTGCCGTCGACCTTGGACCGGAGCACGGTGGTGACCTGGTCCGGGGTCAGGGTGGTGACGGTGCTGTCGGCCAGGACGCCGGCGGCGTGGAAGACGGCGCTCAGCGGGCGATCGCCGAGTTCGGTGGCGAGTGTCTCGTCCAGGGCCGCGCGGTCGGCGGTGTCGCAGGCCGCGATCGTGCACTGCGCGCCGAGCGCCGCGAGTTCGGACCGCAGCTCCTCGGCGCCGGAGGCGGCCGGGCCGCCCCGGCTGAGCAGGAGCAGGCTCCGTACCCCGTGCACGGTGACGAGGTGGCGGGCCAGGAGGCGGCCGATGGTGCCGGTGCCGCCGGAGACGAGGACCGTTCCCTCCGGGTCGTAGGGCAGCGGCGCGGGCGGTGGCACGGCGGCGCGGGTGAGTCTGGGTGCGTACAGCAGGCCCTCGCGCAGGGCGAGTTGGGGTTCGGTCCGGAGGGGGAGGGCGGCCAGGGCCCGCGGGTTCGGCTCCCCCGTGCCGGGGTTCACGATCTCGGCGAGGTCGTCGATGTCGAGCAGGGTGAACTGGTCGGGGTTCTCGTGCTGAGCGGACCGCAGCAGGCCCCAGAGGGCGGCGCCGACCGGGTCGGGAACCTCGCCGGGCAGTGCGGCGACGGCTCGGTGGGTGAGCAGGAGCAGGCGGCCGGCGGCCGGCCGCTCCTCGGCCAGCCAGCTCTGCAGCAGTGTCAGCGTCCGCTGGACGGCGCCGTGCACCGCCGGGGCGAGGTCGTGCGGCGCCGGGTCGCCGGCGGCGGTCAGGTGGTGGAGCACCAGGTCGGTGTCCGGTCCCTCGGTGAGAGCGGCCAAGGCGTGCCGCAGTGACTGTGCGCCGGAGTCGCCCGCGAACGCCCGGGGGCCGGCGGCCAGCCAGGCGCAGCGCGGCGCGGCGGCGGTGTCGGGAGCCACCGGCTTCCACGACAGTCGGTACAGGCCCTCGCCGCCGAGGTGGTGGCGCGGTGTCTGCCCGCCGGCGGAGCGCATCGTGAGCGTGTCGATCGTGGCGACCGGGAGCCCGGCCTGGTCGGTGATGTCGACGGTGACGCTCTGCTCGTCCAGGGGCCGGATCCGGGTACGCAGGGCGGTCGCCCCACCGGCGTGTACGCGGATGCCGCTCCAGTGGAAGGGGAGCTCGACGTTGGCCCTGCGGCGTACCAGCAGGCCCTGGAGCGCCGCGTCGAGGAGTGCGGGGTGCAGGTCGAAGGCGGTGTCCCCGTCGAGCAGGCCCTGGTCGAGGCGGGCGTCGGTGAAGATGTCCTGGCCGCGCCGCCACAGGCCGGTCAGCCCCTGGAACGCCGGACCGTAGCCGTAGCCGCGCAGTCCGACAGCGGAGTGGAACGCGTCGACGTCGAGCTCGACGGCGTGGTCGGGGGGCCAGGCGCCGGGCGCCGCAGCAGTGGGCGGCGGTGCCGCGGGGGCGAGGACACCGCGGGCGTGCAGGGTCCAGGGCTCACCGGTGAGGGCCGTGTGCGGACGCGAGCGGATGGTGACGTTGCGTCGGCCGGAGGGGTCGGCGCCGCTGACGGTGAGGTGCAGCTGGGCGCCGTCCTCCTTGCCGAGCTGCAGCGGTGCGAGCAGGGTCAGTTCGGCCAGCTCCGGGCAGCCGGACTCACGGCCGGCGCACAGCGCGAGGTCGACGAAGGAGGTTCCGGGTAGCAGGGGGACGTCGTCGAGGGCGTGGTCGCGCAGCCACGGGTGGCTCTGCAGGCTCACCTGGCCGGTCAGGACGAAGCCGTCGGTCTCGGGTTCGGGCAGGACGATGTCCAGGACGGGGTGGTCGACGGAGGCGGCGCTCAACGTGGCGGCCAGCTCCTGCCGGGTGCCGCCGTGGAAGGTGTCGACCCAGAAGCGCCGGCGCTGGAAGGCGTAGGTGGGCAGCTCCAGGGGCTCGTCGTGCCCGTCCGGGTTGAGCGCGGCGGTGTCGATGTCCAGGCCCTCCACGAGGGCCTTGGCGACGGCGGCCGTGAAGTGCCGCAGCCCGCCCTGCTCGCGGTGGAGGGTGGGCAGGGCGACGACCGTCCGGTCCTCCGCGTCGGCGCTCTCCAGGACGGCGCCGGACAGCAGGGGGTGGACGCTCGGTTCGACGAAGAAGCGGTAGCCGTCCCGGACCAGGGCCCGGGTGGCCAGGTCGAACCGCACGGGCTCGCGCAGGTTCCGGAACCAGTAGGAGGCGTCCAGGGTGGCCGGGTCGAGGGCCGCGCCCGTCACGGAGGAGTAGAAGTCCAGCTCGCCGGAGGCGGGAGCGACCTGCGCGAGAGCCTCGGTCAGGGCCGTCCGCAACTCGTCGACCTGCGGGGAGTGCGCGGCGTAGCCGACCTGGATTCGCCGGGCTCTGACCTGGTCGACCCCGCACTCCGCCTGGAGGACGTCCAGGTCCTCGGCCGGGCCGGCCACCACCGAGGCCCGGGGGCCGTTCACGGTGGCGACGCAGAGCGCCGGGTAGCGCTCCAGCCTCCGAAGCACCTCGTCGTGCGGGAGCTGGAGGGCCAGCAGGCCGTGTCCGCCCGCCAGTCGCGTCAGCATCCGGCTGCGCAGGGCGACGACGAGGGCGGCGTCCTCCAGGGACAGGGCCCCGGCGAAGCAGGCGGCGGCGATCTCGCCCTGGGAGTGGCCCACCACGGCGCTCGGCCTCGCACCCGCCGCGGACCAGAGTCGGGCGAGGGAGAGCTGGACCGCGAAGAGCGCGGGTTGGACCACGTCGACGCGCTCCAGGGCCTCGGCGGCCCCGGGGAGCAGGACGTCGTCCAGCGACCAGTCGGTGTGCGGGGCCAGCGCCCGGCCGCAGGCGGCGATGCTTTCCGCGAAGACGGGGCTCTCCTCGATCAGCCGGGCCGCCATGCCGGGCCACTGGGAGCCCTGCCCGGCGAAGACGAACACCGCCCTGCCGTCGGCGGCCCTGCCGGTGACCAGGTCCGGGTCGGCACCACCGTCGGCCAGGGCGTCCAGTGCCCGCAGGCAGCCGTCGAGGTCGGGGGCGGTGATGGCCGCCCGGTGCGCGAGCCGCGCCCGGGTGGTGGCCAGGGCGTGGCCGACCGCCGTGGCGGAGGCCGGGGGGGAGGTCCGCAGCCGGGTGTGCAGCTGCCGGGCCTGGGCCTGCAGCGCGGCCTCGGTGTGGGCGCTGAGGAGCCATACGGGCGGTGCCACGACGGGCGGCGTGGGGGGTTCCGGCGGTGCGGCGGGTTCCGGCGCCGGCGGGGCCTGCTCGACGATCACGTGGGCGTTGGTGCCGCTCACTCCGAAGGCGGAGACGGCGGCGCGCCGCGGGCGGCCGTTCGGGGGCCAGGGGACGGCGTCCGTCAGGAGCCGGACGTCCCCGGTGGCCCAGTCGACGTGGGGGGTGGGGGTGGCCGCGTGCAGGGTCCTCGGCATGGTGTCGTGCCGCAGGGCGAGGACGGTCTTGATGAGTCCGGAGACCCCCGCCGCGGCCTGGGTGTGGCCGACGTTGGACTTCAGCGAGCCGAGCCGGACGGGTTGTCCGGCGGGGCGGCCGCGGCCGTAGGTGGCGAGCAGGGCCTCCGCCTCGATCGGGTCGCCGAGGGTGGTGCCGGTGCCGTGGGCTTCGATCAGGTCGATGTCGCCGCCGTCCAGTTCGGCCCGGGCGAGGGCCTGGCGGATCACCTGCTGCTGCGACTCGCCGTTGGGAGCGGTGAGGCCGTTGCTGGCGCCGTCCTGGTTGATGGCGCTGGCCCGGATCACCGCGAGCACGGGATGGCCCTGGCGCCGGGCGTCGGACAGCCGCTCCAGTACGACCATGCCCGCGCCCTCGGCGAACCCGGTGCCGTCCGCCTCGGCCGCGAAGGACCGGCAGCGTCCGTCGGGGGACAGCGCCCGCTGTCGGGAGAACTCGATGAACAGGCCGGGTGATGCGATCACCGTGACGCCGCCGGCCAGCGCGAGGGTGCTGTCGCCCTGGAGCAGCGACTGGCAGGCCAGGTGGACGGCCACGAGTGAGGAGGAGCAGGCGGTGTCCACCGAGACGGCGGGCCCCTGGAGCCCGAGGACGTAGGCGACGCGCCCGGAGATGACGCTGAGCGGCTTGCCCGTGGTGAGGTAGCCCTGCATCTCCTGGGGCGCTTCGTGGGCGCGTGCGCCGTAGTCCTGGTAGACGGCTCCGGCGAAGACACCGGTGCTGCTGCCGCGCAGGGAGCCGGGGTCGATCCCGGCGCGCTCCAGCGCCTCCCAGGACGTTTCGAGCAGCATGCGCTGCTGCGGGTCCATGGACAGCGCCTCGCGGGGGGAGATGCCGAAGAACTCGGCGTCGAAGTCCGCTGCGGCGTCCAGGAAGCCGCCGGCGGTCACGTAGCTCTTGCCGGGTGCCGCCGGATCGGGGTCGTACAGGTCGGTGAGGTCCCAGCCGCGGTCCTCCGGGAAGGACGAGATGGCGTCGGTGCCCGACTCCAGGAGCGTCCAGAGGTCCTGGGGGCTGTCGATGCCGCCCGGCAGACGGCAGGCCATGCCGACGACCGCGATCGGTTCGGCCGCCGGGGCGGCGCCGGGGCGTGTCGGCCGGCCGGCTTGTTCGGCGGCCCGCTCCTCGTCGTCGGCCGGCTGACCTGCGGCGTCGGCGAGGAGGGTGTGGAGGTGGGCGGCCAGGTCGGCCGGGGTCGGATGGCTGAACGCCAGGCCGGTCGGCAGCCGCAGGCCGCTCGCGTGGGCCAGCCGGTTGCGCAGCTGGACCGCGGCCAGGGAGTCCAGGCCGAGCTCCTTGAACGGCCGGTTGGGGGCGACGGCGTCGGGGGCGCGGTGGCCGAGGACGGCGGCGGTCGTGGAACGCACCAGCTCGGCCAGGACCTGGCGTTGCCGTGCGGCGGGCAGCTTCGGGTAGTCGGCGGGCAGGCCGGCGGCGGCGCGCTCGCCGCCCACGGCTTGTTCCTGCCGGGCCCGCTGGACGGCGGGCAGGTCGTCGAGGAACGGGTTGGGCCGGTAGGCGGCGCGGCTGGAGAGGAAGACCGGCCAGTCGAAGCGGGACAGCACGATCCCCGCCTTGGGCCCGGCTGCCAGCGACGGCAGCACGGTGCGGGCCGTGCCCACATCGATCGGGGGCAGCCCGCGCTCTCCCATCCAGTCGCCGGCGTCCGCGCCCAGGCCGCCGCGGAAGTACCCCCAGGCGACCGAGGTCGCCGAAAGGCCCTGGGCGCGGCGCTGTTCGGCGAGCGCGTCGAGGTAGGCGTTGGCCGCACCGTAGGCGCCGTGCCCACCCATGCCGACGGTGCCGAGCACCGAGGAGCAGAGGATGAAGGCGTCGAGGCCGTCATCCGCGGTCAGGTCGTGCAGGTGCCGGGCGCCGAGGGTCTTGGCGGCCAGCACCCGGTCCAGGTGCTCCGGCGTCAGGTTGTCGACCATGGCGGTTTCGAGGGCGCCGGCGGTGTGGACCACAGCCGTCAGCGGCAGCTCCGGCGGAATCGCGGCGAGCACGGAGGCGAGCGCGGCGCGGTCACCGACGTCGCAGGACGTGACGGTGACCCGGGTTCCCGCCGCTTCGAGTTCCGCGACCAGCCGGGTCGCGGCCTCGGTGCCGCCGCCGTGTCGGCTGAGCAGCAGGAGGTGCGGTGCCCCGGCGTCGGCCAGGGCCCGGGCGGCGTGCGCCCCCAGGAAGCCCGTGCCACCGGTGATCAGGACCGTTCCGCGCGGCTTCCAGTCCCGGCCCGCCGGGACGGCGGACTCCCGTAGACGGTGGGCGTAGGTGCCCCGCGCCCGCACCGCGACCTGGTCCTCGACCGCCGGCGGGGCCATCGCGGCACAGGCCCGCTGCAGGCTCTCGGCATCCGGGTCCGCCGGCAGGTCGAGCAGGCCGCCCCAGCGGTCCGGGTACTCCTGGGCGGCGGCCCGGCCGAAGCCCCACAGCGCCGCCTGGCCCGTGTCGACCACCACGTCGTGCTCGTCGACGCGGACGGCGCAGCGGGTGGCACACCAGACGGAAGCGGTCGCGTCCAGGTCGTCCAGCGCCTGCAGCAGCGTCGCCGTGTCGGCGAGCAGGGCGTTCGGCCGCGGTGTACCGTCCGGCGCACCGTCGGGCCGGAGCGCGAGGAAGGACAGGACGCCGTCCGGGCGCCACTCCTCCACCGCGGCGCGCATCAGCTCGGCCACCGCGGTGCGCTCCGCCCCGGTCGGCAGGGCAACCGTGCGGACCTCGGTGCCGGGCGCGCCGAGCGCGCTCGCGAGCGCACTCGGCCAAGGCCCCGCGTCCGTGTCGGGTGTGACCAGCAGCCACCTGCCGCGGGCCGCGGCGGCCGGGGCGGCCAGCGGCGTCCACTCGGCGGCGAAGCACAGGTCACCCAGCCGCGCGCGCTCGCGCCGCGCGCCGCGCCAGGCGGCCAGGGCCGGCACGATCTCGCGGATCGGCTCCTCGTCGGCCAGCCCCAGGACGGCGGCCACGGCGGCGGCGTCCCGGCGTTCGACGGCGTCCCACAGCGGCTGGTCGACCTCGCCCCGGCGGTCGGCCCCCGGGCCGGTGCCCTCGGCGGGGGAGAGCCAGTAGCGGCTGCGCTGGAAGGCGTACGTCGGCAGGGCCACCCGGCGGCCCTCGCCGAAGACCGTCGCCCAGTCCACGGCCAGGCCGTGGCACCAGGCCCGGGCGAGGGCCAGCAGCAGGTCGCCCGGCTCCCCGGCGTCCCGGTGCAGCGAGGGGAGCACGGCGATGTCGGCGGGCGGCTCCGCGCTGTCGGCGGTCTCCTGGATTCCGAGTGCCAGCAGCGGGTGCGGGCTCATCTCGACGAAGGTGTCGTACCCGGCTGCGAGCAGCTCCCTGAGGGTCGGTTCGAAGCGCACGGGACGGCGGAGGTTGGCGTACCAGTAGGCGCCGTCCAGGAGCCGCTGCGGATCGGTGTCGGCGGTGACGGTCGAGTAGAACGGGATGCCGGTCGGCTGCGGTGCGAGGCCAGCCAGGGCGTGGGCCATCGGTTCGCGCAGGGTGTCGATGCCGGCGCAGTGCGAGGCGTAGTTGACGGCGATCCTGGCGGTGCGCACGCCCTCGTCCTCGCAGCGGGCGACCAGGCGCTCCACCTCCTCGCGCGGGCCGGAGACCACGGTGGACGAGGGCCCGTTGAACACCGCCACGCCGAGGCCGGGGAAGCCGTCGTGGAGCAGCGCCTCGACGTCCGGCGCGGGCATCCGCAGCGAGAGCATGGCGCCGTCGGCGGCCAGCGTGCCGACCAGTCGGCTGCGGGTCACGGTGGCCAGCAGCGCGTCCTCCAGGGTGAGGGCGCCGGCCACCCAGGCGGCGGCCAGCTCGCCCTGCGAGTGCCCGACCACGGCGTCGGGTGCGATGCCGTGCGCGCGCCACACCTCGGCGAGTCCGGTCATCACGGCGAACAGCGCGGGCTGCACCACGTCGTCCCGCTCCAGCGAGGGGGCCTGGGCGTCCTGGGACAGGAGCGATCGGAGCGACCAGTCGCAGTGTGCGGACAGGGCGCGGTCGCAGGCCTCGACATGGGCCCGGAAGACCGGGGACGCGGCCAGCAGCCCGCGGGCCATCCCGGGCCACTGGGAGCCCTGGCCGGGGAAGACGAACACCGTCCGGTGGGCGGGGCGGGCCTGCGCCGTCACCGTCGTCCCGGTGCCGTCGTCGTCGGGGGTCGAACGGGCCAGCGTGTCCAGGCCCGCAAGCAGCGCCTCCCGGGAGTCGCCGACCACGGCGGCGCGGTGGTCCAGGGCGCTCCGGGTGGTCGTCAGGGACCGTCCGACGTCCCGGGGATCGTCGGCCGACCCGTTCCGCAGGGCTGTGGCCAGCCGTCCGGCCTGGGCCTTCAGCGCCTCCGGGCTGCCGGCACTCAGCGTCCACGGCACCGTCGGGGCGTCCCACACCGCCGCCGGGCCGTCGTCGGCGCCGTGCTGCTCCCGTGCGCCGGCACCGTCGGGTGCCTCCTCCAGGACGAGGTGGACGTTGGTTCCGCTGATGCCGAAGGACGAGACGCCGGCCCGGCGGGCGGCCGCACCGCGCGGCCAGCCGACGCTTTCGGTGAGCAGGCGCAGGCGGGCGTCCTGCCAGTCGATCCGCGGCGACGGCGCGTCCACGTTCAGGCTGGCGGGCAGTTCCTCGTGCTGGAGCGCGAGCACCATCTTCACCAGGCCCGCGGCTCCGGCGGCCGCCTGGGAGTGCCCGATGTTCGACTTGAGCGAGCCGAGCAGCAGGGGGCGCTGCGGGTCCCGGTCCGTCCCGTAGACCCGTCCCAGGGCCTGGGCCTCGATCGGGTCGCCGAGCGTCGTGCCGGTGCCGTGCGCCTCGACCACGTCGACGGAGGCGGCGCTCACACCCGCGTCCGCGAGGGCGCGCCGGACGACGCGCTCCTGCGCCGGACCGTTCGGGGCGCTGAGGCCGCTGCTCGCGCCGTCCTGGTTGACGGCGCTTCCCCGGATCAGGGCCAGCACCGGGTGGCCGTGGCGCCGTGCGGCCGACAGGCGTTCCAGCAGGACCAGGGCGGCGCCCTCGCTCCATGCCGTCCCGTCGGCGGCCGCGGCGAACGGCTTGCAGCGTCCGTCGGGTGCCAGGCCGCGCTGACGGGAGAACTCCACCCACATGCCGGGGGAGGACAGCACGGCGACGCCGCCCGCCAGGGCCAGTTCGCACTCGCCCGCGTGCAGGGACCGGCAGGCGAGGTGCACGGCCGCGAGCGACGAGGAGCAGGCGGTGTCGACGGTCAGTGCGGGGCCGGTCAGGCCGAAGGTGTAGGCCAGCCGGCCCGACGCCACGCTCGTGGTGGTGCCGGTCAGCGCGTAGCCCGCCGCCTCGCCGGCGGCGTCGTGCATCCGGGGGCCGTACTCCTGGGCCGTCGCGCCGACGAACACGCCCGTGGGGCTGCCCCGCAGGGTCTCGACGGGGATGCCGGCGCGCTCCCAGGTCTCCCACGCGGTCTCCAGCAGCAGTCGTTGCTGAGGGTCCATCGCACTCGCCTCGCGCGGGGAGATGCCGAACAGTCCGGCGTCGAACTGGGCGGCGTCGTGGAGGAAGCAGCCCCGGCGCACGTAGGTCGTGCCGGCGGCGTCCGGATCCGCGGCGAACAGCGTGTCGATGTCCCAGCCGCGGTCGCGGGGGAAGTCGGAGACGGCGTCCCGGCCGGCTCGCAGCAGGGACCAGAGCTCGTCCGGTGAGGTGATTGCGCCGGGCAGCCGGCAGCCCAGGGCGATGATCGCCACCGGATCGTCGAGCCGGTCGGGGGGTGCGGACGGTTCGGACTGCCCGGTGTCGTGGAGAGCGGCCGGGTGGGTGCCGCGGGGTGCGGACGGGCGGGAGAGCAGCCTGGTCACCTCTTCCGCCGCCGCCAGCGGAGTGGGGTGGTCGTACGTCAGGGTGTCCGGCAGGGAAAGCCCCAGGGCCGCGCCGACCGCCGCGGAGAGCTGGACGGCGGTGAGCGAGTTCACGCCGAGGTCCTCGAAGGACCGGCGCGGGTCGATCCGGTCGCCCGATCGGTGGCCGAGCAGCGTCGCGGCGTGGCTGAGCAGCAGTGCCAGGACGTCCCGCTCGGTGACGGGGGCCGCGGATCGCGGAGCGGACTCGGCGGCAGCCTCCGTCCTGCCGGGACCGCCCTGCGCGGCGGTCGGCGGATGCGCGGCGACCGACGGATGCGCGGCGGTCGGCGGACGGTCGGCGGAAGCGGCCGGTGGCTCGGCGGAGCCCGCCGCGTCGGGCGGCGTCAGCCAGTGGGTCTGGCGTTGGAAGGCGTAGGTGGGCAGCGCTGTGCGCCGCGCGGGCAGGTGGCCGAAGACCTTCTGCCAGTCCACGGCGAGTCCGTGCAGGTACAGCTCGGCCAGTGCGCCCGATATCGCGGCCGGCTCGGTGACCGTGTCACTGAGCAGGGCGACGGTGTCCTGGTGGGGCTCGTCCTGCGCGGGCAGGCAGCGGTTCGTCATCGAGGCCAGCGTCGCGTCCGGCCCGAGTTCCACGAAGTGACCGGTCCCGCCCGCCGCGAGGGTGCGTACCGCGTCGAGGAAGCGTACGGTGCCGCGTAGTTGGTCGACCCAGTAGCGGGCCGTGCGCAGCTCCTCCGGGCGGGCCCACGTCCCGCGCAGCGTGGAGGCGATGGGCACCTCGGCGGGCCGGTACGCGACGGCGTTCGCGACCTCGGCGAAGTCCGCGAGCACGGCGTCCACCTGAGGGGAGTGGAATCCCCTGGCCACCCGGAGGATCCGGGTGCGGGCTCCGCGGTGTTTGAACTCCGCGGCCACGGCCTGGACGGCGTCCGGTTCGCCGGACACCACCACGGCCCGCGGGCCGTTCACCGCGGCGAGTGAGACCCGGGTGCCGTGCTCCGCCAGTAGCGCGGCGACCTCTTCCTCGGTTCCCTCGACGGCGGCCATCGCCCCGGCGGGAAGGCTGCTCATCAGCTGCCCGCGCCGCGCCACGAGTAACGCGGCGTCCGGCAGCGAGAACACGCCTGCCACCTGAGCGGCGGCGAGTTCGCCCACGGAGTGGCCCGCCAGGGCGTCGGGGCGGACGCCCCAGGCCGTCAGCAGCCGGTAGAGCGCGATCTCCAGGGCGAACAGCGCGGGCTGGGTGTAGGCCGTGTCGTCCAACAGCGCGGCGCTTTCGGTACCTGCGTCGGCGAACACCACGGATGCCAGCGGACGAGGGAGGTGGGGGCGCAGTGCCTCGGCCACCTCGTCGAAAGCCTCGGCGAACGCGGGTTGGCACCGGTAGAGCTCCCGGCCCATCCCGGGCCGCTGGGTGCCCTGACCGGCGAAGAGGAAGGCGGTGCCCGAGCGGCCGCACAGCCGCCCCTGGTGGACACCGGGAGCGGGGGCTCCCGCTGCGAGCCGCGCGAGCCCCTCGCACAGTTCGGCCCGGTCCCGAGCGACGACGCCCGCCCGCCATTCGAAGGCCGTTCGCGTGGTTGCGAGGGAGTACGCGAGATCGAGAACCTCCGGCAGCTCACCGGACGCTCTCCCGGAGCGGACGGTGGTGTCCTCCGACCGGGCCGTGGTGTCGTCCGACCGGACGGTGGCGTCCTCCGACCGGGCCGTGGTGTCGTCCGCCGCCGCGGACGAGGGCTCCTCCGCCATCCGCGCCGCAGGGGTGACCAGGCCGAGCAGCGTGCGGGCCTGTGCCTGCAGTGCCTCGCGGCTGCGTCCCGAGATCACATGGACGTGCTCGTCGTGGATCCAGTCCGCGCGGGGTTTCGCATCGGCGGAGGGGGGAGCCTCAGCGAGCACGACGTGGCAGTTGGTGCCGCCGAGGCCGAAGGAGTCGACCGCCGCGACCATCGGTGCGTCGTGCCGCGACCAGTCCTCGAACTCCCTCGGTATCCGCAGGTTCAGGTCGTCCAACCGGATGCCTTGCGCGGGCGCCCGGTAGTTCGGCTGGGGGACCACGGCGTGGTGCCACACGGAGAGTGCCGCCTTGATGAACCCCGCGATCCCGGCGGCGGCCTCCAGGTGTCCGATGGCCGCCTTGACCGAGCCGACCACCACGGCGTCGCCGTTGTCGTGGGCCGCGCCCAGCGTGCCGCCGACGGCTGCGGCCTCCACCGAGTCGCCGGCCGGTGTGCCGGTGGCGTGGAGCTCCACGTACCGCACCGCTCCCAGGGTGCCCGCGCGGTCGTTGACCCTGAGGAGCAGCTCCTTCTGCGCGACGACGCTGGGGTGCGTCAGACCCGGACCGCCGCCGTCGTTGTTCACCCCGGTGCCCTGGACGACGCAGTAGATCCGGTCTCCGTCGGCGAGTGCGGACGACAGCGGTTTGAGCAGGACGACTCCGACGCCCTCGCCGGGGACGAAGCCGTTGGCGGCCTCGTCCAAGGGTCGGCAGCGGCCGTCGGGGGAGAGGGCGCCGAACAGTCCGGCTCCCGCGGCCCCGTCCTGGTCCAGCAGCAGATTGACACCACCGGCCAGCGCCGCGTCCGTCTCCCCGCGCAGGATGGATTCGCAGGCGAGGTGGAGCGCGACCAGGGAGGAGGACTGACCCGTGTCGACGGTCATGCTGGGACCACCGAACCGCAGGGTGTACGACACCCGGTTGGCGATCATGCTGCGTTGCAGTCCGGTGAAGGTGTGGAGGTCGAAGCCGGCCGGCCCCTGGCGTCGCGTCACCACCGCGTAGTCGTCCCGCATTGCACCGAGAAAGACACCGGTGCCGTGACCGGCCAGGTCGGCCGGCCGGACACCGGCGTCCTCGATGCTCTCCCAGGCCGCCTCCAGGGCGAGTCGCTGCTGAGGGTCGAGTGCGGCCGCCTCCTTCGGGGAGATTCCGAAGAAGTCGGCATCGAACTTCTCCGGGTCCGCGATGAACCCGCCGGCGGCCGGGCGGGAACGGATACCGGGCAAGGGGTCGGCGGGCGGCGGGGAGATCACACTGGCGCCGCTCGTCAGAAGTGACCAGTAGGAGCGGAGATCGGGCGCAGAAGGGAATCGGCATCCCATTCCGACGACTGCAATGCTCTCGTCCACGGACTCTTCATCCTCTCAGTTCCGTCCCGGTGGAACGGCCGGATGATTCGATGCGGAAAACGGCCGGGATGGTGCGCTGTGGAAACGGCCGGATGGTTTGCCGGGGAATCGGCCGCTGTGCGCTACTCGGCGATTGCCGTGCTGTAGCTCCAGCGGAAGACGGGCAGCAGCTGGCCGTCGACGTACTCGGTCCCGCCGCTGCGCTCGAAGTGCTGGTACTGGCCACGGCGGGTCACCACGACCTGGGAACCGGTGAGAACCGGTTCGGCGTCGGCGTGATCCGCTGGAAGGCTGTCGTCCGCGCCTTCCAGGACGACCGCCCGTTCGGAACCCGTGGGATCCACGACGAAAATCCTTGCAGACATGCCTGCTCATCTCCAGCCGGAGAGTTGAGAAAAGATTGATCGTTAGCGTAGGGGGTCGGTCCGAAGACCGGCCTTGCCGTGATTTATTTATTGATTTCAGTAGATCACGGCAGAATCGAGTCTGCAACAAATCACAAACCGTGACGAAAAGTGGAAATGTATACGAACTAGAGAGTTCTGATAATGCTGCCGCTGCCGCTGCCGCTGCCGCCGCCGGTCACCGGGCGCGGGGGCGAGGGATCGGGAGAGCCGTCACCCGGCGGTCAGCCGCACGACGGCTTCACGGATCTCCTGCTCGACCCGGACGAATTCCTCGACGGCTTCGCCGGGGTCGACATCGCTCAACGACCCCGTGCGGGCCTTTCCCTCGATGCCGGCCGCGATGGTGGAGAGGGGTCCGGCTCCCAATGCCTTCGCGCTGGATTTGAGCGTGTGAGCGGCCCGTCGCACGGTGCTCACATCCGGGTCCGACAGGGCGGAGATGAGGCCCGGCGCGTCCTCGACGAACAGATTTGCCAGCTCCGCGACCGAGTCGGCGTCGCCCAGGTCGTCGCACAGCCTGTCCAGAACGGCCGGGTCGACGGCCGCGCCGGCCTTGGGCTGCGCACCCGCGGCGGTTGCCGCGGACCGCCGCTCGGCGGCCGCCGGAGCCTTCTCCAGTGCCTCGGCCAACTGCCGCATCTTGATGGGCTTCGCGATGTAGTCGTCCATCCCCGCGGCGAGGCACACTTCCCGGTCGCCCTGCATCGCGTTCGCGGTCATCGCGATGATGTAGGGCCGAAGATCCGCGGCGACCAGCCGCTTGATCGTGCGAGAGGCTTCGAGGCCGTCCATGACCGGCATCTGCACATCCATCAGGACCACGTCGTAGCTGCCGCTCCTGACCGCGTCGACGGCCTGACTGCCGTCCTCGACGATCTCGGCCCCGTAGCCGAGTTTCTTCAGGAGGAGCACGGCGAGCTGCTGGTTCACCGGATTGTCCTCGGCGAGCAGGATCCGCAGAGCCGAGGGCGTTGCGGCGGGCTGCGCCGGCTGGGCCGCCGCGGCGACTCCCCGCCCGGCCACCACGGTCAGCAGGGCGTCATGCAGTTGCGATGATCTGATGGGTTTGGTCAACGAGGCGGAGAATTCGCCCTGGCCCGCGGGATCGCGGGGAGCCGCCAGCGAGGTGGCCAGGATCAGTGGCAGGCCCTCACGTCCCGGAATCCGGTGGATCCTCGTCGCAAGCTCCGCCCCGTCCATGTGCGGCATCATCATGTCCAGGACGGCAACGTCGAACGGACTCGACGAGGACAGCAGTTCGAGCGCCTTCACGGGCGAATCGGCCTCGGTGGCCAGCATGCCCCAGGCAGTGGCATGGCGCCTGATCACCTCACGGTTCACCGCGTTGTCGTCGACGACGAGAAGGCGCTTGAGTCGCAGCGGCTGCTCGACGACAGCCTGCCGAGCGGCCCTGACGACGCCCAGCTCGACCGTGAAACTGAACGTGGAGCCCTCACCGGCTTGGCTCTCCACACTCATGGTCCCGCCCATCAACTCGACCAGGCGCTTGCTGATCGCGAGCCCGAGGCCGGTCCCCCCGTAGCGGCGGGTCGTCGAGGAGTCGACCTGGCTGAAGTCCCGGAAGAGTCGGTCCATGCGCTCGCTGGGGATGCCGATACCCGTGTCGGACACCGCGAACGTGATGCGTGCGCAATCGGCGGTCGGCCCGGACGCCGGGTCGGCCTTCACCGAGATGACGATGTCACCGGAGTCGGTGAACTTGACCGCGTTGGACAACAGGTTCGTCAGCACCTGCCGGATGCGCATTCCGTCGCCGAGCAGGGTGTCGGGAACGTCATGGTCGACCAGACAGGCGAGTTCGAGGGCCTTCTCCGCCGCGCGGGCGGCCACCACGTTGAGCCCCGAATCAACGGTGTCGCGCAGCGAGAACTCGACGCGTTCCAGCTCCAGGCCGCCGGCCTCGATCTTGGAGAAGTCCAGGATGTCGTTGATGATTCCGAGGAGCGCCTCCCCGCTGGAGTTGATGATCTCGGAGAAGTTCCGCTGCTCGGGCGTCAGTTCGGTGGAGAGCAGCAGTTCCGTCATGCCGATCACCGCGTTCATCGGCGTCCTGATCTCATGACTCATCGTGGCCAGAAAGGCGCTCTTGCTGCGTACGGCGCTCTCGGCGGCAAGTCGGGCGTTCTGCAGCTCCTGCTCCGCGCGCTCCCTCGCGGCCACCCGCGACAGCTGCGCACCGACCTGGAGCAGTAGCTTCTCCAGGATCTCGTCCCGTTTGATCGATCCCGGCGGGGCGAAGAACTCGAGAACGAGGATGGGCCTCCCGTCGAGGAGGACGGGGACGGCGAGGCACTCGGTGATCCCGAACTCCTGGCACCGTGCGATGTACTCGACCCGGCTGTTCTCCATCTGATCGGAACCGCCCCCGACGTCGACCGTCACCATGACGCCGCCGGACAGCAGCGCGCGCTGCACCGGTCCGTAGCCGGTCGGGAGGACGGTTGCGCCGGTTCCCCGGAGCGCCGAAAGCCGCTCCGGGTCATCCGCCCACCAGAAGCGGGAATCGGAGGTCGGCGCGCCGCTGTCCGGAGGGATCAGCAGGGCATGGCCGACGGGGCATCGCACGAAGGCGCAGATCCCTTCGACCGCGGCCAGGAGTGGATCGGTGGCGTGGGTCGCGTTGTTGCACGCCGCGGCCACCGACTCCAGTAACTCCAGGCCCCGCTGCTTCTCGAGCTCCTGGTCCTTCGCGTCGTGCAGTTTCCGGATCATGTCCTCCGAAATCAGCTCGGCTTGTCGTCGTGCCTTTCGCTCCTTCTCCAGCAGGGTTTCAAGAATGGTGTCATGACTGTCCTTATCGCGCTCCACCGCGTCCTCCTGGTCAGGTGATCGACACCTCGTACACGCATTCCTCATCTCCCCGCCTGGTGCATTTGGTCTGCTTGATGTCGACGGATTCGCGGAAGTTCTCGGCAGCCCCTTCAATGAGGCCCTCCCCGAACCAGCACAACTGCCGTTCCGACCTGTAGCGCATCACCAGGACGTCTTCGGACGAGGTGTCGAAGGTGAAGCTCGGGACCTGGGCGCCCGGGTAGAGCCGCCGCACCTCCGGATGAATGATGTCCTCCAGCGTGAGCAGGAACGTCCGAGTCGAACTGTGCCCGTCGAAGAAGGTCGGATAGCGCTCCGCGAAAATGGGAATGGACTTGCGCCCCAGCCACCGGACGACCTCGTCCTCCTTCATGTCCAGCCCCGAAGCGGCTGCGGTCACGATCCTGAAGAATTCCTCGTCGGGGTAGTTTCCGAGCGATGTGTACGCCCCCTCGACGCCGGCGGCGTCGATGATCTCCCCCCATTTTCGCGGTCCATAATTCTGCGAGACGATTTCGTCGAGAAGATCGAAAACGACGCCTTTCATGGCATCTCGTCCTTCGTTGGGGAATGTGGTTCGCTCGCCCTTGGCGCGCGACGGCGAAAGGGGGGCCGCGCTGTGGTGGCGTCGCCCTGGGCGGCGAATCCAGGATACGCTCGCGACAGTGCGGGTGCGAATCAATTGGATACGGTGAGTGACCCGGATCGCCTGCCTTTTGTGCGGGGAGTGTGCGGCTCGGTCGCCGGGTTCCGGGGCCGCCGATGTCGCCGGGGCGGCCGGTGTCGTCGGGCCCGCCGGGGTCGTCGCGCGGCGCTGCACCAGGTGCTCGCCGCTCCAACAGGGCCCTCAGGGCGCTCAGGGCGCGGGCCGGGGCGTTCAGGCCGGCCGGAGAATAATCGGGTGACTGCGTCTCGAGGGCGGTCTACGTTGTGCATCAACGCCTCCCGATGCGCTGGGTCTTCCGGTTACTTCTCTGACTACTCATACCGGCACCTGCTTTCGATCACGGGGGGCGTTTCTCGACGCGCCGTCATCCGGCCTCTTCCACGCGCCCGCCAGGGGGACTTCCTGCATGACCCGGTTCAATCGCCAGCGCGTCAAAGCCGCCACCAGGGTCGAGATCCGCACCGAGACACCGGAAGTCTTCGCTGCCGGCGCGAGTGGGCAGTTGGCGCTCCACGGCAGGTGGCCGGTCGTCCCGTGGTTGACGTACGCGCCTTCGACCGCCCCCGGGCCCTCGGCCCTGACCGAGGCATGGCTCACCAACCACCAGGGCGGAGCCGGTTGGCAGCGCGACCCGCGCACCGACCTGTTCGTGCTCGCCGTGACGCACTTCTCCGGCCAGCACAGCTTCTACGAGCGCGCCACCGATCGTGAGGAGCGCTTCACCTCGCTGGTCCGCCGCTTCGCCCTGGAGGACCCGTGCTGGACGCTCGGCCTGCTGCGCTGGCTGCGCGGCCAGGCGCAGATCCGCTCCGCCGCCGTGGCGGGCGCCGTCGAGTTCGCCCAGGCCCGGGCCGAGGCGAAGGCCGGTAGCCGGCCGGTCCAGGCAGCGCCGGACGATCCGCTGCTCGCCGTCGTGGAGCGCTTCCACGACCTTGGTGGCACGGACACCGCCGGTGCCGTCGCCCGGCACTTCGACGACCACCACCGCGTCGTGGTGATCACCGACGAACAGCCCGGCCTCTTCGGGCGGCTCGACCCGTTCGCGTCCGTCCCGCCCGGTGTCCCGGTCTACACGTGGAACCTGTGCGGCTACCGCACCGGCCACGCCCCGCCCGCTCCGAACCGGCATGTCTTCGGCGGCCTGTCCGACGCCGCGTTCCGACTGGTACCGCTACTGGAGGCCGGCGGAACCGAGCAGTGGCCTTGGGAGCTGCCGACCGTCGGCTGAGGCCCCCGGCCCGGCCGCACAACGGGTTTCGACCAGGGCGGCGCCGTCGACGAGGTGGTGGGGAGGAGCCCGATCGCCGTCCTCTCAGCGTCGATCCGTTGTCCGGTCACCACGAGAACATCGAGACGGTCCAAACCGTCGCGGCACGGTCGCGGAAGCCCGCCTGTGTCGAAGAACGGGCGGCGGGTGTGAGAGGGGCGGAGCCGGGACAGCAGCCGGCAGACGGGGAATTCGGGGTCACGCCGTCCGGCAGCCTATTATCGCTTCTTGGGCCTGTGGACCTGATCCCCGGCTCACCAGGTACGGAGAGGCGTCACCCGGCCTGCTGCCGATGCGTACCCGAGGAAACACGTGAGCACCGAACAGTCCGTCCCCGTCCCGCAGGTCCTTCATGAGGCCGGCCGCCGGCGGACCTTCGCCGTGATCAGCCACCCGGACGCGGGCAAGTCCACGCTGACCGAGGCGCTGGCGCTGCACGCACGGGCGATCACTTCTGCCGGTGCGGTGCATGCCAAGGGTGACCGGCGCGGTGTGACCAGCGACTGGATGGAGCTGGAACGCGAGCGCGGTATCTCGGTGACCTCGGCCGCATTGCAGTTCGGCTATCGCGGCAACGTGATGAACCTGGTCGACACCCCCGGCCACGCCGACTTCTCCGAGGACACCTACCGGGTGCTGGCCGCCGTCGACTGCGCGATCATGCTGGTCGACGCGGCCAAGGGCCTGGAGGAGCAGACCCGCAAGCTTTTCGCGGTCTGCCGCCACCGCGGCGTCCCCGTGATCACCTTCATCAACAAGTGGGACCGGCGCGGCCAGGACGCACTCACCCTGCTCGAGGACATCGAGACGCACCTCGGGATCACCCCCGTCCCGGTCGTCTGGCCGGTCGGCGACGCCGGTAACCTGCGCGGCCTGGTCGAAGCGGGGAACACCGAGCAGATGCTGCGCTACACCAAGGTGCCGGCCGGCACGCACGCCGCCCTCGAGGAGCGGCTCACCTCCGAGGAGGCCGCCGAGCAGGAGGGCGAGGACTGGACGACCGCGCTGGAGGAACTGGAGCTGATGCTCTCCTCCGGCCCCGGCTACGACCAGCAGGCCTTCGAGGACGGCAAGATCAGCCCGGTCTTCTTCGGCGCCGCGCTGACCAACATCGGTGTGAAGCTCCTGCTGGACGCCGTGGTCGACCTCGCTCCGGCTCCCGGGCCCCGCCCGCTGGCCAAGGGCGGCAGCCGCGAGGTCGGCGAGGAGTTCTCCGGCCTGGTGTTCAAGATCCAGGCGAACATGGACCCCGCCCATCGCGACCGGATCGCCTTCGTCCGGGTCTGCTCCGGTGTCTTCGAGCGCGGCATGCACGTCACCCGCGCGGCCAGCGGCCGCTCCTTCGCCACCAAGTACGCGTCCACCGTCTTCGGAGCCGAGCGCACCGTGGTCGACACCGCGTACCCCGGCGACGTGGTCGGCCTGATCAACGCGAGCGCGCTGCGGGTCGGCGACACCCTCTACACCGGCAGGCAGGCCGAATTCCCCCCGCTGCCCGCCTTCGCCCCCGAGTACTTCGCGGTGGCACGGCCCAAGGACATCAGCCGTTCCAAGCAGTTCCGCAAGGGCATCGCCCAACTCGATGAGGAAGGCGTGATCCAGGTACTGGTCTCCGACCGGCGCGGCGACCAGTCGCCGGTCATGGCTGCGGTCGGCCCGATGCAGTTCGACGTGATCCTGCACCGGATGGAGCACGAGTTCTCCTCCGCAATCCACCTCGACCAGCTCTCCTACCGCTTGGCCCGGATCACCGACGCCGACGGCGCCGCAGCCCTGGCCAAGGCCCGCCTGACCAATGGCGAGGTGCTCACCCGCCGCTCGGACGGCGCGCTGCTGGCCCTGTTCGCCGACAAGTGGCACCTGAACGCCTTCCAGCGGGCTCAGCCCGACATCCTGCTCCAGCCGCTGATCGCCACGGCGGACTGATCACCGACCTCTCGGTACGGTGGCGCGGCTCCCCGAGGGCGTGCCGGCCGGGACCGCCTGCTAACGCTCGCCGCTCAGCGGTCAGACCTCCACCCTGCGCGTACCGCACACCACCGGGCATACCGCAGGTATCACTACCTGTAACCGCCGCCAGCACTGCGAAGCTTCAGTGCGAGCAGTGGGTCTCGCCCCGCCGGCGACGAGGTGATGGCACAGCACCTGCGCTGGGCTGACATCGGGGTGTCGCTTCCACAGCTGCACCGATCGGCCCTTGGCGAACTCCTGGAGAGCGCGTCCATGGGGGAACTGCAGCGGCTGTCCGAGCTGGTGGCCGAGGCGCGCTCACCCGGGGGCGACTTCGACCTCTGGGCGGTGAACGCCGTCGCCGCCCTTTCAGGAGCGCGGCCCCGAGGTGGCCGGGCACATCGCCGCTCTGACCGACGGACGCCAGCGGGCACTGCTGTTCACGGCGGCGATGCTGGACGAGGCGCCGGCGGATACGGTGTTCCGGCTCTCCACCGCGCTGCTGACGAAGCTCGGCCACCCTGAGGACGAACGGCCCCGACTCGATCGAACCGATCTGACCCAACGCCTACGCGAGTTGCAGGTGGAGGTGCGCCAAGGGCGGATCCGCTTCGACGCCCTGGCGTACGGACCGGCTGTTCGATCCCATTTCTGGCTCTACTACCCGGACCTCCGGGCAACATTCGGAGCCTGGGTCGCGGACACGGTCAGGGAGGTGTCGTGGCTGGACCAGGCCGACCGTCGGAAGCTGGTCAGCCGGTTCACCGAACAGGCGCTGAGGGTCGGCGACGCCCGCGTGTTGACCGATCTGGTCGAGTCGTGGGCGAGGGAGACCAGGCTGCTTCCCGAGGCGATGGCGGTACTGGACCAGGGGCTCAGGGACGAGCAGTCGGGCGCGGCGTTCCGGGTGAAGATCTACGACTGGTCGCGGGATTCGCTGCTGCATCCGAATCTGGTGCGAGGCCTGGCCCGGATCTGTGTCGATGTGATGGCTCCGAACCACCCCGACCAGGCACTCGTTCGCCTGCACCAGCTTGCGCGGAGGGAGTCCGGGACCGTCCCGCGGTATGCCCGGGAGTCCCTGCTCGAACTCGCCCGAAGGGACGCGCGGTTGTGGGAGAAGTTGCTCGGCCGGGTGTGTGAGGGAATGAGGCGCCCGGAGCCGCGGCACCCGGATGCCGTGATCTTCCTGGAGCTGGTGGACCCACCCCCGTCCAAGGCTCGACGCGAGGACGTGATCGAAGGCTGGCGCGGCGTGTTGACGGTGGCACCGCCCGAGGTGTGGGCGCCCGGGGTCGCGGCATGGCTCTCGGCCGCCCGGGGGGAGCGGGACGGGGGCGAGCGGCTGATGGGGATCCTCATCGAGGCTGCCGACGGCGGGCTCGACGTGCTCAGCCGCTACTACCTGTTGGCGTACGACTGGGCGGCCGAGCCGGATGACGCACCATCGCCGGTGAGCCGGGCAGATGTCGCTGCGCGCTTCCGCCGGGAGATCGACCGCGCGCAGGGCATCGAGCCGCTGGAGCCGGCCTCGGCCAGGGCGACCGAGTGGAGCGGGATATGAATGGTACGGGAAAGACGCCGCTGGTCAGCCTGGCCCTCGCAGCGGGCCTGATGACCGTGGGTCTCGGCCTGTCGGCCAGGTGGCCGGTTTGGTTGTGGGCGGTGCCGGTAGCGGTCGCCGTGGTGCTGGCGATTCTGCTTGCGTCGGCGCGGTCTCCGGAGCCGGAGCCGGAGCCGACGTACTCGGACGAGCCGTCGTGGGAGGAGACCCGCGTCGTCGACGTGGCGCTGCCGAGCCGGGTACCGGACTACGACTTCCGCTTCTCGGCGACTGTGTGGTGGCGTCCGATCCCGAATGCGACCGGTCTGGTGCATGCGGACCCGGCCGGGCTGGCGGTCGAGACGGTGCTGAACCGCGCCCGCGAGGTGACTGAGCATGAGGCTCCGGAACGGCTGGATCTCCTTCTGCACCGGTTGAACGGCTTGCTCGGCACGCAGTCCCGGGATGCGTCGAGGCTGGTGGAGGCCATGGGAGGTCGGGTCGAGATCAGGCTGTCGGAGGACGACCGGAACCGGCTGGGGAAGCTGTCCGAGGTGCGCAAGACCGAGGAGGTCTGGGAGCACGAACGGCGGTACGAGCAGAGCAAGCGGGCGTACCTCGGTGACGACGTCCTGAAGTCGACCGGCAGTGCGTTGGTGTGGTGGCTGTCCCGTCACGACGACATGGTCACGGAGGCGGTCGACCTGATCGGTCCACTCGCGCGGCTCTCGGCAGCGGCCAACGACGAGGCCGTGGCCGACTTGTACCAGCATTTGGTCCCGCAACCGGTGCCGCAGGCGGTCCCGGACCCGGACGGGGTGGCACCTTCCGACCGCCCGGGCGACGGCGGGGAAGGCGGCGCCGAAGCGGGGCCGTCGGGTCACCCCTGGCCCGCAGGGCCGACCGGGCCGACCAGGGGCCCGTTGGTGATCGGTCCGCTGAACCAGTTCCTGGACGATGTCGAGGTGGCCAGAGAGTCCCCTGAACGGAAGGTCTGTGCGCACCGGATGGCGGAATTCACCGATGCGGTGGGGCGGCCGGAGCACGCCAGGCTGATCCGGGAGAGCCTCCGGGGCGACGAAGGAGGCGGCCCCAGGGCCGCTGGGTAGCCGGATGGCGGGCCCGGCATGCGATGGACGGAGGGCCGTTCCACAGATTCTCCGGCCAGGTGGGCTGGATGAACTCGTAGGCGAAGATGATGTCGGTCGACTCGGTGTTGGTCAGCCACAGGTTGACGGTCAGCAGCGTGCCCGGCGTAGCGGTGTGCTGATCCACCGACAAGGTGGCCCCGGCGAGGTGGCTGTTGTCGCGGACAGGGATGAGGCGGGGGAGGCCGGGCGCCGCCACCGCACCGTCTGGCGGGCCTTGGTGAAGGTTGCGAGGCCGCACCGGCGGGAATACCCCAGCCAGCTTCTCGGCCTTGACCACACGGCTTCGGGGCAGGGTCGGCAACCGGCGCATACAGCGCCGCGAGGGCGGCGGAGAACTCTCATGACAGCTGACAGCGGGCAGATCCCCTATGAGGTCATCAACGGTCCCGTGGCGGACCCGTATCAGGTGCGGGTCGCAGAGACCTACAGCGACGCCCCACACCTGTGGCAGGACGTGATCGGCCCGGGCCTGTGGTTCCAGTTCGGTGTCTACGGCCAGGCCGACAGGTCGGCCCCCGAGGACGAGTACCCCGAGTCGCTGG
The DNA here is from genome assembly GCF_044547105.1 of Kitasatospora sp. NPDC052868. Lineage (NCBI taxonomy): Bacteria > Bacillati > Actinomycetota > Actinomycetes > Kitasatosporales > Streptomycetaceae > Kitasatospora > Kitasatospora sp. NPDC052868. The sequence goes on along the minus strand of NZ_JBITZW010000012.1, from coordinate 252,055 downwards.
ACGCATCCGGGCGCCGCCACCTCGAACGACAACTGGACATCGCCGGGCTGACCGACCACGGCAGAGTGCCTGGGCGGATCCTGGACGTCGGGTTCGGCTGGGGCGCGACGCTGGAGCACCTCGCCCGCCGCTTCCCCCAGTGCCCCCGACTGGACGGCGTCAACATCAGCCCCACCCAGACCGAGTACGCCGCCCGCCGGATGGTCGCGCTGTCCCTCGCCGACCGCGTGAGGCTGTACCTGTGCAACGCTCAGGACCTGTGGCTCCTGCCCGATTCGGAGCAGCCCTACGACCTGGTCCTCATGCGCGGGAGCATCACCCACTTCTCCGCCGGACTGCTGGATGCGACCCTTCGCGCGCTGGCGTCCAGGATGAGCAGGGGAGGAAGGCTCGTCATATCCGAGAGCCTGTACAACATTCCTCTTCAGGACTACACCTCTGCTCTGCCCGACGGTGAGGACCGCCTCGCCTGCGGCCACCGCAAGACTTTGAACCTTCTGGCCGATGCGCTGTCGAGGAATTCCTTCATGCTCCAAGACGCCCGCAGACTGCCCGCCGACGAGGACGTCATCCACTGGCTGCAGGACGTGCGGGCCAACATCGAGCGGGTCTTCCCGCAAGAGATCCCCAAGGCGTTCAGAGAACTACGCGACGCGGCCGTCAACCTGACAGCAGCTCTGCACGAGGAGACCTATTCCGTCTACAGCATCATCGCGTCCCGCTGACCGGTTCTCCCCCCGCGTGCGAAAGGGGGCTCTCATGCCCGCTGCCCCGTCCGGCGATCCGTCCACGCAGCCGCCCGCCGCCCTCCGGCTTCCCGCGTTCTACTGCCCCATTCCCCGCGCGGTCCATCCCGGCGCTGACGAGGCCGACGCCCACACCATCACCTGGCTGGACCATTTCGGGCTCTTCTCCAGCCAGTACCAACGCGACCGGATGGCCACCACGCACTGCGGCCGGCTCGCCGCCTTCATGGCCCCCTTCTGCCCGTCATTGGCCCTGCTCAAGGTCTACGCGGACTTCTGCACCTGGGCCTTCGCCTTCGACGACGACTTCTGCGACGAAGGCCCTCTGCGCTTCCACCCCGCCGAGCAGGCCGACGCCTTCGGACGTATGCACCGCGCCATCGAGATCCCCGAATACCCCCTGGACGAGGCCGACAACTACGCGATGGCCCTGCGCGACATCCGCGTCCGGATCGACGCCCACGCATCCCCCGTCCAGGGCGACCGCTTCGCCGAGTGGATGCGCAACTACTTCATGATCGAACTGCGCAAGTCGGGCAATTCTGCACGCGGTATCCGCCCGAACCTCCCCGACTACGCCGTCCACCGGCTCTACGGCGGGGGCGGAATGGTATTCCCCCACATGCCTGCCGCCTTCGAGAACATCGACCTGCCCGCCGCCACCCGTGCCCGGCGAGACATCCACGCCCTCACCGAGATGGCCGCAACCGTCGTCACCTGGGACACCGACTTCTTCGCCTTCGTCAAGGAGCGAGAACGCACCAACGACGGCAACAACCTCATTGAGGTCGTCGCCGCCGAATACGACCTCCCCGTCGACGACGCCCTCAGCTCAGCCATGGCCATGCGCGACCGCGTCATGTGCCTGTATCTCAGACTGGGAGAAGCGGTCCGCGCCGAGGCAGACCCCTCACTCCACCGCTACAGCACCCTGCTGGATCACTATGTACGCGGATCCCTCGAATGGGACCACGAAGCCGCTCGATACCCCAGATACCTCCGCTCCGACGGCACCCTCCCCGTCACTCTCGCAGGCTGGACCGACCACCCCAGCAGCGACGACGCCACACCCCTGCCCATCCGCTCCATCTCCTGGTGGTGGCACCACGACCCCCTCGGATGACGACAGGAAGGGTCCGTTGGCGCAGGGAAGGGGACACGCCTGGGACACCCTCTGCCCCTGCCAGGCGAGCAGCCGCAGGCCCGGTCGGTCCTCGTCTTCGAGCTGGACGCACCGGGATACCCCGCGGCGGCCAGAGGCTCACCTGGCTCTGCCGAGACCTCTGCCTGCCACTGCCAATCCGCCGTCGGCACCGACCGGCCGTGGTGATCCCGGCTGACCGCAGGCGTGACAACGGGCCGATGGCCAGCAGTCAGCTCACCCGCGGCCCTACCGCCCTGATTCCGACTGCCCGCTCCGCGGCCACGTCCGGCGAGTGGGCCGCCGCACAGATGCTCCACCTTTGCGAGGACAGCGTCCCCATGTCCGTGCTCGCCGCGCCAGCCACCTGGACGACCAGACTCCGGTCACGGGAAGCCGCCAAAGCTGGCCGCAGCCGGCTTCTCACTTCTGGATGCTGTTGGTGATCTTCACCGGTGAGGGTGAGATTGCGAAGATCAGAGGCCGCTGAGTATGTCTGCCTGTTGTCCTGGCCCGGTGGTTCGGGCTGTTTGGAAGGGGTGGGCTGCGGTGGCGATGGGGTGTTGGTCCGGGCGGGAGATCCCGCCGTCGACCGCGCGGATAGCTCGGGCGAGCAATCCGCGCGGCACTGCGGCGATGCGGGTTCGGGACCATCTGGACGGTCTGTTCACGGACAGCGGTTTCGGGGAGTGGCATACCGCCGACAAACGTCGTGGCCTGTCGCCGACCCGTCTGGCGAAGGCTTCGGTGTTGCACAGTACGCGGAGACCCTCACCGACCGGCAGGCCGCTGAGGCCGCCCGGTGCCGTCTGGACTGGAAATTACTGCCTGGGGCTGGAGTTGGACGATCCGGGTTTCGACGGCCCGAGCTTCTCTCCTCACGACCCGGAGGGGTCGTTCCCGGAAGTCGCTGATGGCCGCGAGCAGATCGGGCCAAAGGCAGCGGTGCGAGCCCACCAGGGCTGATCCCGACGTCGCTGCCCGCCCAGCAGGCGCTGCTGCGTGCCTTAGACCGTCATGGCGCCGCCGCTGGGCAGGTGCGGCTCGGCGATCGCGTCCACGACCTCCGCGAAGTGCCGCGGATCCGTCGGGCTGGAGCGGCATTTGGTCCGTGCAGTCTGCTTCGGCGGTGAGGCGGCCATCGAGGAACGGGTCGGCTGATCCGTCGCGCTGTGGATTCGGCCGTCTGCGTCCCGCTCCGGCGTCAGGGTGATGTCAGCAGCCGCACGGGCGGAGTCAAGGAAGTGTCAGGGGCGGTCGGTAGCTGCCCGCATCGGACTAGCGTCGGATGTCCGAGTCGTGCAGCCCCGTAGGGATCGGGGCAGCACGACGAGACGCGCAGGCGTCGACCCGGACCGGCTTTCCTGCCGTATCCGAGGACGCCCTACCGGAGGTGAGGTCCAGGTGACCGTTCTCAGTGGCTTCCAGCGTCGGCCGTTCCATGTCGGCACCCGTGCCCGGGAGTCGGCGGGGGCGGCCCTGGCAGCGGTCCTGCGCAGGCTCGCGGACAGCCCGCTGGACAGTAGTGTGCTCCAGGCCGTGGGCGGGGCGTCGGGCTCCGGCGCGGCCGGCGGCGCCCGTCGGAGCAGCGGGATGAGTGCCACCTGGCGATCCGTCACCGGCCCGGACGGTGTCGGGCGGCTCGAGACCCACTGGGAAGCCGACCGCTGAGCAGGCCTGCGGCGTCCTCGGCGGTCGCCGCCCCGCGCGTGGCTGCTGCGACGTCGGTGCGGGGCCGGGCCGCCTGCGGTGCGCGCGATCGACCCGCCGTGCACCCGGAGCAGCCGTGTGGCCAATGGGGGGGTGTTCCGCCGTTGCGGTGACATCCGTCCGGCGTTCCGCGGTCTGATCATCTGAGTCGCATACCCTGTCGCCTTGCCGTCGGCCCGACGGTGAGGCGGTTCGAGTCTGTGACAGGGGTGCGGCGTGGCTTCGTCGGGTTCAGCCGGTCCGGGGGCAGTCCTGTCGGGACGGCAGCGCTTCCGTGCGTGGTTGCTGGAGGGCTTGGCCGACATGGCCAAGCAGCATCCGGGGCCGCACGCGCAGGCGCCCGTCGAGCACAAGGGTGCCCGCTGGTGGCGGGTGATGTGCCTGACCGGTCTGGACTACTTCTCGACGCTCGGTTACCAGCCGGGTATCGCCGCGCTGGCGGCCGGCCTGCTGTCCCCGGTGGCGACCGTCGTGCTGGTGCTGGTCACGCTGTTCGGCGCGCTGCCGGTGTACCGGAGGGTGGCGAAGGAGTCGCCGCACGGCGAGGGCTCGATCGCGATGCTGGAGCGGCTGCTGTCGTTCTGGCAGGGCAAGCTGTTCGTCCTCGCGCTGCTCGGCTTCGCCGCCACCGACTTCATGATCACCATCACCCTGTCCGCCGCCGACGCCACCGCGCACCTGGTGGAGAACCCGCACCTGCAGAGCGCACTGAGCGGCAAGCAGGTGCTGATCACGCTCGTCCTGGTCGCGCTGCTGGGCGGCGTCTTCCTCAAGGGGTTCAGCGAGGCGATCGGCCTGGCCGTGGTACTGGTCGCGATCTACCTCACGCTGAACGTGGTCGTCGTCATCACCGGACTCTGGGAGGTCCTGCAGTCCCCGCACCTGGTCAGCGACTGGTCGGACGCGCTGACCGCCGAGCACGGCAACGCGATCGCGATGATCGGCGTCGCTCTGATCACCTTCCCCAAGCTGGCGCTCGGCCTGTCCGGCTTCGAGACCGGCGTCGCGGTGATGCCGCACATCGAGGGCGACCCGGAGGACACCGAGGAGCGGCCGACCGGCCGGATCCGGGGCGCGCGGAAGCTGTTGACCACGGCAGCGCTGATCATGAGCGTCTTCCTGATCACCACCAGCTTCATCACCACCCTCCTGATCCCGAAGGCGGCGTTCGAACCCGGCGGAGAGGCCAACGGCCGCGCCCTCGCCTACCTCGCGCACGAGTACCTCGGCAACACCTTCGGCAGCATCTACGACCTCTCCACCATCCTCATCCTCTGGTTCGCCGGCGCCTCGGCGATGGCGGGCATGCTCAACCTGATGCCCCGCTACCTGCCGCGTTACGGCATGGCGCCGCACTGGGCGCGGGCGGTGCGGCCGATGGTCATCGTGCTGACCCTGATCGCCTTCCTGGTGACGTGGATCTTCGACGCGAGCGTCGACGCCCAGGGCGGCGCGTACGCCACCGGCGTGCTGGTGCTGATCTCCTCGGCCGCGATCGCCGTCACCATCGCCGCCCGCAGGGCCCGACAGCGCAACTGGACCGTCGGCTTCGCGGTGATCGCAGCGGTCTTCCTCTACACCACGGCGGTCAACATCGCCGAGCGGCCGGACGGCGTGAAGATCGGCGCCTGCTTCATCGCCGCCATCGTCCTGGTGTCGCTGCTCTCCCGGCTCAAGCGGGCCTTCGAACTCCGCGTGACGGACGTCGTGTTCGACGAGGCCGCCGAGCGGTTCGTCCGCGACTACACCCACCGCCCGCTGCGGCTGATCGCCAACGAGCCGGACAACCGCGACCTCGCGGAGTACCAGGAGAAGAAGCGGCAGATCCGGGTGGACAACGACATCCCGGCCGAGGACGACCTGGTCTTCGTCGAGGTCACCGTGCTCGACCCCTCGGAGTTCGAGGCGGTGCTGACCGTCCGCGGCGAGGTGATGCACGACCGCTACCGGGTGCTCTCGCTGGAGAGCTCCAGCGTGCCGAACGCGCTGGCGGCGCTGCTGATCCAGGTCCGGGACCGGACGGGGCAGCAGCCGCACATCTACTTCGAGTGGACCGAGGGCAACCCGTTCGCGCAGTTCCTGCGGTTCTTCCTGTTCGGACAGGGCGAGGTCGCGCCGGTCACCCGCGAGGTGCTGCGCGAGGCCGAGCCGGACCGCAACCGCCGCCCCCGCGTCCACGTCGGCTGAGCGCGCGGGAGCCGGAGACCACCACGGCCTCCCGGGCCACCCCCTGGTCCGGGCGGCCGGGTGACGGCGGGCGGTGCAGTGGCGGGGCGGCCACTCCGGCGGAACCCGATCGGCCACCCGTGACGGATGGCGCTACGACAGCCCCGACCGGTCGGCCTGCCGTGCCTCCGTCACCGCTCTGCTCACCCCGTTCCTGGTCGCCAGGCCCTGCGGCCGTGCCAGCCGTTCCACCACACCGGCCAGCCAGTCGTCGTCGGCGAGCCGGTGTGCCTCGCCCGCGTCGACCGTCTGCGTCAGCAACTCCTCCAGGACCGCGAGCTCCATCAGCGGGTACCGGCGCGGGTGGCGGTCGAAGAAGACCGCGTGGTCGTCGTAGGGGGTGCGCACCGTCATGCGCAGGTAGCCGCCGCCGCGTCCGTGGAAGGGGCCGGGCAGGCCGCCGAGCAGGCCTATCAGGGTGACGTTCCCGCCCCTGCCCGGGTACCTGCCGCCCAGGACCAGCGTCATCCCCGACATGATCCGGTGCCAGGGGATCACCTCCTCCCCGGAGTCACGCGCATGCGCGTGCAGGCCGTCCGCGCCGAACTCCACCCAGGCGCCACCGCCCGGCCGGCCGACGTCCCCCAAGATCCAACGGCCGTCGACGAGTTCCAGCGGGCCCAGGGAAGTACTTGTCTCGTTCACGCGCCTATTCTCGATCATGGATTCCTCAAATTGCACCGCATTTGTCGTCGGCGCCGGCTCCCCGAAGTGGCGGGGGCCGCCGGCGCGCGGTCGGCGGGGCTCGATGAGCTCCCGTCGATCGTCCTTCAAGCGGGTCTCCCCGATCCCCCGCATCGGATGGGCGTCCTGATGGCCACTCACCGAGAGGCGTTCCGGCCCTCTGGAAAGGACCTGGGGGCGCCAGCCGAGCGGCTGGCGCCCTTTGGCTTGGCTCTGGCCGGCATGAGGGGCGGGCGTCCTCGGCCTCATGCGCGGACAGGGCTTATGGGTTGGCGATTCAGTGGAGCTGGAAGGACCACTCCTGCTTCCAGCCGCCCTCGCAGGTCCACACCCCGAGCTGCTTGTGGTCGGAGTCGTGGGTGAGGCAGTTGTCGTCGTCGATCTGGATCCGGTACTTGCCGTTGCCGAGGCTGACGAACTGCCACTTCTGGTTGGAGGTGTTGCCCCACGCCTGCTGTTCGGCGACGTAGGTGTCGGGGTTCTCGGTGAGGTTGTACCCGAGGTCGTTGACGATCCGGTAGCGGTCCCCGCCCAGCGGCTTGATCGTCCAGGTGGACCCCTTGTACCCCAGGAGCCCGCCCAGGATCGGCGCTCCCCAGCTCGCGGTCTCGTTGGGTGCCGTCGCGCCCAGCCCGTTGGAGAGCTTCAGGAACAGCGGCCGCTCGGTCGGGATGCTCGAACCGCCGCCGCCCGTCGGGGGCTTCGGGTTTTTGGGGTCCGTGGGAGTGCCCGGTTCGGCGGGCGTGATCACGCCGCCGGAGGTGGATTCGAGTACCCATTCCTGCTGCCAGCCCCGCTTGCAGGTCCACACGCCGAGCTGCTTGAAGTCGGCGTCGTGGGCGAGGCAGTCGTCGTCGGAGATCCGGATCTGGTACCTGCCGTTGCCGACTCCGGAGAGTTCCCACTTCTGCTGGGAGGAGTTGCTCCACGGCTGGAGTTCGGCCATGTAGTTGCCGCTCTCGGTGAGTTCCAGTCCGTAGGAGCTGGTGATCCGGTAGCGACCGCCGCCCACCGAGGCGACCTTCCACTTGGACTCGTTGCCGCCCCGGATCCCGGGGACGACGGAGGCGCCGGCGGAACCGCTGAGCGGGACGGCGCCGAGCCCGTTGTCGAGCTTCAGGTACACCTCGGCGCCGTTGTTGCCGGGCGTGGTCGGGTTGGTGGTCGGCGGGGTGCCGCCCCAGGCCCAGTTCTGGTTGGGCGCGTCCCGGTTGGTCTCGGAGCCGCAGGCCCAGGCCGCCACGGTGCTGCCGTTGGCGGTCCGGCCGCTGAAGTCGTCGATGCAGACGTCCTTGGACCGGTCGTCCTGGTCCGTCATGTGCCGAAAACCGCCGCTGGCCGACATGTTCCAGCGCTGACCGGGGATCTCCAGGCAGTCCCAGACCTGGAGCTTGGTCCCGTTCCCGGTCTTGTTGGCCTCCAGGTCGAGGCACTTGCCGTTGGCCGCCCGGAGTTTGTACCCGTTGTAGGTCCACTTCTGCGCGTCGCCGCCGTTGCACTCCCACATCTGCACGGGGGTGCCGTTCGCGGTGCCGTTGCCGCTGACGTCCAGGCAGGCGTGGTTGCCGGCGCTGGAGTCCGGGGTGAGGCTGCCGGTCCTGGTGCCGTAGCCGGACCGCGCGGGGAAGTGGATGGTGCGCACGTCGCCGTCGCACTTGTAGGGCCGCGCGGTGCCCGACCGGCAGGTCCACGGCTCCTTCTTGACGCTGTCGCCGTCGTTGCCGACGAACGCCCAGTTCATGTACCCGCCGTCGCCCCGGTTGCGGAAGGTCGAGTCCCCCTGGAAGACCCAGATCCGGAACTTGTCGTATCCGGAGGGCTCCTTCTTGTCCTTGTCCATGAAATGGTTGAGCTTGTAGGTGGTGTCGAGCAGCACCCCCTTCATATCGGCCTTGTGCTCGTTCGTGAACCATTCGGTGTCGTAGAGGTCGGTGCCCACCGTCTTGAACACCATGACGTTGAACCCGGGGAACTTCTGGCTCAGCTTCGTCGCGGTGCTCTGGGTGAACTCCGCGTTGTCCAGCTTGTTGGCGTTGGCGGCGCTGTGCATGAGCTTGATCATGTCGAACGTGGAGCTGATCAGCGAGCTCATGCAGTTGCCGCCGCCCGGTACGGCAGGGGTTCCGCAGGTCTTGTCCACGGGGGCGGCCGCCATCGGCGCAGCTTGGGCCTGCACGGTCAGGCCGGAGACCACCGCGACGGCGGCGACCCCGCAGGCGGCGGCGCGTTTCAGGCGGGACAGGATTTCCACGTCAGGATCGTCTTTCTGTTCGGCTCGGAAGAGTATTTCTTCTCGACAAAGACGGATCGTAGACCCCGGAAATCGACGTCCCGTGATTCCTTGCGGCATCCATACGGCAGGGTCGGGAGGTCTGCCCTTTCGTGCACCGTCCCGGGCTCTCGCGAATTGCGGAGCCATTCGCAATGCCGGCGGCTCGGAGATTGTCGCCGGTCGGCCGTCTACCCGGGAGGTGCCTGGCTGTCACGCCTTTGGCGGATCAAGCCGGCAAGGGCGAACGAATCGAACAAGCCCCCACAGTGCAGAGATCCCGCCCGATCACCTGGATCGGACGGGATCTCGTGACCATTCACGGTCCCCACTCGTGAGCGGCCGTTCAAGCCCGGGAGGAATCCCCTATGGTGTCCAGACGCCTGCGGGCGGCGTGTTCGAGCTCGGAGAGAGGTCGCAGTCCGTCGCGCTCGGACGGTTCCCAGGCGGTCAGCGGGACGAGCGCCGCCGAGCGCCGGGCGGCCTCGTCGACGGCGCGGTACAGGGCCGCGAGGCTGCTCAACGACCCGTTGAGCCCGACGATCACCCGTGTGGTGCCGGCCATGGCCGCTCAACTCCCTCTCGTCCTTCTCGGCGTTCCGTTGCCTCCAGTGAAGCCCGCCGCGGCGGCGGGGGAGCGGTTGCTGACGGTGCCCTGACGACCGGCGCGCACTTCTTGACGTGGCCTTGATGGCAGACGGATCCCGGATGCCCGGTCCCGTCGTCAGTCGAGGCCGGGCACGAACTGGATGAGCAGGTCGATCGCCTTGATGCCGAGGAACGGGAGGACCAGGCCGCCGAGTCCGTAGACGCGCAGGTTGCGGCGGAGCAGGTCGGTGGCGTTCGCGGGCTGGTAGCGGACGCCGCGCAGGGCGAGCGGGATCAGGGCGACGATGATCAGGGCGTTGAAGATGATCGCGGAGGCGATGGCCGAGGTGGGGCTGTGCAGGCCCATGATGTTGAGGTGGGCGAGGCCGGGGTGGGAGGCGGAGAACATCGCGGGGATGATCGCGAAGAACTTGGCCACGTCGTTGGTGATCGAGAAGGTGGTCAACGCCCCTCGGGTGATGAGGAGTTGCTTGCCGACCCGGATGATCTCGATCAGCTTGGTGGGGTTGGAGTCGAGGTCGACCATGTTGCCGGCCTCCTTGGCGGCCGGGGTGCCGGTGTTCATCGCGACGCCGACGTCGGCCTGGGCGAGCGCGGGGGCGTCGTTGGTGCCGTCGCCCGTCATCGCGACCATGTTCCCGGCGGCCTGTTCCCGTTTGAGGTAGACGAGTTTGTCCTCGGGGGTGGCCTCGGCGAGGAAGTCGTCCACCCCGGCCTCGGCGGCGATCGCGCGGGCGGTGAGCGGGTTGTCGCCCGTGACCATCACCGTGCGGATGCCCATCCTGCGCAGTTCGGCGAAACGGTCGGCGATGCCGTCCTTGACGACGTCCTTGAGCTCGATGACGCCCAGCGCCCGGGCGCCGTGCCGGTCGTGGACGGCGACCAGCAGCGGGGTGCCGCCGTCGGCCGAGATCCGGTCGACGACGCCCCTGGCCTCCATCGGCAACCGCCCGCCGCTGCGCACCACCCAGTGGGCGACGGCGCTTGCGGCGCCCTTGCGGATCAGGCAGGTGGCGCCGTCGGGCCAGGCGAGGTCGACGCCGCTCATGCGGCTCTGGGCGGTGAACGGGACGGTGGTCTGTTCGCCGAGTTCACCGTTGGCGCGCGGCGGTGTCCAGTACTGGCGGTTGGTCAGCTCGATGACGGAGCGGCCTTCGGGGGTCTCGTCGGCGAGGGAGGCGAGTTGGGCGGCCTCGGCGAGCTGCTCGACGGTGGCGCCGGGGAGCGGGTGGAGGGCGGTGGCGCGCCGGTTGCCGTGGGTGATGGTGCCGGTCTTGTCGAGCAGCAGGACGTCGACGTCGCCGGCCGCCTCGACGGCGCGGCCGGAGAGGGCGACGACGTTGCGCTGGACGAGGCGGTCCATGCCGGCGATGCCGATCGCGGAGAGCAGGGCGCCGATGGTGGTCGGGATGAGTGCGACCAGCAGGGCGACCAGGACGACGCTGGTCTGCGGGGCGCCGGCGTAGATGGCCATGGGCTGGAGCGAGACCACGGAGAGCACGAAGACGATGGTCAGCGAGGCGAGGAGGATGTTGAGGGCGACCTCGTTCGGGGTCTTCTGCCGGTTCGCGCCCTCGACCAGGGCGATCATGCGGTCGATGAAGCTCTGACCCGGCCGGGAGGTGATCCGGACGACCAGGTGGTCGGAGAGGACGCGGGTGCCGCCGGTGACGCTGGTGCGGTCGCCGCCGGACTCGCGGATCACCGGCGCGGACTCGCCGGTGATCGCGGACTCGTCCACGGCCGCGACGCCCTCGATCACCTCGCCGTCGCGGGGGATCACCTCGCCGGACCGCACGAGGACGATGTCGTGCAGCAGCAGGTGTTCGGCGGGGAGCGTCTCGTGCCGGTGGTCGGGGATGCCGGCCCGCCAGTGCAGCAGGCGGCGGGCGGTCGTGCCGGTCTGCGCCTGGCGGAGGGAGTCGGCCTGGGCCTTGCCGCGGCTTTCGGCGACGGCCTCGGCGAGGTTGGCGAAGAGCACGGTGAGCCAGAGCCAGAAGCTGATCAGCCAGGCGAACACGCTCGGGTGGACGACGGCGGTGAGCGTGGTGAGGGCGGAGCCGGTTTCCACCACCAGCATCACCGGGTTCTTTGCCATGGTGCGCGGGTGGAGCTTGCGTACGGCGGCGGGCAGGGCCTCGCGGAGCTGGCGTGCGGTGATCAGCCGGCGGCGCCCGGGTCGGGGTGCGGAGGGGCGGTGGCCCGGGTGAGGCGGCGCCGGCTCGGCGCCGGCGGCCTTCGGGCGGCGGAACCAGTCCGGGACGGGCCCGGCCGGGTCGGTGGTGGTGTCCGGTGGGGTGAGAGCCGAGCGGCGCATCAGTTCTGGGGCCTTCCGGGGCCGCTCCCAAGAGACGGGGCGGCGGTTCAGCGGCGACGGGGGAATGGAGACGCCGCACAGCGAAGCACCGGATCTCCACACGCCGTACGAGTCTTGACGCCCGCTTGGCGTGACACGGGAGGTCCTTGACACGACCCTGACGCGGGCACCTGACGGCCTGTCGGACGCAGGGTCACCGGGGCGCGGCCGGGCCCACTCGGTGACGTGACTGCCGGACACCACCCGCCGCGCTCATCGGCTTCGGCCTGGACTCGATCATCGAGGTGTCCTCCGCCGCCCCGTCGCCTGGCAGTTCTCGGCCCGCGACCACGCCGTGCGCGAGGCCAGGGAGAAGACCGCCCTGCGGATCATCGCCGTCTCCTTCTTCGCCCTCGCCGCCTACGTCGCCGTCGACTCGATCCGGGCGCTGGCCGGCACCGGCGAGGCCGGCCGCGGCACGCGTCAAGACCGCGTTCGGATAATGGTCGGCCGCGTCAGAATCCCGTCAAGGCCACGCTGATCGGCCGTCCCCTGCGGCTTGGCTGGAAGCGGCTGAAGAACAGCCGAGGACAGGGCGCGTGAAGAAGACGCGTGAGCCGCAGCGGCGTGAGGACAGGACATGAACGGCAGCCACCGGAACGACGAGCGGCCACAGGGCCGTGTGGTGGTCGGAGTCAGCGGCTCCCTGGGCAGCCTGGCCGCCCTGCATCGTGCGGTCGCCGAGGCCCGCCGCACGGGGGCCGAGGTCGTTCCCGTACTGGCCTGGGAGCCGCCGGGCGGCGAGCTCGGCTACCGCCGCTCCCCGTGCCCGCCCCTGCTCGCGGCCGTGCGGGACGCCGCCGAGCAGCGCCTGCGCGACGCCCTGGACACGGCCTTCCCCGGCAGCGGACCGGGCGTGCCGATGCACCCGCTGGTGGTCCGCGGTGAGACCGGACCCGCGCTGGTGCAGACCGCCGACCGCCCCGAAGACCTCCTCGTGGTGGGCCGGAGCGGCGGCCTGCTGCGCCGCCGACTGCGGCACTCCGTGAGCGCCTACTGCACGCGGAAGGCCGGCTGCCCGGTCCTCGCCGTCCCACGGCCGGGGTTGCAGCAGGAGCTGGAGTCGCTGCACCGGCGCAACCAGTGGCACCTTCCGGTCGGGCCCGCGCCCGAGCTGGTCCGCGCGAAGGGATAGGCCCGCCGTGCGGATGTACTCGGCCCGCCCCGGCGGCCACCGCTACCACCCCGTGCTGGACCGGCTGCCCGTCGCGGCGTCGGGCACGGTGACGCTGGTTGCCGGCGGTGCCCTGGCGCTCGGCCTGGGCAGGCTCGGTGAGCTGCACTCCGGCTGGTTCGCTTATGCCGCCTACGTTGGGCTGAGCGCGTTGGTCGGGGCCTTGTCCCGGCCCTCGGCGGCACCGGTGATCGGCATGGCCGCCTGGTTGTGCTGCAACGCCTTCGCCGAGCACAGCCACGCCGAACTCGGCTGGTCCGGAGCCGGCGCGGAGAGCGGCCACTACGCGCTGTTCACCGCGGCCGCCCTGCTGCCTGCTCTGCCCGCGGTTCTGCCGCGCCGGGCAGTCAGGGTCGACCGGTTGCCGATCGCCTGATCGTCGTACGTGTCCCGGTGCAGCCTTCGCCCGAGGGGATCTCACCCTCGGGCGATCCGGCCCTGGTGCCCGGATGGCCTGCGCTGTCGCGCCGGCGAACGACGCCGTGTCGGAGTGCGCCGCCCTGGAGAGAGACGGGCTGCAGGGGGGCAGCCCGCGCACTCACTTCGGGTCGCGGTTGAACTGTGCCGTCGACCAGCGGTAGCCCAGCGCGGTCAGGCCGACGCACCAGGCGATCGCGATCCAGCCGTTGTTGCCGATGTGGGTGCCGAGCAGCAGGCCGCGCAGGGTCTCGATGGCGGGCGTGAACGGCTGGTACTCGGCGATCGGCTGGAACCAGCCCGGCATCGTGTCGGCCGGGATGAAGGCGCTGGAGATGAGCGGGAGGAGGATCAGCGGTTGTGCGCTGTTGGCGGCCGCCTCGGCGTTCGGGCTGGCCATGCCGATGCCGACCGCGATCCAGGTGAACGCCAGGGCGAACAGCGTGAGCAGTCCGAACGCCGCGAGCCAGTCCAGAACGGTGGCATCGTGGGGGCGAAAGCCGACGGCCACGGCGACGGCACCGACGAGGACCACGCTGGCGATGCACTGCAGCACGCTGCCGATGACGTGCCCGATGATCACAGAGCCGCGGTGGATCGCCAGCGTGCGGAAGCGGGCGATGAGGCCCTCGCTCATGTCCATGGAGATGTGCACCGCGGCTCCGATCACGGTGCTGCCGATGGTCATCATCAGGATGCCCGGGACGATGTAGGCGATGTACTCGGAGCGGTCGGCGCCGTGGCCGCCGATACCCCCGCTCATCACGTCTCCGAAGATGTAGACGAAGAGCAGCAGCAGCATGATCGGCGCGAGTAGCAGGTTCAGGGTTCCGGACGGGTAGCGCCGCGCGTGCAGGAGGTTGCGGCGCAGCATCGTGGACGAGTCGCGGACGGCGAGGGAGAGGGAGCTCATCGGACGGTCTCCTTGGGCTGGTTGGGGATGTCGGCGGGGCCGGTGAGGGCGAAGAACACGTCGTCGAGGTCGGGGGTGTGGACGGTCAGTTCGTCGGCCTCGATGCCGGCGGTGTTCAGCCGGTCGAGGACGGCGCGCAGTTCGCGCTGGCTGCCGTCGCTGGGGATCTGCAGGGACAGGGCCTCGTCGTCGCGGGCGGCGTCGGGCAGGGCGGTGGCGGCGCCCTGGTAGGCGGCCGGGTCGGTGAAGCGCAGGCGGACGTGTCCGCCGGGGACGAGCCGCTTGAGCTCCTCGGCGGTGCCCTCGGCGGCGATCCGGCCGTCGTTGAGGACGGCGATGCGGTCGGCGAGCTCGTCGGCCTCGTCCAGGTACTGGGTGGTGAGGAAGACGGTGGTGCCGCCGGAGACCAGCTCGCGGATGATCCCCCACATGGTGTGGCGTGAGCGCGGGTCGAGGCCGGTGGTCGGCTCGTCGAGGAAGATGATCCGCGGGTCGCCGACCAGGGTCATGGCGATGTCCAGGCGGCGCTTCATGCCGCCGGAGTAGGTGGAGGCGGGCTTCTTCGCGGCCTCGGTAAGGTCGAAGCGCTCCAGCAGCTCGGCAGCGATGCGGCGGCCCTTCTGCTTGGGCAGGTGGTGCAGGTCCGCCATGAGGAGCATGTTCTCCTCGCCGGTGATCAGGCCGTCGACGGCCGAGAACTGGCCGGTGACGCCGATCGCGGCCCGCACGGCCTGCGGGTCGGCGGCGATGTTGTGGCCCGCGACCTGGGCCTGTCCGCCGTCGGCGGTGATGAGGGTGGAGAGGATCTTCACGGCGGTGGTCTTGCCGGCGCCGTTCGGCCCGAGCAGTGCGAACACGGATCCGGCCGGGATGTGCAGATCGATGCCGTCGAGGACGGTCTTGTCGCCGTACGACTTGCGCAGACCGACGGCGGAGACGGCGGCCGGCGACGGGTAGCCGCCGCTCCTGCTGGATGTGGGCATGACAAATGAAGGCATGGAGCCCTCCCGTTCAAAGGCTGAAGTGACTGGGGGTGGCCGAGCTGGGGATGGTTCTTCGGGGTCAGGAGCGGGCGCGGCGGATCGGTGTTGACGTGCGGGTGCGGGTAGGGGTGTGGATCTGTGCGGTGCCCTCGGTCTCCTCCGGGCCCTGGGCGCGGGGAGCGTGTTGCGCACCTGCCAGGGGCCCGAGTTGACGTCGACTCAGGCAGGGGTGTCTGCGGCGATGCCGACCATCACGTCACTGCGCGCGGTCCCGAGCACGACCGAATACCCCGTCGAGTCGGTGGGCCGGGAGGACTCACGCGCCTGCGCATCCGGCGTGGCGACGTCGAAGCCGTTGACGGTAGCCGTCTTCGCACCGGCCTTGAGCAGCGGGGGCGGGTGTGTTCACGACCGTGGACCTGCCCGCCCTGTTCGAACCGGGCAGGGCAAGGATGCTGCCCGGCGGTGCGGCGAAGGGCACGCCGCGCAGCTCCTTGCTCGTCTGTTTGCAGGACTCCTCAGGGCCGTGCGCGCGGATTGACGGTTCGGAGTTCGTGCGTGCAGTCTTCAGGACGCCTGGTCCTCGGCGCGCGCGAGGTCGTCGGCCAGCCGCTTCCGCGCGCGAGTGGGGACATAGCCCCCCTCCGAGTAGTTCCGGGCGAACGCCTCGACGAACTCCGCGGGGTCCTCCCCGACGATCTCGTGGATCGGCATTCCGTCCGCCGCGGCCTGTTCGAACAGGTCGGCGAGGTCTTCGAACATCGACGCATTGCTGTCGCCGTCGGTCGGCACGAAGTGCATCAGGTACCGCTCGATCGCTTCGACCGCCGTGCGGTAGTTCTCGGGAAGCCCCTTGACGCGGGCCTTGTACGCCCTCCAGCGCTTCTTGGGCCCGATCACCTTCGAGATGAAGCCGCCCTTTTCGACATCGGACATGGTCACCTTCCTCCTTCGCGGAGCTGTTCCAGTCGTTCCGTGAGGAAGCTCCACGTCCTCCAGAACTCTTCGAGGTACTCCCGCCCCTGGGCGTTGAGGGAGTACACCTTGCGTGGCGGCCCCTTCTCGGAGGGGACCTTCGCCACGTCGACGAGGCCGCGCTTCTCGATCCTGACGAGCAGTGCGTAGACGGTCCCCTCGGCGATGTCGGAGAAACCCTGCTCCCGCAGCCCTGCGGTGATCTCGTAGCCGTGCGCGGGCCGGCTGGAGAGGGACGCGATGATGATGCCCTCCAGCGTGCCCTTGAGCATCTCCGTCTCCAGCTTGGACATGGGAAACCTCCTTTCCGAGGTATTCAGTGTTACTGACTACTGCTACACAGTAACGCTGACTACCGGTACTTAGCAAGAGCGAGTAGTGGAGGTGTGGGCCGGCACCGCGGGCACTCGGTTCAGCAGCGGTGCCGACGGGGAGCCGAGTGGGCCGCACTACTCTCGAACGCCATGTCTGAGCAGGAGGCGTGGGCGCTGTACCGCTGCTACTCGGTCCCGATTCCCACGGCTCGCGTCGATCGGGAGTCAAGGGCCTGTCAGGGAGTCGTCAGGGGCTCGTCATGGATGGCGAGCAGGCTTGCCCGGGCTCCGCAGGGTGGCGTTGGATGGGGGGCATGAACCGCTCGACACGCCACCACGACCGTCCGCCGCATACGCGGCCGCGGGTCGTCGCTGTCGCGGTCACCGCCGCCGTCCGGTAGGTCCGAGCCTCCCCGCTCCGTCGCCGGCCCGCGTGCCGCGTAGTGCCGTCCGCCTCCCTCGCCACTTTGCGCGGGGGAGGCGGACGCGTCCTTCACCGTTCCACCCTTCTCCGCACCACCGGCCCCCGGGGGCGTGCACTGTCACGTCCTCCGGCACCCCGGCGGTGCCCGCCACCCTTGGATGGGTCATGTCCGACGCTGTTCTGTCCACGCTGTCGTCCCGCACCGCCCTGGTCACCGGGGCCTCCTCCGGCATCGGCTGGGAGAGCGCCCGTCTGCTGGCCGGGCTCGGCGCCACCGTCCTGGTGCACGCCCGAACCGCCGCCGAGGCCGAGGACGCCGTCGACCGGCTGGTCGCCGCCGGCGCCCGGCGCGACCGACTCGTCGAACTGGCAGCCGACTTCACCCACCTCTCGGAGGTCGCGGTGCTGGCCGGCAAGGTCGTGAAGCACTATCCGGCGCTGGACCTGCTGGTCAACAACGCCGCCGTGATGGCCCCCGAGCGCTGCACCCTCACCGACGACGGCAACGAGGTCTCGCTCCAGGTCAACTTCCTCGCCGCGCACCTGCTCGCCAGGCTGCTGCGCGCCCCGCTCTCTGCCGCCGGCGACGCGCGGATCGTCAACGTCTCCTCCTCGCTGCACCGCACCGCCTCGATGAACTGGACCGACCCGCACCGCACCAAGAAGTACTCCCGGGTCGCGGCCTACGCGCAGTCCCAGCTCGCCCTGACCATGGCCACCGCCGACATGGCCCCGGCCGGCTCCGGCATCACCGCCGTCAGCCTCAACCCGGGCCTGTGCGACACCGCGCTGCTGCCGCTGTACGGCCGGGTCGGCGGGCCGCCGGCCGAGGGCGCGGCCGCCGTGGTACGGCTCTGCCTGCCGGACGTGCCGCTGCTCAACGGCGAGTACTACGACGGCGGCGAGCTCGCCCCGACGGCCGCGGCCGCCCAGGAGGAACGCTCGCAGAAGCGCCTCGGCAAGCTCGCCGACCGGCTCGTCGGCCAGGCCTGACCCGTCCCCCTTACCGCTTCCGGAGAGAACGACATGTCCAAGCGTGCCCGTAAGAAGAAGGCCCGTCGGAAGAAGAAGGCCAACCACGGCCGCAAACCGGGCCGGTAACCCCATGACCCACCCGGTGCCGCGTGCCACCGGCACCGGGTGAACCCCAGCGGCCCCCGGGGCCTGTCCGCCTGTGGGGACGGGCGGCCCCGGGGGCCGTTGCATGCCCACGGCCGTCAAGATGCCGTCAAGGCTGCTGGTGTCCGCGTCAAGGGAGCGCAATAAGCGGCGGCAGGGCTTCCGGACGGCCGCACGATCGTGGAACGCACGATCGATGGAGAAGCGGATGTCGGACATCACCACCCCGGTTGTCACCGCCGGGACCGAGTCGCCGGATACCGGCGCGGTCCCGGAGGACCGTCACCGGTTGACGGCGCTGGGCGGGCTGGCGGCGCTGTCGCTGGATGCGATGGCCTCGGTCGCGTACGGGCCGGAGTCGATCGTGCTGGTACTGGCGGCGGCCGGGGCGTACGGGTTGGGGTTCACGCTGCCGGTGACGGTGGCGATCGCCGTGCTGCTGGCGGTGCTGGTGGCCTCGTACCGGCAGGTGATCGCGGCGTTCCCGGACGGCGGTGGCGCGTACGCGGTGGCGAAGGCGCACCTGGGGCGGCGGACGGCGCTGACGGCGGCGGCCTCCCTCGTCATCGACTACATCCTGAACGTGGCGGTCTCGGTGACGGCCGGCGTGGCGGCGCTGACCTCGGCGGTGCCGGGCCTGTACGGGGACCGCATCTGGCTCTGCCTGGGCGTGCTCGCCCTGGTGACGGCGGTGAACCTGCGCGGCATCGCGGAGTCGGCGCGCTGGTTCCTGGCGCCGACCGCGGTGTTCGTGCTGTCGGTCCTGGCGATCATCGTGGTCGGCCTGTTCCGGGACGCGCCGGCGAGCACCGAGGCCGCCGCCGGACACGCGTCCGCACTGGCCGGCAACGCCACCGCGGTGGGCGCACTGCTGCTGCTCAAGGCCTTCGCGGCCGGCTGCTCGGCGCTGACCGGCGTGGAGGCGGTGGCGAACGCCGTCCCGTCCTTCCGTGCGCCGGGCGTGAAGCGCGCGCAGCACACCGAGGTCGCGCTCGGCGCGCTGCTGGGCGTGATGCTGATCGGCCTGGCCGTCCTGATCGGCCGCTTCCACCTCCAGCCGGTCGAAGGCGTCACCGTCCTCGCCCAGCTCGCCGACGCCTCGCTCGGCCACGGCGCCGGCTTCTACCTCGTCCAGTTCGCCACTGTCGTCCTGCTCGGCCTGGCCGCGAACACCTCCTTCGGCGGCCTGCCCGTCCTGCTCCACCTGCTCGCCCGCGACAACCACCTCCCGCACGTCTTCGCGCTGCGCGCCGACCGCCAGGTCCACCGCCACGGCGTCCTCTTCCTCGCGGTGGTCTCCGCCGTGCTGCTGGTCGGATCGGGCGGGGACGTCAACCGCCTCGTCCCGCTGTTCGCGATCGGGGTGTTCGTCGGCTTCACCGTCTGCCAGGTCGGCATGGTCCGCCACTGGTTCCTGGAGAGGCCGGCACGCTGGCGCGCCAGGGCCGCCCTGAACGGCTTCGGTGCGCTGCTCACCGGCGTCGCCGCCCTCGTCGTCACCGGCACCAAGTTCACCGAGGGCGCCTGGGGCATCTGCCTGGCCCTGCCGCTGCTGGTCCTGCTCTTCGAGGCGGTCCACCGCGGCTACACCCGGATCGGCGAACGCCTGGAACTCGGCCGCGTCCCCGGCCCGCTCACCCCGCAGCGCAGCCTGGTCGTCGTCCCGGTCACCGCGATCACCCGCCTCACCCGCGACGCCCTCTGCGCCGCCCTCTCGCTCGGCGACGAGGTCCTGGCCGTCACCGTCGTCCACGACGGCGCCGAGGCCGAGGCGCTGCGCCGGGACTGGGAGCTCTGGCAGCCGGGGGTGCCGCTGGTGGAGCTCCCGGACGACCACCGCCGGCTCGGCCCGCCGATCGCCGCCTTCGTCAACCGGCTCGCCGCCGAGCACGCCTACGACCGCCTCACCGTGCTGATCCCCGAGGTCGAGCCGGCCCGCTTCTGGCAGCGCCCGCTGCAGAACCGGCGCGGCGCCGTCATCGACCGGGCGTTGCGCCGCCACACCGACGCCGTGGTCTGCCGGCTGCGGATGCGGATGTAGCAGGACGAGGAAGGGCCTGAACGTCGGGCCCCGGACAGCGCCGCTGCCCGGGGCCCGAAGCGCGTTTAGGACAACCCGCGGTCTCGGGTGAATGACGCAGACATCAAGGCCGCGTCAATGTTTCCGGACCCCCCGTATGGAGGGCATCAGGGAACCGCTGCGCGCCCCCACCGGCTGGTTTGCTGCTCCAGCCGGTCTTCCCCCGGTGCCGCGCCGAGCCCTCCGGGGCCGGCCGCGGCATCCTCGTAGTCGCTCTGGTGGAGCCCATGTCCGATCTCATCTACGTCGGTGTCACGGTCGTCGTGTTCGCCGTCATCGCCCTGATCGCGCGGGGGGTGGAGAAGCTGTGAGCGCGGAGAACATCGCAGGTCTCATCGTCGCCGTCGCCCTCGTCGGCTACCTCATCCTCGCGCTGATCTACCCGGAGAAGTTCTGACATGAGCTCCACTGTTGCGGGCTGGTTGCAGTTCCTGGCCCTGGTGGCCGCGTTGGTGCTGTGCTACCGGCCGCTGGGCGACTACATCGCCCACCTCCTGACCTCCAAGAAGCACCTCAGAGCCGAGCGTGGCCTGTACAAGGTGATCGGCGTGGACGGCGACGCCGATCAGCGCTGGCCGGTGTACCTGCGCTCGGTGCTGGCGTTCTCGGCCGTCTCCGTGCTCTTCCTCTACGGCCTGATCCGGGTGCAGCAGTGGCTGCCGCTGGGCCTCGGCGTCGAGCAGATGCCGGGCCACCAGGCGTGGAACACCGCGATCTCGTTCGTGGCGAACACCAACTGGCAGTCCTACAGCGGCGAGTCCGCGATGGGCCACCTGGTGCAGATGGCGGGCCTGGCGGTGCAGAACTTCGTCTCGGCGGCGGTGGGCATCGCGATCGTGGCGGCGCTGATCCGCGGGTTCACCCGCAACCGCACGGACCGGGTGGGCAACTTCTGGGTGGACCTGACCCGGATCTCGCTGCGGCTGCTGCTGCCGGTCTCGGTCGTCTTCGCCCTGGTGCTGCTGGCCAACGGCGTCGTGCAGAACCTTCACGGCTTCCACGAGGTGGCCACGCTGGGCGGCGGTACGCAGTCGGTCCCGGGCGGGCCGGTGGCCTCGCAGGAGGTCATCAAGGAGCTGGGTACCAACGGCGGCGGTTTCTACAACGCCAACTCGGCGCACCCGTTCGAGAACCCGACCGGGTTCACGAACCTCCTGGAGATCTTCCTCATCCTGCTGATCCCGTTCGCGCTGCCGCGCGCCTTCGGGAGGATGGTGGGTGACAACCGGCAGGGCTACGCGATCGTCGCGGTGATGGGCCTGTTCTGGGTGGCCTCGGTCGCGCTGATCACGTTCTTCGAGGCGCAGCACGACGGTTCGGCGATGCAGGCGGCCGGCGGGGCGATGGAGGGCAAGGAGCAGCGGTTCGGCATCGCGGCCTCGGGTCTGTTCGCGGCGTCGACGACGCTGACGTCGACGGGTGCGGTGAACTCCTTCCACGACTCGTACTCGCCGTTCGGCGGCGGGCTGACGATGTTCAACATGATGCTGGGCGAGATCGCGCCCGGCGGTACCGGTTCGGGCCTGTACGGGATGCTGGTGCTGGCGATCGTCGCGGTGTTCGTGGCCGGGCTGATGGTCGGGCGCACCCCGGAGTACCTGGGCAAGAAGCTGGGCGGGCGGGAGATGAAGTTCGCCTCCCTGTACATCCTGACCACGCCGACGATCGTGCTGATCGGCACGGGTGTGGCGATGGCGCTGCCCGGCGAGCGGGCCGGGATGCTCAACTCCGGTGCGCACGGCTTCTCCGAGGTGCTGTACGCGTTCACCTCCGCCTCGAACAACAACGGTTCGGCGTTCGCCGGTATCACGGTGAACACGGACTGGTACGACACGGCGCTGGGTCTGGCGATGGTGTTCGGCCGGTTCCTGCCGATGGTGTTCGTCCTGGCGCTGGCCGGCGCGCTCGCGCAGCAGCAGCCCGTCCCCGCCACCCCGGGCACCCTGCCCACCCACAAGCCGCTGTTCGTGGGCCTGCTGTCGGGCGTCGTCCTGATCGTCGTCGGCCTCACCTACTTCCCGGCCCTGGCCCTCGGGCCGATCGCGGAAGGTCTCTCCTGATGTCGTCCCCCACTCTTACTCCCACTCCGGCTGACAAGGCCGAGAGCACGGTGCCCCACAGAGTCTCCGGCGGGCTCCTCGATCCCAAACTGATCGTGACCTCCCTGCCGGACGCGGTGAAGAAGCTCGATCCCCGGGTGATGGTGAAGAACCCGGTGATGTTCGTGGTCGAGGTCGGCTCGGTGGTCACCACCGTCGCCGCGATCGCGGACCCGTCGGTGTTCGCCTGGTCGATCACCGTCTGGCTCTGGCTGACCACGATCTTCGCCAACCTCGCCGAGGCCGTCGCCGAGGGCCGCGGCAAGGCGCAGGCGGACACCCTGCGCAAGACCAAGACCGACACCATGGCGCGCCGCCTCACCGACTGGCCGAAGAGCCGGGCCGAGGAGGAGGTCCCCGGCACCGCCCTGCGCCTGGGCGACCACGTCGTGGTCGAGGCCGGCCAGATCATCCCCGGCGACGGCGACGTCGTCGAGGGCGTCGCCTCGGTGGACGAGTCGGCGATCACGGGTGAGTCCGCGCCGGTGATCCGCGAGTCGGGCGGTGACCGCAGTGCGGTGACCGGCGGCACCAAGGTGCTGTCCGACCGGATCGTGGTGAAGATCGCCTCGGAGCCGGGCAAGTCGTTCATCGACCGGATGATCGCCCTGGTCGAGGGCGCCGCCCGGCAGAAGACGCCGAACGAGATCGCGCTCAACATCCTGCTGGCCTCGCTGACCATCGTCTTCCTGATCGCCGTCGTCACGCTCCAGCCGATGGCGACCTTCGCGGGCGCGCCGCAGTCGATGATCGTGCTGGTCGCCCTGATCGTGGCGCTCATCCCGACCACCATCGGCGCGCTGCTCTCCGCGATCGGCATCGCCGGCATGGACCGCCTCGTCCAGCGCAACGTGCTGGCGATGTCCGGCCGCGCCGTCGAGGCCGCCGGGGACGTCAACACCCTGCTGCTTGACAAGACCGGCACCATCACCCTCGGCAACCGCCAGGCCGCAGAGTTCCTACCCGCTCCGGGTGTGGAGCAGGACGACCTGGCCAGCGCCGCTCAGCTGTCCTCCCTCGCGGACGAGACCCCCGAGGGCCGCTCGATCGTCGTCCTCGCCAAGACGGAGTACGGCCTGCGGGCCCGCGCCCAGGGCGAGCTGACGCACGCCACCTGGGTGCCGTTCACCGCGCAGACCCGGATGTCGGGTGTCGACCTGGACGAGGCCGACGGGGTACACCAGGTCCGCAAGGGCGCGGCCAACGCGGTCACCAACTGGGTGAACGAGCAGGGCGGTTCGGTCGGCCCAGAGGTGTCGGCGCTCGTCGACGGCATCTCCGGCGCGGGCGGCACGCCACTGGTCGTCGCCACCAGGATCGGCTCCAAGCCCGCCCGGGTCCTGGGTGTCATCCACCTCAAGGACGTGGTGAAGGAGGGTATGCGGGAGCGGTTCGACGAGCTGCGCCGGATGGGCATCAAGACCATCATGATCACGGGTGACAACCCGCTGACCGCCCGGGCGATCGCGCAGGAGGCCGGCGTGGACGACTTCCTCGCCGAGGCCACCCCCGAGGACAAGATGGCCCTGATCAAGAAGGAGCAGGAGGGCGGCAAGCTGGTCGCGATGACCGGCGACGGCACCAACGACGCCCCCGCCCTCGCCCAGGCCGACGTCGGCGTCGCCATGAACACCGGGACCATGGCGGCCAAGGAGGCCGGCAACATGGTCGACCTCGACTCCAACCCCACCAAGCTGATCGAGATCGTCGAGATCGGCAAGCAGCTCCTGATCACCCGCGGCGCCCTCACCACCTTCTCCATCGCCAACGACGTCGCGAAGTACTTCGCGATCATCCCGGCGATGTTCGCCGCGGTCTACCCGGGCCTGGACAGGCTCAACATCATGGGCCTGCACAGCCCCCAGTCCGCCATCACCTCGGCGATCGTCTTCAACGCCCTGGTCATCATCGGCCTCATCCCGCTCGCCCTGCGCGGCGTCAAGTACCGGCCGTCCGACGCCAGTTCGCTGCTGCGAAGGAACATCGGGGTCTACGGCTTCGGCGGGCTGGTGGTCCCCTTCGTCGGGATCAAGCTGATCGACCTGGTCGTCCAGTTCATCCCCGGCCTGAGCTGAGAGAGGAGAAACGCATCATGTCCAAGCCCCTGCCCACCACCGTGCGCACGCACTTCACCGCGCTGCGGATGCTGCTGGTGATGACGGTGGTCCTCGGCCTCGCCTACCCGCTGCTGGTCACCGGCATCGGCCAGGCCGTCTTCAGCGACAAGGCCAACGGCTCGATCGTGAAGGCCGCCGACGGCAAGGAGATCGGCTCCAGCCTGCTGGGCCAGAGCTACGACCTGCCGAAGAAGAACCCCGACGACGCCGACGAGGCGGCCAGGCCGGACCCGCAGTGGTTCCAGCCCCGGCCCTCGGCCAACGGCTACGGCGGAAAGGTCTCCGGCGCCTCCAACCTGGGCCCCAACAGCGAGGACCTCACCACAACGGTCGAGGACCGCCGCAAGGCCGTCGCCGAGTTCGACGGGGTCGACCCGGCGAGCGTGCCGGTGGACGCGGTCACCGCCTCCGGCTCCGGCCTCGACCCGCACATCTCCGTCGCCTACGCCAAGGAGCAGGTCGCCCGGGTCGCCAAGGCCCGCGGCAACGTCTCGTCCGAGCAGCTGAACAAGCTCGTCGAGAAGTACACCGAGAGCCGCTCGCTCGGCTTCCTCGGCGACGAGGGCGTCAACGTCGTCCTGCTCAACAAGGCGCTGAGCGAGCAGAAGTGACCTTGCGTCGGATAGCCGAGTAACCGGACCGGCCCGGGCGCGGGAGAACCTCTCCTGTGCCCGGGTCGGTCGCCCATATCCGCTGTACCTCCGATCGGCCCCCTCAGACGAAAGAGCAGCGCCCATGGCTCGCGACCTCACCCTCGGCACCACGCACCGCCGTGGCCGGCTGAGGGTGTACCTCGGTTCCGCCCCCGGTGTCGGCAAGACCTACCGGATGCTGGACGAGGCCCACCGCAGACAGGAGCGCGGTGCGGACGTGGTGGTCGGTTACATCGAGTGCCACGGGCGGAGGTTCACCGAAGGGCTGGTGGACGGGCTCGAAATGCTGCCAAGAATCAGGCGGACCTATCGGGACGCCGAGTTCGAGGAGATGGACCTGGACGCCCTGATCGCCCGGCGTCCCTCGGTGGCGCTGGTCGACGAGCTGGCGCACACCAACATCCCGGGTGGCCGCAACGCCAAGCGCTGGCAGGACATCGACGAGCTGCTCGACGCCGGGATCGACGTCATCACCACCGTCAACGTCCAGCACCTGGAATCGCTGAACGACGTCGTCCAGAAGATCACCGGCATTCCCCAGCGCGAGACGGTCCCGGACGAGGTGGTCCGCCGGGCCGACCAGATCGAGCTGGTCGACATGGCCCCCCAGGCGCTGCGGCGTCGGATGGCCCACGGCAACGTCTACAAGGCGGAGAAGGTGGACGCGGCGCTCTCCAACTACTTCCGGGTCGGCAACCTGACCGCCCTGCGCGAGCTCGCCCTGCTCTGGGTGGCCGGCCGGGTCGACGAGGGCCTGCGCGACTACCGGGCCAGCCACGACATCGACCGCGTCTGGGAGACCCGCGAACGCGTCGTGGTCGCCCTCACCGGCGGCCCCGAGGGCGAGACCCTCATCCGCCGCGCCGCCCGGATCGCCGACCGGACGGCGGGCGGTGATCTGCTCGCGGTGCATGTGAGCCGCAGTGACGGGCTGGCAGGGGCGTCGTCGGGGGCCCTTGCCCAGCAGCGGCAGCTGGTCGAGGCGTTGGGCGGCAGCTACCACGTGGTGGTCGGGGACGACATCCCGACCGCGTTGCTGGCGTTCGCCCGGGCGCATGACGCCACGCAGCTGGTGCTGGGCACCAGTCGCCGGGGTCGCCTCACCCGCTTCCTCACCGGGCCCGGCAACGGGCAGACCACCGTGGACGCCTCCGAGGACATCGACGTCCACATGGTCACCCACGAGTTCACCGGCCGCGGCCGGCTGCCCTCGCTCGGCCGCCGCCACTCCAAGCGCCGCACCATCGCCGGGTTCGCGTCGGGGCTGGTGGTTCCCGCGCTGCTGACCGCGCTGCTGTCTCCGTTCCACACCCAGCTGAACCTGACGACGGACGCGCTGATCTTCCAGCTCGGCGTGGTGGCCGTGGCGTTGCTCGGCGGAGCGACCTCGGCCCTGCTGGCCTCCGTCATCGCCTCGCTGCTGCTGAACTACTTCTTCATCCCGCCCGTCCACAACCTCACCATCGGCGAGACCAACAACCTCGTCGCCCTGATCGTCTTCGCCGCCGTGGCCCTGACCGTATCCACCGTGGTCGACCACGCGAGCCGGCTCACCACCCGGGCCGCCCGGGCCACCGCCGAGGCCGAAACCCTCTCCACCCTGGCCGGCAGCGTGCTGCGCGGCGCCGACGCCCTGCCCGCCCTGCTGGAGAAGTCCAGGACGGCCTTCGGCATGCACTCCGTCGTCCTCCTCGACCGGGCGACCGGCCGGACGATCGCGTGCAGCGAGGCGGCGGCCGACGCCGGCGCCGAGCACGGAAGCGGGGACGGCGGTGTCGCGGACCACGAGGTGACCGAGATGCCCGTCGGGGAGAGCGCTCTCCTCGTGCTCACCGGCCGTCGCCTGCCCGCCGCCGACCAGCGCGTCCTCACCGCCTTCGCCGCGCACGTCGCCGCCGCCCTGGAACGCGACCGGCTCGCCACCGTCGCCGCCGAGGTCGAGCCGATCAAGGCCGCCGACCGGATGCGCACCGCCCTGCTCGCCGCCGTCAGCCACGACCTGCGCACCCCGCTCGCCGCCGCCCTCGCCTCGATCGGCTCGCTGCGCAGTCCGGATGTGGAGTTCTCGGATCAGGACCAGGCCGAGCTGCTCGCCATGGCGGACGAGTCCCTGGTCAAGCTCACCCGGCTGGTGGACAACCTGCTCGACATGAGCCGCCTCCAGGCCGGCGCCCTCACCCTCCACCTGGCGCCCACACATCTGGAGGAGATCCTGCCGCGCGCGGTGGACTCGCTCCCGGACCCGTACGCGCCGGTTCAGCCGCTCGACCTGGACACGGTGCCGGCGGTGCTGGTCGACCCGCCGCTGCTGGAGCGCGTGCTGGCCAACGTCATCACCAACGCGCTGCGGCACAACGCCCCCGGCGCCCCCGTCCTGGTCGCCGCCAGCCACCACCAGGACCGGGTCGAGATCCGCGTCATCGACCGCGGCCCCGGCATCGCCCCCGAGGACCGCGACCGCGTCTTCCTCCCCTTCCAGCGCCTCGGCGACACCGACAACACCACCGGCGTCGGCCTCGGCCTCGCCCTCTCCCGCGGCCTCGCCGAGGCCATGGGCGGCAGCCTGGAGGTGGAGGACACCCCCGGCGGCGGCACCACCATGCTCCTCACCCTGCCCGCCGCACCGGACGAGGCGGCCATCGACGAGGACACCCTGACGGTTCCGGCGCCCGAGGCCGGTGCGGACCACCTGGAGAGGAATACGGACCGATGAGTCACATCCTGGTCGTCGACGACGAGCCGGCGCTGCTTCGCGCACTGCGGATCAACCTCCAGGCGCGCCACTACTCGGTCCTGACGGCGGGTACCGGACAGGAGGCGCTCGACTCGGTCGGCCAGACGCCACCGGAGGCCGTGGTGCTGGATCTCGGGCTGCCCGACTTCGACGGCATGGACGTCATCCGGGGCGTCCGCTCCACGCTGGACGTGCCGATCATCGTGCTGTCGGGGCGGGCCGACACCGGGGAGAAGATCCGGGCGCTCGACGCGGGGGCGGACGACTACGTCACGAAGCCGTTCGTCATGGACGAGCTCTTCGCCCGGCTGAGGGCCATCCTGCGCCGACCGGTGACGACGGAACCCGCACCGCCGCCGCGGATCGGCCCGCACGTGATCGATCTCGCCGCCGCCACGGTCACCGGGCCTGACGGAACGGTGCGGCTCACGCCCACCGAATGGAAGATCCTTGCCCTGTTGATGGCCAATCCGGGCCGGCTGGTGCCCGGGCGGCAGATCCTGGCCGAGGTGTGGGGCCCGCAGGCGGAGGGCAACGGCAACTATCTGCGGGTCTACCTGGCCGCCATGCGCCGCAAGCTCGAAGCCGATCCGGCGCGCCCGCGCCACCTGATCACCGAGCCCGGCATCGGCTACCGCTACCAGCCCTGATCCGTGGGCGCCAATGGTTCGTCAAGATCGCCGGGTGGGGCGTCAAGGAGGCATCAGGAGAGGCCGGATGTCGCTGCGGCGGGCGTAGCGTCAGTGGTGAGGAAACGGTTCGCCAGCAGGGTCAACGACTGAAGGCGCACCGTGCCGAAATCCCAGCCCGGACGGTTCAGTCAGGGCCGTTTTCGGCGGCCAGTGAAAACAGGGTAGGGGGGCGCGCGGCGATGCCAACGGGTACGTCGGGCAGATCGGTTGTCGTGGGGGCAACGGGTTCGCCGGGGGAGGCGGGCTTTGATCCGCTCGAATCAACACCCGTGCCGCGCGCCTCCCGTCACTGGAATCCTCGTCCGAAGGTCTCCCGTGGCTGGTTCCACCGCTCGTGGTGGAACACCCCGCGCCTGGTACGCGGCCTCACCGGGCTCTGCCTGGCGGCGCTGCTGACCACGGCAGCTGCCACCGCCACCGTCCTGACCGGCGCTCGCGACGGCTCTGACACCATCGGCCACCACGCCGCACCCCAGGTGGTGCGCTCCGCGGACCTGTACTTCGCGCTCAACGACATGGACGCCCAAGCCGCCAACCTGCTGCTGTTCGGAGCCGATCCGGACTTCGCGGTCCTGCGCAAGCAGACCCTGGAGACGTACGAACAGCGCCGTGCCCAGGCCGACACCGACCTTCAGCGCGTCACCGAGGCGGTGGCCGGCGATCCGGCCGGACAGCGGGCGGTGCAGACCGTCATCGGCGAACTCGGCCGCTACGAGAGCCGGGTGGCCCGGGCCCAGCTGCTGGAGGAGCAGGCCCACGCCCCCGCCGGCAAGCCGTCGGCCGAGGCACTCGCGGCCTACCGGGAGGCGACCGACCTGCTGCGGCAGCGCCTGCTGCCCGCCGTGGACGAGGTCACGGCGGCCAACTCGGCCACTGTCGACCGGATCTACACGGCGCAGCGAGGCGATCTCGGCGCCGGCTGGTGGTGGATCCTGGTCACCGGCCTGCTCGCGCTCGCCTCGCTGGGGGGCCTTCAGCGGGTCCTGGCGGTGCGCTTCCACCGGCTGATGAACGTGCCACTCGCCGTCACCACCCTGCTGGCCCTGGTCGGGCTGATCACCGGACTGGCCCTCGTCTCCCGGGCGGACCACCAGCTGGTCGTAGCGAAGAGCAACTCCTATGACTCGGTGATCGCCCTCGGCCGGGCCCGTGCGGTGTCGTACGACCTGAACGCGGACGAGAGCCGCTACCTGACCGACCCCGCCCGGGCGGCCGCCTACGAGCAGAGCTTCTTCGACAAGACCCAGGCCTTCGCCCGGGTCGACGGTGCCGGCCTCGCCACCTACAACGCGAAGCTCGCCGCCCTGGCGGACACCCACCGCGCCGACCACGGGACCGTCGGATTCGGCGGGTTCCTGGGCGACGAGCTGCGGAACGTCACCTTCGCCGGCGAGCAGGACGCGGCCGAGCGCGTGCTCGCGGCGTTCCAGGCCTACCAGCGGGACGACCGCAGGATCCGCGAACTCAACGCGCAGGGGCGCCTCAAGGAGGCCGTCGCCTTCAACACCGGCCTCGCCGCCGGCCAGTCCAACGCCGACTTCGGTCTCCTCGGCGCCGCGCTCGACGACGTCCAGGCCATCAACCAACGCGCCCTCGACCACGCGGTCGCGGTCACCGACGACGACCTCGACGCGGTCTCCGCGGCCGCGGGCGGGACGGTGCTCGCGGCGGTGTTGGCGCTCACCCTGCTGGGGGTCCGACCCAGGCTGCGGGAGTACGCCTGACGCGGTTCGCGGCGTTGGGAGCGCGTTCGGACCTCGTCAGGGAATCGTCAACGAAGCGTTCTTGATGATGAGTTGGCCGCTGGCGTGCCGATGATCATTCGTACGGGGCAACACGGGGGAGCAGTGGCGAACAGCTTTCGGGTCGATGCGAGTGGGCTCGGCCAGGTGTCGAAGGAGCTGCGGGAGGCGACCGGCATCGTGGTCGGCGCGATGCACGCGCTCGAAAAGGCCTCGCCGCAGGTGGCCGGCCACCTCGCGCTGGACGGGGCCTGCGGGCACGTCGGCGGTGAGTGGAAGTACGGGGCTGAAGCAGCTGAACGAGACGCTGCACGCCATCGGTGAGGGTCTGGATGCCACGGCGAAGGCCTATCGGGAGACCGACGAGGCGATCAAGGGCGTGCTGAGCCCGAAAGCGGCCGTCTGATGGCGGGCCCGGGACAGGCTCAGGGCCTCGGCTGGCCGGGATGGGGGCCGAAGGTCGAGCGGGACGGCTTCGAAGCGCTGGGGTTCGACCCCGCGCCGGGCAGCCTCAGTGGTGTCGACACCCTGGTGAAGGACCTCCGGCTGGCTGCCAAGGAGCTGACCGAGGCCCTTGGCAGCGTCCAGCGGGCGTCGCGGAACGGCCAGGCGTGGCAGAGGGCGGCGGCTCCTGCCGCGCGGCGGCCGGCAGTGGGGAGAGCTGCTGGTGCCCGGAGGTCCCCTGATCATCGGCCTGGAGAACGCCTGGAACGACGGCTCGCAGAAGGACAAGGCGGCTGCAGGTAAGGGGAGTTGAAACGGTGGACATGAGCCGGACGGCTCTGCTGCTCGACGGCCCGCCAAGCGTCGATCAGCCCGTCAACCTCTTCTCCTTCGGCGAGGCGGAGATGCGCTGGCTGTGCTGGCTCTACGGCTACCGCCTGGAGTACTTCAAGCAGTTCTCCGACCGCTTCGGGAGCGCCCGGGTGCGGGCGGCACTCGACCCGGACCCGAGAGCGGCCGTCCGGGCGGACTGGATGCGCCGCCCGGACCTGCGTCCGGGCATGCCCTCGCCGGTGCCGTGGGGCCCGCCACGGCCCGGAGGCCCGGTGGTGTGGACGCCGCCGGGCTGGCCGCCGGGCCTGCCACCCTCCGGTTGGGGTGGTTGACGGCATGCAGAACCGCGCCGAAGCCCGGTCGGTCCGGCTCACCCGTGGAGCGGCTCCTGACCGGCGGCGATGGCAGGGACGACCGTCCAGGAGGGGTGGGTGTTGACCTGGGTCACGGTGGCCCCGCCCAGCTGCTTGTAGCGGGCCGCGATCTCCTCGGCCTCCCCGACGGGCAGCGCCCCGCCGCCTTCCTCGGCTCGGGCGATGGTCTCCTCCGGTCCCAAATCCCGGTTGGCCAGCACGATCGCGTTGACGGTCGGCCGGCGCATCCGGTCGTAGCGGCGCAGGGCGGCCACGGCGTCGTCGTCCCGGGCCAGGCACCAGGCCAGCACCCGGCTGTCGACGACGGACTGCGATCCTCCGTTCATGCCCATGGGGAACATCGGGTGCGCGGCGTCGCCGAGGAGGGTGACCCGTCCGAAGCTCCAGCGGGGCAGCGGATCGCGGTCGATCATCGGGTACTCGACGATCGCCGAGGAGCGTTCGGCGAGCGCCGTGAGGTCGATCCAGGGCAGGTTCCACGACGACAGCCCGGCGCGGGCCTCCGCCGCGGTGACGCGACGGCCGGGGCCGCCCGCGGGTGGGGCGGACGGGCCGTGCCGCACCTCCAGCACCCAGTTCACCAGGGCGTCGGTGGACGCGGTCGCGGGGTCCTCGATCGGGTAGGCGACGAACTTCGCACCGGGGGTGCCGCCGGCCACCACGATCGAACGGCCGTCTAGGACGTGCGGGAGCTGTGCGACCCCGCGCCACATGTGGACGCCGTTCCCGTTCGGGAGGCCCTCGTCCGGGTACAGCCGGCTGCGGACCACGGAGTCGATGCCGTCGGCGCCGACCAGCACGTCGGCGTCATCGACCACGGGCCGACCGCTCGACCGGTCCAGGAACCGGGCACGGACGCCGCCGGCGCTCTGCTCGAAGCTCCGGAACAGCAGGCCGGTGCGGACCGAGTCGGGCCCCAGCCGCTCGCGTACCGCCGCGAGCAGCAGCATCTGCAGACGGCCGCGGTGCACGGAGTACTGCGGCCAGTGGTATCCGGCGGCGCGTCCCAGCGGCTCCTCCCAGACCGCCCGGCCCGCCCGGTCGCGATAGCTCAGCAGGTGCGGGGCCAGCGCGACGGAGGCCAGCTCGCCGTCCAGGCCGAGTTCGGAGAGTTCCCGGACGGCGTGCGGCAACAGGTTGATCCCGACGCCGACCGCCTCGACCGTGCGCGCCGCCTCGTACACCCGTGGTGCGAAGCCGGCGGCGTGCAGGCTCAGGGCGCAGGTCAGTCCGGCGATGCCGCCGCCGACGACGGTCACTCTCATCTGCCTGTCCTCGCCCTTCGCCGGAGTCACGGGTCTGGCCGACACCCTGCCACCAGCCTCGGGCAGCCGGCCGCGCGCGTCCAATACGCAGCAGTGATGGCGGCCGTCACGATCGCTGATCGCACCCGGGAATCGTCGTACCGTCATACCGGTGCGGCCGCAGCCCGCGGCAGGACACCGCAACCCGGCTTTCCAGCTGCGGAGTTGATAGTTTGTCCGTCATGGAGCTCCGCACACTCGAGTATTTCGTCGCGGTGGCGGAGGAGCGGTCGTTCACGAAGGCGGCGGCCCGCTGTCATGTCGTGCAGCCCGCGATCAGCCAGCAGATCCAGGCCCTGGAGAAGGAGCTGGGGGAGCCGCTGTTCGAACGGCTGCCCCGGCAGGTGGTCCTCACCTCCGGCGGCGCCGCGCTGCTGCCGCACGCCCGCGCCTGTCTGGCGTCGGCCGCGTCGGCCGTCCTGGAGTTCGCCGACCGCTCGGGCCTGCTCAGCGGCTCGTTCGCGCTGGGGACAGTCGGCGGTCTGGAGGGCACCGGCATCCCCCGGCTGCTGGGGGAGTACCACCGCCGGTACCCCCGGGTCGCGGTGAGTCTCGCCGGGGCGTCGAGTCCTTCGCTGCTGGCGAAGGTCCGTGACGGGGAGATCGACGCGGCCGTGGTCGCGGGACCGCCGGACGGCGAACCCGCCGGGGTGGCCTCGCGGGTGCTCCTGGAGGACCGGATCGTCGCGGTCCTCCCCGCCGGAAGCCGGCCCGCGAACCGTCCGATGACCCTCGACGAGGCGGTCCGCGGCCCGGTCATCAGCTACGGCCCCGACAGCGGAGTGCACGCGTTCGTCCGCGCGGCCTTCGCCGCGGAGGGGCTGCGGCTGGACATCGCCTATGCGACGAACGACGTCGCCCTCCAGCTCGCGCTGGTCGCCGAGCGGATCGGTATCGCCCTGACCTCCCGTGCGAGTCCGGTCCTCGCCGCCGACCGGCGCTTCGTCGTCGTTCCGCTGGAGCCCGCCGTCCGGTTGCGGAAGGTGTTCGTGTGGCGGGCGGGTACCCGGCCGTGTGCGCCGTTGCGGGCTTTTCTCGACCTGTGGACGGAGCTGTCCGACCGGCCGGCGCGGGCCGGGGCCGCCACCGGTGGATGACGTCCGCAGGCGCGGGCGGTCGCAGGCCGGCGCGGGCCGACGCGGCGCCGGTGCACCGCCGGACCGGGGCGCGAAGGGGCTACGGTCCGAGGGGTGATGACGGTTCGGCGCCACCCTCCCGTATCGTGCGGCGGTAGTGGAGCGGGGCTGTGCCGGTGACGCGTTTGAAGGCGTTGCTGAAGGCGCTCTCCGAGGAGTACCCGAGGGCGGCGGCCAGGGCGGCGACCGGCCTGTCGTCGTACCGCAGGCCGTGTCGGGCCAGCCGTATGCGCCAGTTGCAGAGGTAGGTCAGGGGCGGAGCGCCGGCGACCGTCCTGAACCGAGTCGCGAAGCTGGTGCGCGACATGGCCGCCGCCGCGGCCAGTTCGGCCAGGGTCCACGGGTGGGCGGGGTCTCCGTGCATGAGCCGCAGCGCCGGGCCGATGCGCGCGTCACTCAGCGCCCGCAGCCAGCCGGTGGGGAAGGTGTGGGCCTCGCGCAGGAAGGCGCGCAGGACTTGGACGAAGAGCAGCCGGGCCAGATGGTTCGCCGCGAACGTGGCGCCGGGCCGGTCCGCATGCATCTCCTGGAACGCCTGGGTGAGGAGCCAGCAGGCCGCCGGAGCCTCAAGAGTCGTGGCCCGCATGTGTATCAGGGGCGGCAGAGCGTCGAGGAAGAGGTCCCTTCCGGCGGCTTCGAGCTCGAGGTGGCCCCCGATCGCGACGGTCTCCGGGGCGCCCGGAGGCCCTGTGTGGTGGAAGGGCTCCACGGTCGCCTTCAGCACCGGCAGGGCTTCGGTCGGAGGCAGGCCCGGTGCGCTCGCCAGCACGTACCGCCGGTCGCCGGTGAGGACCACGACATCGCCCGCCTCCAGCAGGACCGGCGCGGCGATCCCGTCCATCAGCAGCCAGGTGGTGCCTTCGAGGACCGCGTGGAGCTTCAGCCTGCCGGGCGCGGGAAACGCCAGCGACCAGGGGCCGGTGAAGGTGAGGCCACGCGTCAGCGCCCAGCGGGCGCCGACCAGTTCGAGTGCCTCGGCGATCGGGTCGCCCCCCATCGGGTGCGGGGACGGCGCGGGCAGGAGGTCCATGGCGGGACTGTCGCGCAAACCGCAAGGGCGGGCAACTGTCCGCCGGCAACCGGAAACCCGGCGCCGACCAGGGCCGGAACGCGGGCCCGTCGCCCGGGGCCGCGCCTGAGGGCCCCCGGGGATGCCGCTCCGGTCGGCGTCCGAAGGACGGCGGGGGCCTCCGGCGGTCGGACGCTGGGAGAGCGACTCCTTTCACCCGAACGCGGTATCCCGCACCGGCGGTCCTGGACAGGGATGCCCGGCTCCCGGGGAAATGGCGTGGACGGCGGCGCGCCCGAGTGCGGACTCTCGCGCAAGTTACCCGTACGGGCAAGCATTCACATGCCGCGACCAGTC
This sequence comes from Kitasatospora sp. NPDC052868, assembly GCF_044547105.1. Taxonomy (NCBI): domain Bacteria; kingdom Bacillati; phylum Actinomycetota; class Actinomycetes; order Kitasatosporales; family Streptomycetaceae; genus Kitasatospora; species Kitasatospora sp. NPDC052868. Next base: position 216,921 of record NZ_JBITZW010000012.1, on the reverse strand, counting down.
GGTCACGATCGGTTGCGGCGCATACGCACGCTGTGCCGTGCGACCGGAGTCGGGCCGCCGACCGGTGGCCGGCTCCCCAGTTTCAGGAGGTAGTTCCCATGGGCGGATTCCAGGACCGCGACAAGTTCCACCCGGACGAGGTCGTGCTGTCGGTCGCCGAGCAGCGCATCATCGCCGAGTTCGCGACGGACGGCCAGGCCGACTCGGGCGAGTCCACCGACGAGGGCTGACACCAACCCGCGGGCATGAGCAGCCAGGGGCGCCGGGCCGCGGCGGTCGCACACCGTCCACCGCGGGCCGACGCCCCACCAAGCAGACGGGACGGCCGTGACCACCACCCCCACGCACACCGCACCTCCCCAGTCCGGGGAACGCAGCCTCCTCCCTGACGCGGCGTCCGGAAGGGCTGCGGCCGCGATCGCGGCCCTGGGACTGGAGGCCGATCTCGCCCCGATCCTCGACGGCAGCCCCGGGACCTGGCGGTGCGTCCTGCGCCGAGCCGGAGTACCGCTGCGCACCGGGCTCGGGCTGGGCAAGGGCGGCCGGGCGGAGGCCCGGGCGGGTGCGCTGTTCGAGGCCCTGGAACACTTCCTCAGCGGGGTCGACGGACTGGTCGGCGCACGGATCCGGTTGGCCGCCGCCCACGGCGTCGCCCGTGGTCCGCTCCGCCGCGACGTCGCCGCCGCGCTGCTGGCCCAGGCGCCCGACCGCCCGCTGGGGTGTCTGCCGTACCGGTCACTGGACGGCGGCCCGGACACCGACGTCCCGCTCTTCCTGTCCATGCCCGAATACCTGCGCCCGGCCGGCGAGGGCCTGCGCCGGGAGGTCGGCGACTCCTACGAATACCGGTCGGTGGGCCGCTACTCGGTCAACAACGGCTGGGCCGCCGGGGCCGATCCGGTCGAAGCCGCCGTGCACGCGATCAACGAGCTGATCGAGCGCGACGCACTGTCCCTGCTGCTGGTCGGCCAGTTCCTACGGGAGCGGCCGCGGCCGCTGGTCGTGGTCGACCCGGCGACGCTGCCCGCCGACCTCACCGCCCTCCTCGGCTTCACCACCGCCCGCACCGGCCGGCCGGTGCACCTGATCGACATGACCACCGACCTGGGCGTGCCGGCGTACACGGCCTACCAGGCACCGCCCCCGGGGCGGCCCGCACGGATCTGCGGGTGGGGTGCATCGCTCTCCCGCCGGTACGCGATCTCCCGGGCACTGAGCGAACTCGTCCAGCTGCACAGCACCATCGGCCTGCGCGAGCAGTACGCGGACCTGTTGCCCGCGCAGCGCGACGACACCGGCCCCTACCCCGGGCTGCACGCCTGCTACCTGTCCGACTTCGGCACCGCGCTGAAGGCCGCCGAGGCGCGCCCGTTCGAGCCGACCGCGGTGCCGGACACCCCGCACGGCCACCTCGACCGACTCCTGGGGCTGCTGCGGGAGCACGGCTTCGCGGCGTACCAGCGCGACCACCACGTCACGCCGGACATCGCCGTGGTCAATGTGCTGGTGCCCGGGCTGGAGCGGTTCATGCTGGTCACCGACGGCCAGGTCGTGGTGCCCGGTGGGCGCGGACTCGCCGTGGCGCGCGGTGAATGAGCCGGTGTGGCGCCCGCTCGCCGGCTCCGACGCGCGCCGCACCGCGGAGCTGCTGGCCGCCTGCGAGCGCGCCGACGGGACGGGTGACCGGCGGGGCGAGCAGGACGTCCTCGACGGCTGGGCCGCTTCGGGCATCGACCTGGCCGCCGGTACGATCTCCGCCTGGGCCGGACCGGAGCAGGTGGCACACGCGGTCACGCGGACGCGTGAACAGGCGGACCCCGTCCACGAGATGACCGTGGAGATGGCGGTGCACCCGGCCCACCGGACCTCGGAGACGGCCGAGTACCTCCTCGCCTGGTGCCGTCGCGCGGCCACCCGAAGGCACCGGGAGCGGTTCACCGGCACCCCGCTGGAGCTCCACGCCCGGACGCACGGCCGTCAGCGGTGGCTCGCGGGGGAGTTGGACGCCGCAGGGTACCGAAGGGCACGCAGCTACCAGGGCATGCGGATCGACCTGGCGCGGCACGCGTCGGCCGCCGCACCGCCGCCACTGCGCGGCACCGCGATCGTGCCGTTCGAGGACCGGTACGACGCGCAGCTGTTGGCGGCCCGGAACGAGATCTTCGCCGGCACCTGGGGCAGCGTGCGGATGACGGCGGCGACCTGGCGTCATTCCGTGACCGGCAGCCCGTACTTCCGCCCCGCGTCGTCCTTCCTGCTGCTGTCCGCCGAGCGCCGGGAGATCCTCTGCTACCTGCTCTGCACCGAACTCGCCGACGCGGGAGCCGAACGCGAGCTCTACCTCGCCAACGCGGGCACCCGCCCCGACCTGCACGGCCGAGGCCTGTACCGCACCGTGTTCACCCACACGCTCGCCCAGGCGAAGGCCCAGGGCTACCGGTGGGCCGTCGCGGATGTCGACTCCACCAACGCCATGGCGGCCGGAGGCTTCTACGACCGCGTGGGCCTGCGCACCTTCCGTACCTGGACCGGGCACGTGCTGGACCTCGCGGGTACGGCGGAGGGCAGCCCCGCCCGCGCCTCGCCGCCGAGGGTGCCGGTGTGCTGGCCGCCTCGCGAACCGTGACCGAGGAACTCGCCCGCCTCACCCGCGGTGCCGACGTCGTCCCGCTGCAAGTGGACCTCACCGCCCCGGACGCCCCCGCTCGCGCTGTCGGCCAGGCTGTTTCGCTCTTCGGCGGGCTCGACGTCCTGGTCAACAACGTCGGCGCCGTCCTGCCGCCTCGACGGCTTCCTCTCCGTGACCGACGACGACTGGACGCGGACGCTGACGGTCGACTTCCTGGCCGCCGTCCGGACCACCCGAGCGGCACTGCCCCACCTCCTGGAGCGCGGCAGCGCCTCGATCGTGACCGTCAGCCCGGTCAACGCCCACCTTCCGGATCCGCTGGTCATCGACTACAGCGCGGCGAAGGTGGCGCTGGCGAACTTCTGCAAGTCCCTCTCCAAGGAGGCCGGCCCCCGAGGCGTGCGGGTCACACGATCAGCCCGGGGCCGGTCTCGACGGCACTGTGGCTCGGCGAGGACGGCGTCCGCTCCCACAGGCCGTGGGGGCGTCCGCTCGCCTCGGCTCGGCCCGCCGACCGTGAAGCCCACCTTCAGGGCGGACCGCCGAACGGTCCGGAATCGGGGGCGGTCGCGGCCCGTAGCCAGGAGTAATAGCGTGGATACCCGCGGTGGTTTTTCTGTCATGGCTTGATGTCTGCGAATGAGGAAATCATGACCAACAAGGCCAGCATCGTCTTCGCCCACGGACTCTGGGCCGACGGCTCGTGCTTCAACAAGCTCATCCCCGCCCTCCAGGCCGAAGGGCACGAGGTGTCCGCCTCGCAGCACGGCCTCGACTCGCTCGCGGGCGACGTCGCCTGCGTCACCCGCTCCATCGACCACGTGCCGGGGCCGGTCGTGCTCGTCGGTCATTCCTACGGCGGCACGCTGATCACCAAGGCCGGTACCCACGACCGCGTGGGCGCCCTGGTCTACATCGCCGCCCTCGCACCTGACGATGACGAGACCTCGCAGGACCAGCAGGACAAGTTCCCGCGCACGCCCGTCTTCGACCACATCGACATCGCCGACGGCCGGATCTGGCTCCTCGAGTCCGGCGTCGGCGACTTCTGCGGCGACCTTCCGGCAGCCGAGCAGAAGCTCGTCCTCGCGACGGGCGCCGTGCCGGTCCCCGACCTGTTCACCCAGCAGGTTCCCGGCACCGCCTGGCGCACGAAGCCGAGTTGGTACATCGTCGCGAACAACGACCGCACCGTGCACCCGGACCTGGAGCGGGCGGCCGCCGAACGCATCGGCGCCAGGACCTACGCCGTCGACAGCAGCCACGTGCCCATGCTCTCGCACCCCGACCTCGTCCTCGACGTCATCCGCGACGCCGCGAAGACCCTCGAGGCGTAGAACCGGCACCGAGGAAGCGTGACGTTCCTCATGCGGTCTGCCGCCCTTCGGCGTGGTCCCGTGCGCTGGGCTGCCCTGCCGTCACGCTGTGCGCATCGACCATGCCGGGTCTGGCTGCGCCTGCTTCACGGGTCGCGTGAAGCAGGCGGCCTGGGCCGCAACTCCCCCTGTGAGTCCAGTTTTCCGTTGCTCAGCTGTCGGTGTGGGCGTTGACCTGGGTGAATGCGTCGGGTGGGTGTCCGGGGCGGGGTGAGACCAGCCGGAAATGACGACGGCCGCCCGTCAAGCGCATCGCCTCCCGTGGCACGGACCGGCTCTGTACGGCTGGACCGCCCGCTGCTGCTCGTCACGGAATCTTCGTGCGAGCCGGTTGGTTGGGATTCGGATAGACGGTCCGATGGCTTGGGCGTCGATGTGCCGAACCGGCGCCGGGCCGAGCCTTCATCGGGAGGTGTGTCCCATGGCTGACAGCCCGATCCGGGGGATAGATCCATCCGCGCAGCCGAGTGGAGACGGGTGTGTGGAGTGTCTGGCAGGGGACGGGCCGGGGTGGTGGTTCCACCTACGGCGCTGCGCGGAGTGCGGGCACGTCGGATGCTGCGACTCATCACCCTCGCAACACGGCACGAGGCATGCCCGAGAGGCGGGGCACCCGTTTCTGGCCAGCTTCGAGCCCGGTGAGGCGTGGTTGTGGAACATCGAGACCGAGCAGTACTACGAGGGGCCGGAACTGGCACCGCCCGCCGCCCACCCCACCGCGCAGCCGACTCCCGGCCCGCGCGGCAAGGTCCCGGCTGACTGGCAGCTGCACCTGCACTGACGTGCTCAGAACGGCAGGGTCGGCAGTCGGGGGTCCGTGATTCCACCCGGGCAGGCGAGGCGGCCGACGTCCCAGCCGGCACGGGCGGCTCCGGCCTGGTAGGCGCTCTCGTAGAAGGCGAGTACGGTCGCTCTCGGATCGGCCTCGGTCCGGGCCGCGTCGTAGCGCAGTACCGCCAGGTGGCTGTCGGCGAGCGCGATCCACTGAGCAGATGCGGGTGTGAGTGGGTCCTCGGCCAGGTGTGCGGGCTCGGGGGCCGTGTAGGAGTAGAAGGCCGGTTCGCCCAGGTCGGCATCGCCGAACCAGAACCCGAAGCTGATCAGCTCCCGGGAGTACGCCTCACGGGTCACCGGGTCCACCCGCGGTGGAGGGTCGACGACGCGTCCGGAGAATCGGGTGTGGGCGATGTCCAGCGAGTGCCAGAAGAGGTGGACGGGGCTGACCTTGCCCGAGAAGCGCGCCGCGAACTCCTCCAGCACCAGGCCGACCTGGCCGAGTACCTGCCAGTAGCGATTCACCCAGGCGGGATCGTAGGTCGTGTGCTCGAAGTCCTCGGCGAACGGCCGGGCGGAGTCGGCGAGCCGGTAGGGCCGGGGGACCTGGATCTCCATCTGGACACCCAACGCTGACAGGGCCGCCAGGGTCTGCCGGTAGAACGAGGCCACGGACTGGCCGGGGAGCGGGAAGGACTCCGTCCTGCCGTCCGCCGTCGCGACGACCAGCCGGTGGTCGACGAGGTCGAAGTCGATGGTGAAGATCGGGTTGCCGTCGACCTGTCCCATGGGCCGTGTGGTGATCCCGCGCCCGGTGAGGTGGAACGGGACGTTCCACCAGTGGTTGCGCCGTACGCTCGCCGCCAGCCGGATCTTGCCGACCACCTGTGTGAAGCGGTGCAGCGTCTCCTTTGTGTCCCGCCACTCGGCGAGCGGCATCGGTGGGAACAGCTCCATCGAGTCCCTCCTGACCGTCGGCCCCGGTTCCATGATGACCACGGTGGTCCGGACGCGCAGCGGTGGGCGGAGCCGGCGACCGTCCGGGTGAGCTGGTCGGGGCGGGGCCGCGTGGAGGCCGGTGGACAGTGCGAAGTGCCCGAGGTGGTTGGTGGCGAACTGGAGCTCCCAGCCTTCCGGCGTACGGAGCTCGGGCGAGGCCGTCACGCCGGCGTTGTTGACCAGGATGTGCAGCGGCCCGTCCCAGGCGGCGGTGAACGCGGCGACGGACGCCTGGTCGGCCAGGTCCAGTGGCCGGACAGGGCCTAGGACGCCGGGCGACCGGGCTCCGCGCCGTCGGCCGTGGCGGCGGAATCGCAGATGTCGGCGTCGGCGCCGGCGTCGCAGGACTGGGCCCCCGGTCCGATGTCCAGCGCACTGCGCGCGACCCGCCCGAGCAGGGCCCGGAACGCCTCGCGCTCGGTCTCGTCGACGGCGGAGAGAAGGGCGTCCTCAGCCTCGTGGACCTGGCGCCGGAGGTGTCGCAATGTGTCGATACCGTGGCCGGTTGCGACGATCCTGCGCCGTCGCCGGTCGGAGGGATCGAGTCTGCGCTCGACCAGGCCGACTGCGACCAGATCGTCGAGCAGGTAGGTCATCACCGTGCGGTCGATCCGCAGATAGCCGGCCAGGGCGAGCTGGTTCGGCCCGTCGCCGTCCACCACGGCGGCAAGCGTCTGGAAGCCGCGCGCACCTTGCGGCACGGCCTCCAGGACCGAGGAGACGGCGGTCCGGTAGGCATGCGCCACCACCATCAGCGAGAACCCGAAGTCCTCGGTGAGATCGGCGCACCCGGCCGCCGGCGCGGTGGACGTCTCGCTGCCCATGACAGGAATGATACCCAGCGACTCTTTGTTGACCAGATCGTCTGCTCGGCAGACGATCTGCCGGGCCGCGTACTGTGCAGGCGCCGTGCGCCCGCGCACGAGGAAAGGCAGGGCCCGTCATGCCCAAGATCGGCATCATCCTCGGCAGTACCCGCCCCAACCGCAACGGCGAACAGGTCGCCCGCTGGGTGCTGGACATCGCCGCACGCCGCACAGACGCCCGGTTCGAGCTCCTGGACCTGCGCGACCACCCGCTGCCGCACCTCGACGAGCCCATGCCGCCCTCGCTCGGCCGGTACCAGAACGAGCACACCCGGCAGTGGGCCGAGACGATCGCGTCGTTCGACGGGTTCGTCATCGTGACGCCGGAGTACAACCACGGCATCCCCGGCGTGCTGAAGAACGCCCTGGACTTCCTCTACGCCGAGTGGAACAACAAGGCGGTCGGCTTCGTGTCCTACGGCGGAGTCGGCGGCGTCCGGGCCGTGGAGCAGTTGCGCCTGGTGGCCGGCGAGCTCCAGCTGGCCGACGTGCGCCAGCAGGTCGCGCTCTCGCTGATCACCGAGTTCGAGAACTACCAGGTCTTCAAGCCCGGCGACTACAACGTGCCTGCCCTGAACACGATGATCGACCAGGTCATCGCCTGGAGCGCCGCGCTCGCCCCGCTTCGGGAGACCCGGGCCCTCGTTGCCTGAGCCGGGTTCGCGACCTGCGGTGGCCTGCCAGGATCAAGGAGTCAACGGCTGTTCACTGGTACGGAGTTGAATGTCTCGCGGTAGGTGCTCGGCGGCACCCCGACGTGTGCTTTGAAGAGGGTCCGGAAGTTGGCCGGCGTACCGAGGCCGCAGCGCCGTGCGACGGCCTCGACCGTCAGGCCGCTGGACTCCAGTCGCCACCCTGACGGGTGTCGGCCCCGAACCGGTGGTCTCCACGACCACGGAGATCCTCCGACGCCGGCCGGACGGCGGCTGGGCCCGCGTCGTGGACGACCCGTTTTTCGGCTGACCGCCTCGGGCGCCTCGACGGCCGCCAGCGTCCCGTCCCGGCCGAGCAGCCCTGCCCGATTCGCTGACAACGCGCCCCCTGTTCCTTTCCTGCCTACGACAACGCGCTCGCTCGTTGCAGCCCGGGCCGGATCGGGCACGGACCCGCACGACGGCGACTCGGTGACCAGTGTCGCCCGGCGCCCGGTCGCGGGAGCGGTGGTTGACGGAACCGCCGCGCCCGACACCCGGCGGACGAATCGCCGGGGAGCCTGGCCGCCGGCGCCCTGTCCGCGGTCTTCGGACTGTGGTCAGACCGTGCGCGCGGGGGGTTCGGGGCCGTCGCCGAGTACGGCGCCGACGTGGGCCGCGAGCGAGGACCGAAGGCCTTCGGCTGTCATCCTCCCCTCCTCCATCAGGTGGGCGACGAGGTCGGCGCGGATGGCGGCCAGCAGGGCGTGGGCGGTGAAGTCGGGGTCGTGGACGCCGGGCACCTGAACCAGCTCGGCGCGCAGGATGTCGTGCCACCACCCGTAGTGCTGGGCCTGGTAGGGACTGTTGAGGCCGGCGTCCTCCGCGGCCGACATCAGGTTCCAGTTGTCGATCTTGAAGCGGAGCGAGGCGTCGAGGAGGTCCAGCACCCGCTGCCGCGGTGAGGTCCCGGCGGTGTCCCGCGCTTCTCGCACCGCCTGCTGGAGGGGGGCCATCCGGGAGGCGATCACGGCGCCGATCAACCCGGCGCGGTCGCCGAAGCGGCGAAAGAGCGTGCCCTTGCCCACGCCGGCGGCCGCGGCGATGTCGTCCATCGACACGCTCCGGGGGCTGCCGCTGGCGGCGAACAGGGCGTCGGCGGCAGCCAGGACGGCCTCCCGGTTGCGCAGGGCGTCGGCGCGTTCCGGGCGCTGGGTCACTGGTCCTCCTCCTGGTCGTCGGCAGGCATGCACCATGACCGTTTCATGATGTCCGGCGGTGTGCGTGGCGTGCCGCGCGAACCCGAGCGCACCGTCGCCTTCGCCGCTCCCGGCCGGATCGTGTCGTCAGGCCAGTGGTCGCCAGGCCCAGTAGTCGTCAGGCCCAGTAGAAGATATACGCGCTGCCGCCGGGTGGATGGCGCCGGGGCCCGGGCGAGGCGGTCGGGGACGGGGCCGATCGCCTTCGCCCGGATCCCGAACCAGAACGACGGATCAGCGCGGAACAGCGGGCCGCATCATCGGATCTCCCGTTCGACGAAGGAGCGCAGCGTGCCCGGGGGGCGGCCGGTGAGCCGCTCGACCGTGTCCGTGGTGCGGTCCTCGGTGCCGTCGGCGATGGCACGGTCCAGGTCCGCCAGCATGGTGGCGAACTCCACCGGGATCTCGGCCGCCCAGCGGTCGCGCAGTTGATCGAAGGTCAGTTGCCGGTGCACCACTGTCCGGCCGGTGACCTCGGTGATGATCGTGGCGACGTCGTCGTAGCTGAGCGCCTGCGGCCCGGTCAGGATCAGGTCGGTGTTGAGGGCCTGTTCGTCGCCCAGGGCGCGGACGGCGACGGCGGCGATGTCCTGCGCGTCGATGAACCCGACCCGGCCCTCCCCGGTGGCCGTCCGGATGGTGCCGTCCGCACGGATGCTGCGCGCGTGGGGGGTCGAGCCGGTGAAGTTCTGCATGAACCAGGAGGGCCGAAGGACGGCCCACTGATCGAACAGGTCGGGCAGGGCCTCGTGGACCCGCCCCACCGCGGGGCCGCCCGCGGGGATCGCGGAGGAGCTGAGCAGCACCGCGCGGCGCGTGCCCGCCGCGCGGGCCCTGTGCAGGAAGGGCAGCATGACCGCGGCCGGGTCGGAGGAGCCGATGGGCGGGACGAGGTAGGCGCGGTCGACGCCGGCCAGGGCGCCGTCCCAGGTCGAAGGGTCGTTCCAGTCGAACCGGACGGCCTGCGCACCCTCCACCGGGGTGGCGCTGCGGCCGGCGGCCTTCACGCGGTGGCCTTCGGCGACGAGCCCCGCGCTGACGCGGCGGCCGGTGGTCCCGGTGGCCCCGATGACCAGGGTGGCGTCGAGGTCGTTCATCGGTTGGTTCCCGCGAAGTCGGCGCCGGGCTGCGACACGGCGAGGGGGTTCCAGTAGTCGCGGTAGGAGGTGAAGCGCCCGTCCCTGGCCGTGACCACGGCGATGTAGGTCATGTCGAAGGGCGTGTCGGTCTTCACCAGGCGGCCGACGCCGCGCATCTCCACCACGACCGTCTCCGGGTCGGTCGTCCGGTGGATCTTCACGTCGGGGAAGTCGTGGATGTCGACGTGGTCGGGGTAGTGACGCATGTAGTCCGCGATGGCCGACCGGCCCTCCAGGCGCGCGGGCCAGCCTGACGGTGCGAACGGGAACTCCAGGAGCCCGCCCTCGTCCCACAGCTCCACCCAGCCGGGGATGTCCTTCTGCAGCAGCAGGTCCAGACCGTGGCGGTACAGCTCCGCGGGTTCCATGGGATTGGTCATGGTCAGGGCTTCCGTTCTGCGGGCCCTCGTGACGGGGGCGCTCGAGGTTAAACGGACTAGCGGTCCGTATGGAGGAGAATACGGACCGCTAGTCCGTTTAACAAGCCTGATCCGCCGACAGCCCGGCGCGGCTGTGAGGTCGCCGAGTCCGGCGTCCTCGGCGGCGGCCGGTTCGGTGGCGGCCGGTTCGGTGGCGGCCGTGGCGAGGACGGCCCGGGTTGGTTCCGGATCGTCGAGGTCGGATGAGCGCGGCATCGACGACCACGCGTGCCCGGGGTGCCGACCACCACCATTGGTCGGCACCCCGGGCGTCGTTGCGTCAGGTCGGGATCAGGGCAGGCGCCAGATCTGGTTGGCGGCCGCGGAGCAGTCCCACAGGACCAGCCCGGTGCCGGCGGGCCCGGCGCCCGAGTCGTCCAGGCACTTGTTGCTCTGCGGGTTCTTGAGGGTGCCGTCGGCCTGAGGCTGCCAGACCTGGCTTCCGGCGCCGCTCACGCAGCCGTACAGCTGGATGGGGGTGTCGTTGCCGGGGTCGGTGCCGGGGGCGGTCATGCATTTGCCGAGGGTGCGCAGGGTGCCGTCGGTGCCGACGGTCCACTGCTGGTTGGCGGCGGTGCCGCTGCAGGTCCAGACGACGATCGGGTTGCCGTCGGCGGTGCCGGCTCCGGAGTCGTCGACGCACAGGCCGTTGATGCCGGTGATGTGGCCGGTGCCGGTGGTCTTGTCCAGGCCGATCCGGACGGTGCCGAGGTGGCTGGCCGCTGTCGCCGGTGTGCCGGAGAGCCGGCTGAACGTCATGCCGGAGACCGGGGCCGACACCTGCTGGACCAGGTAGGACTTGCCGGCCGTGGTCGGGATGGTGAACTGCCCGGCCCTGGTGGGGCGGACGACGACGGTCGACTGGTCGGTGCCGTCGACGACCGACACGCTCCGGCCGGGCCAGGGGTTGCGGATCTTGATGGTGCCGGTGGAGCCGGCGTGGATGCCGACGGTGCCGATGACGCCGCCGTGGACCTGGACGGAGACGGTGCTGCCGCCGTGGATGTACTGGGTGCCGTCGGCGTCCCAGCCCTGTGGCAGAGCCGGGGCGATCCGCAGCAGGCCGTCGTAGTCCTGGACCAGCGTCTCGTTGATCGCGAGTGCGACGTTGGCGGCCTGCTCGATGTAGGGCTCGGTGCCGCCGGATCGGCCCCACAGGTCGGCCAGGCCGGTGGGATAGGTCTGGTACTTCTGGGTGAGCGCGGTCAGGTCGGCGGCGACCCGGGCGGGAAGGCCGAGGCGGGCGGCGTGGACGGCGTCGAAGCTCCAGTCGTTCTGCTGGACGTTGACCCGGCTGTTGTAGGTGCGCTGGGCCACGGGCAGCAGCGGTGAGTTGTCGCCGACCAGGCCGTAGGGCCAGACGGCTTCGAGGTCGTCGTTCTCGGTGTTGTAGACCGTCGCGGTGGGCTGCGAGGACTGACCGAGGACGTCAGTGCCGGAGGCGTCGGCGGAGGCGGAGAGGTTCTGCCGGTGGGTCGCGGCGTCGGTGCGCGGGAAGTCGGGGATCTGCGGGATCGCGGCGTGCAGTTGGGAGACCAGTGAGGCGTCGGTGTCCAGGGCTTGGGCGGCGGAGATCGTGGCGGGGAAGAGGGCCTTCATCGCGTCGATCATGTTGACCGGGTCCTGCACGTTCCACTGGTTCTCGTGGACGTTGGCCACCGCGTGCCGCCTGCCGTCGGCGCCGACCGTGGTGAAGGCGAGCAGGAACTGGGCGGACTGCTGCATGAGCGGGTAGTTCGCCGCCAGGAAGGCCTTGTCACCGGTGGTCAGGTACTGCTGCCAGACCCAGAGTCCGATTTCGGCGCCGGTGGAGACCGTGGCACCGTTCCAGGTGGTCAGCGCCTGGTTGCAGGAGGCGTCGCCGAACGGGTCGCCGTCGTTCTGGAAGCCGTTGCCGTTGAAGCGCATGGTCTCCGGCACGCAGATCCCGGGCCGGTTGCCCATGTAGGCCCTGGTCCAGGCCTGGATGTTGGCCAGGTTGGAGGTGTAGAGGTTGTAGAGGCCGGTGTTGAGCTCGAAGGCGCCGGCGCCGATGTTGGCGGCCACCTGTCCGCGGATGTTCCAGAACCAGTAGCCGGCCGGGTACCAGTTCTGGGTGTCCTGGGAGAAGTTGAAGAGGTCGGCGACTCCGGCCTGGGAGCCGGGCAGCGGCCCGCGGGACTCCTCGGCAGCGTAGAAGTAGTACAGGGTGCGCAGCTTCTCCAGGTAGTCGGCGGTGCCGTCCGCCGAGGAGAGCTTCACCAAGCCGAGCTTGCCCCAGTAGTCGTGCCACCAGCTGAGGTGCGGGGCCTGCAGGGTGCCGGTGCTCGCGGTGGCATCCGAACCCAGCAGTGACGCGGCGGTGGTGGCGGCGTCGCCGCCGGTCCAGCTCGGGCTGCCGACCAGGATGCGGAAGCTTCCGTCGGCGTTGGGGGTGAGGTTCACCTTCACGGTCTGTGCGTCGGCGACCGTGGCGGTGACGTTGCGCCCATCGGCGGTGAGTGCGGCCAGCGAGCCGAAGGTCCGGCCGGATCCGGTGGTGGCGTTGTTGTCGACCCAGGTCTCGGTGAGTGTCGCGATGCTGCCGGAGGCCGCTGCGGCCGGGGTGCGCCCCGCCCACAGGTTGACCGTGGCGGACTGGGCGGTGTTCGGGTCGGCGCCGGTCACGTCGACGACCAGCTCGTCCTTGTCGGCGCGGACGTAGATCGCCGCGCTCATCCCGCCGCCGGACTCGCGCAGCACGCCGTCGTACGGGTCGACGGTGGCGGTGAAGTCGGCGGCGTTCGTGATCCGCGACAGGCCGGGGATCCGCAGCCAGCCGGGGGACTTGCGGCCGGGCAGGGTGTCGGCGCGGTTGAGCTGGGCGGTGAAGCCGTTGGCGGCCCAGACCGCGGCGCCGAGGGTGCCGTTGCCCAGCGGCATCGACTGGGTCGCCGCGGTGTTCGGGCTGCCCAGGACGATGTTCGCCTCGCGGACGAGGCCCGCGGTGTCGACGGAGAACGCGCCGTTGGACCAGGCGGTGGTCGTGGTGGCGGCGGTCGCCGCGGCGGGGGACCAGACGGCGACGGCGGTACCAAGGGCCAGGGCGACTATCGCTCTGGCCGCCGGTGCACTTCGCATGGTTCGGCCTTTCGGTGGGGTGGGGGAGTAGTCCAGTGGAGGTGCACAGGCCGGAGCCCCGTCGTCGCGTTGTCGCGGTGGCTGCCGGTCTGGTTCCGGGGCCCATCTCGGTCAGCCCGTGGTGTGGTCGGCCCAGAGCGGCGGGTCGTCGACGTTCTCCTTGGTGACCAGCGGAGCGGGCAGCTGGTCCTCCAGACCGTTGGGCAGCTGGATGACGGTGGACTGGTGGTCGGTGGGGCCGGACTGGAAGGTCCTCCCCTCGGCGCCGGCCTGCGCGTAGAACAGGGCGTACTCGGCGTAGAGGTCGGCGGGCTGGGAGACGGTCGCGTCGATGTCGTCCGTGGCAGACAGCGCCGGACCACGCTTCCCACAGTCATCGGATGGCTTGTAGGTCACGAGGACCATACGAGCATGACATCCGACTGACAAGAGGGAGCCTCGGATGATGCCCAACCGTGACGTCCAGGTTTTCGTTCCGCATCACGAGTGGCGATTGATGCCTTTCCTGAGCTGCACATTTGAAGACTCGTCAGAGGGTGCGCGATCCGATGTGGCCGACAGGGGTCGGAGGACTTCTTCCGGCGGTGCGACTGACGCTCGTATGGTCAGGGCTTCACAAATTCATCCGATGTATTGGCCCGATGAAGAGCCCCGGCCGCAGACCTCTGACGGGAGTCAAGCCATGAAGCCACTGTGGATCGGACCGGCGGGTGGACGGGGCCCGACGCCATGAACCCCGACCCGGACTACTCCGCCGCCTACGTCGTCCTGCGCACCTCCGACGGCGAGCCCGAGGGCCACGGCTTCGCCTTCACCATCGGCCGCGGTAACGACGTCCAGGTCGCCGCCATCGCCTACCTCGCCCCCGCCGCCGGCGTCACCGGCACCGGGACCGTCGTCCTCGACACCGGCCCGGGCCAGGGCCGACGCGCCCTCACTCCCGTCCCCGACTACCATCTGTGCATCGTCCGCGCCGGGCGCGACCTCTGCTTGGGCGGGGGCCGTGGACGAAGCCGCGCGGCAGGACCAGCCGGGCGCAGGCCGGATGCCGACGGGCCGGGTGGCCCGTGGAGCGTTCCACGGGCCACCCGGCGCATCATCGACGTTCCGGCTACTCCTCGGTCGGGCCGAGGTCCGGCTGCTCGCGGAGCTCCACCGTGCGGGCGAAGTGGCCGGCGTGCAGTTCCAGCACGACGATCTCGTTCGGCCCGGGGCGCAGGACCGGGCCGGGAACGTACAGCGACCGCTGGGGCCCGCGGGACCAGTGGCGGCCGAGGTGGAAGCCGTTGATCCAGACGTTGCCCTTGGTCCAGCCGGGCAGGTGGACGAAGGTGTCGGCCGGCTCCTCGACCTCGAAGGCGCCCCGGTGGAAGACCGGCCCGGTGGCGGAGCCCGCGGTCGGGGCGAAGGCGAGCCCGCCGAGGTCGTCCAGGGGCAGTGACAGGCTGCTCCACCCGGTCAGCTCGACGCCGTCGAGCAGGACACGGCCGGGCAGGCCCTTGTGGTCGTACATCCCAGGCCCGTAGTTGACCCGGCCCTGGTTCTCCACCAGCAGCCGCAGCATGCTGCCGTCGCGGGGCACCGTGAAGGCGATCGCCCGCTCGTGGTTCTCGCGCTCCAGCACGCCCACCGGCTGCCCGTCGACGAACACCTGGGCGCGGTCGCGGACGCCGTCCAGCTCCAGCAGGACGGGGCCGGCGGCCGGCAGCGCCGCCTCGTACTGGATGTAGCCGAAGTCCTGACCCAACTGCTCCATGGTGAGCGGACGCTCGTAGGTCACCGGGGAGCCCAGCGCCGCCAGGTTCGCGAACAGAGGGGCGCTCCCGGTGAGTGCCACCGTGGTCGCGGGGAGCTTCGGGGCGGGGCCCGGCACCGGCTCGGTCGGCACTGGGGCGTACTTGGCGATGACCTCGCGGAAGGCGTGGTACTTCGCGGTGGGCTCGCCGGCCTCGTCGAGCGGGGCGTCGTAGTCGTACGAGCCGACGGTGGGGCGGTAGGTGTGCTTGTCGTTGGCGCCGTTGGTGAAGCCGAAGCTGGTGCCGCCGTGGAACATGTAGAGGTTGACCGAGGCGCCGGTGGACAGCAGGTCGTCCAGCTCCCGTGCGGCCTGGGCCGGGTCGCGCACGACGTGGTGGCCGCCCCAGCGGTCGAACCAGCCGATCCAGAACTCGGTGCACATCAGCGGCCCGGTCGGCTGGTGCGCGCGCAGGGCGGTGAGCCCCTCCCGGGAGCGGCTGCCGAAGTTGGCGGTGGCGAGCACGCCGGGCAGCGAGCCGCGGGCCAGGTCGGCGGGCTGGTCGCAGGTGAACAGCGGGACGTCCACGCCCAGGCGGCGCAGCAGGTCGGCGAGGTGGACGAGGTGGGCGGTCTCGTCGCTGTAGGCGCCGAACTCGTTCTCCACCTGCACGGCCAGGACCGGGCCGCCCCGGGTGGCCAGCCGGTCGAGCAGTGGCGGGAGGAGCTGCTCGAAGTACGCCTCGACGGCGCGCAGGTACGCCGGGTCCTGGCTGCGCAGCCGGATGCCGGGTTCGGCGAGGAGCCAGGACGGCAGGCCGCCGCCCTCCCACTCGGCGCAGATGTACGGGCCGGGCCGCAGCAGGACGTGGAGCCCCTCGGCGGCCGCCAGGTCGATGAAGGCCGGGAGGTCCAGCTCCGCGTCCATCCGGAAGACGTCCGGCCGGGGCTGGTGGAGGTTCCAGGGGACGTACGTCTCGACGGTGTTCAGGCCCATCAGCCTGGCCTTGCGCAGGCGGTCGGCCCACTGGTCCGGGTGGACGCGGAAGTAGTGCAGACCGCCGGAGATGATGCGGAACGGCTTGCCGTCGAGGGTGAAGTCGTCGCCGTCGATGCGGAGGACGGACATGGTGGTGCTCCTGGGGGGATGGTGGCTGCGGTGCGATGCGGGCCGGTGCCCGTCCGGAGGAGTCCGGACGGGCACCGGCCGGCGCTCACGGTGCGGTGACCTTGAAGCCCTGCTGGTTGCCGTAGTCGGTGATGCGCTTCTGCCAGGCGGTCAGACCGGCTCCGAGGTCGCCGGTCAGGCCCTGGCCGACGGTGTCCTTGAAGACCGAGTTGGCGTAGACCTGGTAGGGCAGGTACTGCCAGCCCTGGCCAACGGCGGTGGAGGAGGCGGCGAAGACCTGGTTGGCCTGCTGGCCGCCGAGGGAGGCGAGCGGCTTGTCGAGGAAGGCCTGGTCCTTGAGCAGCTCGCTGCTCGCGGGGAAGAGGCCGTTCTCGGCGAGCGACCGGACCGCCTGCGGGTCGGAGTCGAGCCAGATCGCGAAGGCGGCCGCGGCGGCCTTGTTCTTGCTGGTGGACGGCACGGCGACGGCGGAACCGCCCTGTTCGGCCGAGACGTTCTCGCCGGCGCTCCACTGCGGCATCGGGGCGGCCCGCCAGTCCTTGGCGCTGTCGGGGAGGGTGGAGGCGATGTTGCCCGGGGCCCAGGCGCCGGTCAGCCACATCGCGTACTGCCCGCTGCCCATGGCCTGCCACCACTCGTTGGTCCAGCCGGGGGCGGGGTCGACGAGCTTGCGGGAGAGCAGCGAGGACCAGAGGTCGGAGACCTTCCTGGCGCCCGGGTCCTGGAGGTTGACCGCGACCGCGGAGGCGTCCTTCTGCTGGAAGGGGCGGCTGCCGGCCTGCCACATCAGGCTGTCCATGCCGCCGGCGTCGCCCGGGTCGATCGAGGTGATGAACCGCTTCGGGTCCGACGCCTTGATCTTGACAGCGGCCGCCTCGAACTCGGCCCAGGTCTTCGGCGGTTCGAGGCTGAGCTCGTCGAAGATCTTCCTGTTGTAGAACATCGCCATCGGGCCGGTGTCCTGGGGGATGGCGTAGACGCCGCCGCCGACGTTCACCTGCGACCAGGCGGACGGCGTGAACTTGGAATCCAGGCCCGCCGCGCCGAAGTCCTTGAGGTTCACCAGCCGCTTGGAGAGGGCGAGTTCGGGCAGCGCGAAGTACTCGACCTGGACCACGTCCGGGCCGCCGCTGCCGGCCTTGATCGCGGTCTGCAGCTTGGTGTACTCGGTGGCCGACTGGCCGGCGTTGACGATGTTGACCTTGATCTTGGGGTACTTCTGCTCGAACAGCGCGACGGTCCTGTCGAGGTTCGGCGCCCAGGTCCAGAAGGTCAGCGTGGCCGGGGTGTCCAGGGCGGCGGCCGCGTCGGCGGAGCCGGAGCCGGAACCGGATCCACCGCCGGAGCCGCAGGCGGTGAGGCCGAGGGCGAGGGCTGCGGCCGGGACGAGGGCGAGCAGTCTGCGGCGCGAACGGGTGCGCACGGGGGGCATGGATGGCTCCTTGCTGTGAGGGTGGGTTGAGCCGGGGTGGGGAACGGTCAGGGGGCGGTCATTCCTTGACGCTGCCCGCGGCCAGGCCGGACTGCCAGAACCTCTGGAGGAAGAGGAAGGCGACGACGAGCGGGACGATCGCGAGCAGGCTCCCGGTGATGACCAGCGGGTAGAAGTTGGTGGTGGTGGCGCCGCTGCCCGCGGCGCCGGTGGCCAGGGAGTTCCACTGGTTGAGGCCGACGGTGAGCGGGAACCACTTCGGGTTGCTGAGCACGATCAGCGGCAGGAAGTAGTTGTTCCAGGTCGCGACCAGCGCGAACAGCAGCACGGTGACGAAGCCGGGTGCGAGCATTCGCAGCGAGATCGTGAAGAAGGTGCGCACCTCGCCCGAGCCGTCGATTCGGGCGGCCTCCAGCATCGAGTCCGGCACGGCCTCGGCGGCGTAGACCCGCATCAGGTAGACGCCGAACGGGCTGACCAGCGAGGGCAGCAGGACGGCCCACGGGGTGTCCACGATGCCGACCCTGCTGAACAGCAGGTACGTCGGGACGGCCAGTGCGGTGCCGGGGATGGCGATGGCGCCGAGCACCACCGCGGAGAGCGCGGTGCGGCCGCGGAAGCGGTACTTGGCGAGCCCGTAGCCGGCGGCGGTGGAGAGGAACGCGGCTCCACCGGCACCCACGACCGCGTAGAGCAGGGTGTTGCCGAACCAGCGCAGGTAGATCCCGCCGTCGTAGGACAGGACGTCCCCGATGTTGTCGAAGAGGTGGAAGCCGTGGCCGAACCAGAGGCCGAAACCACTGGTCAGCGAGGCGCTGTCCTTGGTGCTGGACATGAACAGCCAGGCCAGCGGGAGCAGCGCGTACAGGAGCATCAGCCCCATGGCGATGGTGAGCGCGTTGCTGGCGCGCCGCGGGCGTCGGCGGGCGGGGGTGTTGGCGCTCACTTGCCGTGCTCCTTCCGCGTCGACCGGATCTGGACGGCGTACGCGACGATGGCGGTCACGCCCCCGAGGACCACGGCGACGGCTGCCGAGTAGTTGAACTGCTGGCCGTTGAAGGCCAGGTTGTAGGCGTACATGTTGGGGGTGTAACTGGTGGAGATCACGCCCGGTGCGAGCGACTGCATCACGTTGGGCTCGTTGAAGAGCTGGAACGTGCCGATGATCGAGAACACCGTCGCCAGCACCAGCGCGGAGCGCACCGCCGGGAGCTTGATGCTCCAGGCCTTGCGGAACTCGCCGGCACCGTCCATCTCGGCCGCCTCGTAGAGCTCGTGCGGCACGGTTCGCAGGGCGGCGTAGAGGATCAGCATGTTGTAGCCGACGTACTCCCAGGTCACCACGTTGCCGATGGAGGCGAGCATCCAGGAGGAGCCGAGGAAGTCGGGCATGTCGACGTGCAGCAGGTCGCCGATCTGTCCGGCCAGCCCGAAGCGGTCGCCGTACAGGTAGCCCCACATCAGTGAGGCCACCACGGCGGGGACGGCGTACGGGACGAAGATGCCGATCCGGAACAGGCCGGGCGTGCGCAGGCGTCCGCTGTCGATGGCCAGGGCGGCGACGAGGGCGAGGCCGAGCATCACCGGCACCTGGACCAGCAGGAAGAGCAGCACCCGCCACAGGCCGGCGCGGAAGAGTTCGTCACCCAGCGCACGCCGGTAGTTGTCGAACCCCACGAAGACGTTTCCGCCGATCATCCGGTCCTGGAAGAAGCTCAGGTACACGGCGTAGCCGAGCGGTGCGGCGATGCCGATCACGAACACCACCAG
The DNA here is from genome assembly GCF_044547105.1 of Kitasatospora sp. NPDC052868. NCBI lineage: Bacteria > Bacillati > Actinomycetota > Actinomycetes > Kitasatosporales > Streptomycetaceae > Kitasatospora > Kitasatospora sp. NPDC052868. The sequence continues at coordinate 197,664 of NZ_JBITZW010000012.1, read as the reverse complement.
GAACGGTGCGAAGAAGGCGAAGCCGACTGCCCCGTGGCGGGACCGGTTGGCCCGTGCTGCCGGACGTGGCCGGGGTCGTGACCGGCTCTGACTGGGTGGGGTGGAGGTGTGCGACGTGCTCACGCGTTCGTGCCCTTCGGCGGATGTTTACGCCAACATGGCGTCGGCGTTGAGTGTTGCCGCGCGCACTGAACGCGTCAAGCCGTTGTGCTGTTGTGATGCGCCTTCGTAACCGGACATCCGGGTGCAACGGCGCGTTGTCCGGGTTCGGTCCGGAGGGAAAATGCCTGGCCAGATGGGGTGGGGCAGGGGGTGTCGACTGAAGGTGCCCGGGGTTGCGCCGGCTCGGCGGGGGAGGTTGCTTTCCGGTATCGGTCCGCTGGCAGGGCGGTTCGGGGGTGCGTCCGGAGCATCTTCTTGTTGCATTGCGTTCAAATATGTTTATTCTTGTGTCATCCGGAGGTTGTCGGGGTCGGTTCCCGGCCCGGCCGCCTCTCGGCCCACCGGTCCCGAATCCCTGTGCCGGAACCGGATTTCGGCCGCCCGCACCGGACGCCCCCTGCGCGTCCGGTGCGGGCGCCACCCTGTCCCAGCTCGCCGCCGGCTCGTCCGGCCGGTGATCAGCACGTCCGATCACCCGATCGATCCGCTCAACGGGCCACTCCGCAGGAGTGGTGGCCCGGGATCGACCGGGGGACGGGCGGGCGCCGGACTGTCGAGGGTCGGTCCGCTCGCCCAGCCGCCGCCCCCCTGCTCGCACGCAGGCGGGGCGGCGGCCCTTTCGCATGTCCGAAGCTGCGGACTCCCGCCGATCATGGTCCGGCGCTACGATGTTCACGCTGACATTGCGAAAGGACCGGTATGGACCAGAGTGAGACGCCGGGCGCCGCCCGGGGCAGGTCGCGGCCGCCCTCGCAGGCGGACGTCGCGGCCCTCGCCGGGGTGTCCTCGCAGACCGTGTCCCGGGTCGCCAACAACCGCAGCAACGTGGAGCCGGAAACCCGGGAGCGGGTGCTGTCGGCGATGCGGGTCCTCGGCTACCAGCGCAACAGCGCGGCCCGCGCGCTCACCCTCGGGCGGTTCCACGTCCTGGGGGTGATCACCTTCGATGTGGCCGCGCACGGCAACGCCCGTACCCTCGCCGCGATCTCCCGCGCCGCCCAGCGCGCCGGCTACTCGCTGAACGTGGTCTGCGTCGAGGACCGGACCGAGGAAGCCGTGCAGCAGGCCGTCCGTCAGCTCACCGAGCAGGCCGTGGACGGTCTGATCGTGATCGAGGCCCAGATCCTCGACCGCCCGGGCCTCGACCTCCACTCCGGCGTACCGGTCGTCGTCGCCGACGGCGACCCCGAACGCCGGTTCCCGTCGGTGGACACCGACCAGGCGGCCGGGGCGACCGCGGCAACCCGCCACCTGCTCGACCTCGGCCACCGCACCGTCTGGCACGTCGGCGGACCGCAGGACTCCTACGCCGCACGCCGCCGTGCCGCCGCCTGGCACGCCACGCTGAAGGCGGCCGGAGCGCCCGTCCCGCCGCTGCGCTACGGCGACTGGACAGCCGCCTCCGGGTACGGGATCGGCCGGGAGCTGGCCGTCCGCCCGGACGTCACGGCCGTCTTCGCCGCCAACGACCAGCTGGCCCTGGGGCTCGTCCGGGCCCTCCACGAGGCGGGCCGCCGGGTGCCGCAGGACGTCAGCGTCGTCGGCTTCGACGACCTGCCCGAAGCGGCCTACTACCTCCCGCCGCTCACCACGATCCGCCAGGACTTCGAGGAGGTCGGACGGCAGTGCGTCGCCCAGCTCCTCGCCCAGATCGATCGGACGTCCGACGCGCCGACCGTCGAACGGACCGTCACGGTCACCCCGGACCTGGTCGTCCGCGCCAGCACGGCACGGGCAACCGAAGGATCCACCGGACGATGAAGCGGGTGCCGCCCGAACCGGACGGCACCCGCTCTCCCCTGGGTCAGGGGCCCTCTAGCCCACCAGGAACTGCTGGCCGGTGCTCGCGTCGCACGGGGACTGCACCAAGCGCGCCTGCGCCGTCGTCGACCCGCCCATCACGGCCAGGCACTCGCCGCTGTGCCGGGCCACCAGGGTCACGTACCCGGAGCCCGTGCCGCGCACCGACCACTCCTGGTTGGTACCGCCGCCGCACGGGTACTGCACGATCGGCGCGTCGTCGGCGGTCGAGGCGCCCGCCACGTCCAGGCACTGGCCGCTGTGTCGTACCACCACGGTGACGTGGCCGGGGCTGCTCGGCCGCAGAGACCACTGCTGGTTGGCACCGCCGCCGCACGGGTACTGCCCCACCGGCGCGGCGGGGGCCCATGAGCCGCTCAGGACGTCCGCGCACATGCCGCTCCGGCGCACCCTCAACGAGGCCCAGGTGTCCGGGGCCGCGCCGCGCACGGCCCAGGACTGGTTGGTTCCGTTCGTCGGGGTCCACACGCCCACCGGAGCCCCGTCGTTCGTCGCCGCGCCCGACACGTCCAGCAGCAGTCCGGCGGCCTTGTTGACCAGCGTGGCGTGACCGTCACCGGCGGTGGACACCGCCCACTGCTGCTCGGTGGAGCCGTCCGGCGGGGCGAGGCCGAGGGCGCCGGAGGCGGTGGTGAGCGCCTTGCCGTTCCCGGCGTTGGTGACGCGGTAGACGGCAGTGCTGTCCCAGCCGCCGTCGACCGCGGTGAAGCTCCACTGCTGGGCGGCGTCGGCCGGGTTCGGGGTGCGCTGGACCGGCTTGGTCATCGTCGCGGCGTCGGCCGCCAGGGCCAGCCCGCTGTTGTCGTTGACCAGCTGCCGCACCGCACCGGCCGGGGTGGTGGCAGCCGCGGGGTCGACACCGGTCACCCCGGGGAGGACGAACGTGGTCACCGAACCGGGGCCGACGGTCGCGGTGAGGGTCTTGGCGGCCGTCGCGGTGAGGTCCGCCCCGCGCTCGACGTTCCTGGTCGCGTCGGTGGTGTACTGCTGCGCCGGGACTGACGGGTCGACGTTCCGGAATCCGGCGAGGTCGAGGGTGACGGTCCGGGCCGCGCCGGTGGAGTTGGTGTACACCGCCACCGCCCCGGCGCCGCCTGGCCGCAGCGCGGCGAGCGTGTCGGTGGAGTCGGTGCCGATGGCCCGGGCGCCGGGCTGGATGAACCGGCTGTAGTTGGCCATCGCCCAGTACTTCTTGTTCCTGCGGATCGGCTCGTTCGCAGGATCGGTGGAGTCCATGGCGACCTGGATCAGACCCCAGTTGGAGTTCTCGTGAGCCGGTGTCATGTTGGTGTAGTCCTCGATGGCCTGCCACATCACCCAGGCCCGCGGCTCCAGCTCCCGGACGTCATCGGTGATCCGGTGCGCGAACGCCAGGGCCGGCGTCATGTCGGTGAAACTCTGCGGCACGTAGCCGCCGGTGTCGACCTCCGACATCCACAGCGGCTTGTCGGAGCCCTTCGCGGCGTCCCGGGCGGCACCCCGGCCGGAGTCGTTGTAGGTGTGGGTGTTCAGCCGGGCCACGGCCGCCCGCGTGGTCGCCGGGTAGGCGGCCCAGTCCTGGCTCATCCCGCCCGGAGTGCCCTCGTCCATCGCGGCGATCGGCGTGCCCAGGCCCGCCTTCGCGAGCGCGGTGTGCAGGCTGTCCACGATGTGCGCCTGGGAGGCGGGCGACCAGCTTGAACCCTCCTGGCCGTTGCCGGCGCTCCAGCCCGTGGAGGTGGGCTCGTTCACCGGCTCGACGGACCCGAAGGTCACTCCGGTTCCGGCCTGCGCCAGCTTCAGTGAGCCCGCCAGGTAGGTGGCGAAGCGGTCGTACTGGTCGGAGCGGAGGTTGTCCTGCCAGGGGCTGGTCGCCGATCCGGAGACCAGCCCGCTGTCGGTCATGAAGTAGGGCGCGGAGTTGGAGAAGGCCTCGAAGGTGTCGGCGCCGCGCGCCTTCGCCGCCGTCAGCCACCAGCGCTGGTTGGCGTCGGCCTGCGGGTTCCAGTGGTCCGGGTCGTCCGGGTTCCACCAGTTCGCGGGCTCGGTCCAGCCGGCCGTGCCGCTCGCCGGCGGCCCGAACCGGGCCGGCCGGTTCCAGTAGCCCGGCACGGCGGCGCCGGGCCGCATGTACGGCTTCGTCTCGGGGCTGTCCCCGCCGCCGATGTTGTATCGGGCGACGGTGAAGCCTAGGCCGTCGGCGCCGTACAGGGCGTCGGCGAGCTGGTTGCGCTTGCTGTCGGGCCAGCCGCCGGTGACGTTGGCGAACCAGGCGAGCGAGGTCCCCCAGCCCTGGAACGGCTGCTGCTGGTAGCTGGGGTCCAGCCGGACGGTGACGTGCGCGGCCGCCTCGGCCGTGGTGGCTCCGGCCGGCGGGGCGGCCAGGCCGCCCAGGGTGAGGGTCGCCGCGGCGACGAGGGCCGCGCCGAGCCTGTGGCGGGAGCGCCGTCTGGCGGCCGGTCGGTGGTGCGGGGGCATCGGTCCTCCGTGAGGGGCGGGGGAAGGGGGCGGACAGCGGCACGGCACGCCCCCGTAGGCCGGAGGACGTGCCGTGTGCGTGGGGTGTCCGACGACGGGGCGCAGGCTGGCCGCCTGCCGTCTCCCGTCTGGGATGTTGACGCAAACAACTTGTGTGGGAGAGTGTCGGAGTCCTGTTCGATTGTGTCAAGGGCGCACCGCGGCGCGTGGCCTGGCGGCGGGTCATTCGGCGCCCGCCCGTGCGGGGTGGCAGTGGCGGGACGTCAATATCCAGGCACTCACGGCTGCCGTTTCAGCAGTTCATGGTGGGTGGACCCGCTACGTCGGCGGGGCGCGCGACCGATGGGCGAACGGCAATCCGCCCGGATTCGACGGCACGGGAAGCATCATGACAGGACGCAAGCAAACAGATTCGCACAACGCGAGTAAGGCTGGTGCCGGTCGAGTTGTTCTCGTAGGACTGCGGGGTCGGGGAGGAGGCCGTCGGCGGCGGCGACCTGGACGGGGGAGGCGCCTTCGCGGCTGAGGCGGACGGTCCCGATGCCGGGGTATGCGGAGCAACGAGCCGAGGGTGCCATCGTCCCGCACCGCAGTGGGGAACTGGGGCGAGCAGACCTGCCCCACGTCCGCCCGGGTGCGGCAGGCTTCCTGCCGGTGGTCGCTGCTTGCGCTGTTGCCGCCGCCGGACCGCACCGGTTGGGGATGAGCAGCAGGCTGAGCGGGGAGTGCGGCGTCGAGTTCCCCGGGACGAGCCCTGGCGAGGTCGAGGGGGGCGCTGCTGTAGGTCACCACCCTGTTCAACGTCACCATCCCCTCGATCCGGGGGACGCTCAGTCTCACCGTGCTGCTCCGCGTCATCTGGATCTTCAACTTCCCGGACCTGATCTTCGGCATGACCGGCGGCGGGCCTGCGGACCAGACCCACATCGTGACCACGTGGATGATCTCCATCGCCCAGCAGGGCAACTACGGCAAGGCCTCCGCGCTCGGCCTCATCGTGATGGCGACGCTCTTCGTCTTCTCGCTCTTCTACCTCGCGGCCACGCGCGGGCGAAAGGGATCCACCTCATGATCAACAAGCCCTCCGCCGCCGGTCGCGTCGCCCGCTTCGCCTTCCTGGGGACGTGGCTGGTGATCACGCTGTTCCCGCTCTACTGGATCGTCGTGACCTCTCTGAAGAGCCCCGGGGTGATCTTCAGCTTCCCGATCTCCTACTGGCCGGACCACATCTCCGTCGAGAACTACACCGGCCTGTTCGCCCACGCCCAGTTCGGCACGTACCTGATCAACAGCCTGATCTGCGCCGCCGCCGCCGGCGCGACGGCCACCGGTATCGCGATGCTCTCGGCCTACGTGCTGGCCCGCTTCGAGTTCCGCGGCAAGGGCGCGGTGATGATGGCAGCCCTGGTCACGCAGATGATCCCGTCCTTCATCGCCCTCGGCCCGCTCTACCTGCTGATGACCCGCCTCGGCCTGGTCGACAACCGCCTCGGGCTCACCCTGATCTACACGGCGATCTGCATCCCCTTCTGCACCGTGATGCTCCGCGGCTTCTTCGAGGCCGTCCCGGACTCCCTGGAGGAGGCGGCCATGATCGACGGCTGCTCGCGGTTCGGGGCGCTGTTCCGGGTCCTGCTCCCGGTGATGCGGCCGGGGATCGTCGCCGCGTTCATCTTCAACTTCGTGAACTGCTGGAACGAGCTGTTCCTGTCCGTCACCCTGATGAACAGCGATGCCGGGAAGACCGTCCCCACCGCGCTGAACGACTTCATCTCCAGCTTCAACATCGACTGGGGTTCGATGTCCGCCGCCGCCGTGCTGACGATCGCGCCGACCATGGTGCTGTTCGCGTTCGCGAGCCGGTACATCGTGCAGGGGCTCACCTCAGGAGCGGTCAAGGGTTGACGGGCCCCGGGGCGGCCCCGCTACGGCGGGGCCGCCCCCACGCTGCGGGTCCGTACTTCCGGGCGGTGGCGATCCGACCAGCCGCTCATAACCACTGTGCGCGCGCTCCGACCACGCTCCACAACCTGCGCACGTCGCCCCTGACGCCCGGCCCAGGGCATGAACACGGACCGACCGGCCAACCGGCCTGACCAACTCCACGTGCAGCAGCGCGAACTGAGGGAACAGTACGGCCAGAAGATCAGTGACAGACACCCGCCATGATCGCCAACCGCCGCCGCCCACGTGCGGGTTTCACGGAACTCGCGCCGGAACAGTCGGTGCTTGTTGGCACCGCGGCCGTTGACACTCAGCCTAGAAAGGAGGCTGCCAGTCGCCCCAAGCCGGTGCGTGGCCAGGCGGAGGCCAGTACTCCGCGTGACCCGGGTAAAACCACTGCCGGCCGATCCACTCGCACTCCGGTATCGGTCCTTCCCAGTCGTCGGGACACCGGTCCTCCCAGCCCCGGCCCACCATCACCGGCCGGGTCACCGCGTTACCCGCAACCTGCTGCACCCGCAGGACCAAGCCGATGCCGGCGGCCCCGGGGTTGCCCCGCGGACCATAGGACACACCGAGCACCTCACACTCGGAAGCGCGCAGAAGGAACCGCTCCAAATCTGCCGGCACGCAGGCCGTCAACTCCCTTCCTCAGAGCGTGACCTGGGGTCCGTAGGCCGCGTCGACCGCGACGCAGAACAACCGCCCGCTGATGAAGTAGCCGTACACGGCAGGCTTCGCGGACTCCGTGCCGAACGCAACGCCCAGGGTGTTCGGCCCCGACGGGCCAGCCTGGAACCGGCGCAGCTCACTCATGCCCGACAGCGCGGCGGTGACCTCGGTGACCGGCATGCCGAACCGCAACGGCCCGACGCCATCCAGGGGCATCAGCTCCCAGTCCGCCCGCATCCGCCTCATCACAGCATCCCGGTGCTCTGCCGCCGCCATCAGTCCGCCCATCTCCGCCCCACGCCGAGCCACCCCCGGTTCCGGCGCCGCTCACCCTGGGATTACACCAGGTTCAAGATCGTTCACGGAACTCGCGCCAGAGCCAACTCCTACCGTCCCTTGACAACCCATCCAGCGCCAGCTGACGGGGCCATTGATGAGGCTGGGGCTGGGCCTGGCTGTGCAAGACCGACGCGCCGTCCGGATCTTCAGCCGGACGGCGCGTCGCTACAGGACGAAAGGAGATTGTTGGAACATCAGGCCGTGTAGTAGCCGGTGATGTCGGCGATGAGGTCGACGGTGCCGGAGTTGTTGTAGAAGTCGATCTTGCCGTTGGTGACGGGGACGACGACGAGGTTGGGGATGGTCTGGCCCGGGGTGAAGTTGAGGTTGGAGGCGCTGGTGCGGGTTTGGCCGTTGGGGTAGACGGAGACGTAGCTGTCCGAGGTGGGGTTGGTGGCGGTGACGTTGAGGACGACGGCGGTGACGCCTGTGGCGGGGATGCCGGCGGTGCCTGCGATCTGGAGGGTGATGCTGCTGGCTTGTCCGACGGGTTTGGTGGTGCCGCCGGTGCCGTCACGGGTGTCGAGTAGACGCGTCGGTGTGGTGGGGCTGTAGGAGGCGCCGTTGCCGGTGGTGTAGTAGCCGGTGATGTCGGCGATGAGGTCGACGGTGCCGGAGTTGTTGTAGAAGTCGATCTTGCCGTTGGTGACGGGGACGACGACGAGGTTGGGGATGGTCTGGCCCGGGGTGAAGTTGAGGTTGGAGGCGCTGGTGCGGGTTTGGCCGTTGGGGTAGACGGAGACGTAGCTGTCCGAGGTGGGGTTGGTGGCGGTGACGTTGAGGACGACGGCGGTGACGCCTGTGGCGGGGATGCCGGCGGTGCCTGCGATCTGGAGGGTAATGCTGCTGGCTTGTCCGACGGGTTTGGTGGTGCCGCCGGTGCCGTCACGGGTGTCGAGTAGACGCGTCGGTGTGGTGGGGCTGTAGGAGGCGCCGTTGCCGGTGGTGTAGTAGCCGGTGATGTCGGCGATGAGGTCGACGGTGCCGGAGTTGTTGTAGAAGTCGATCTTGCCGTTGGTGACGGGGACGACGACGAGGTTGGGGATGGTCTGGCCCGGGGTGAAGTTGAGGTTGGAGGCGCTGGTGCGGGCTTGGCCGTTGGGGTAGACGGAGACGTAGCTGTCCGAGGTGGGGTTGGTGGCGGTGACGTTGAGGACGACGGCGGTGACGCCTGTGGCGGGGACGCCGGCGGTGCCTGCGATCTGGAGGGTGATGCTGCTGGCTTGTCCGACGGGTTTGGTGGTGCCGCCGGTGCCGTCACGGGTGTCGAGTAGACGCGTCGGTGTGACAGCTGCGAACTTGCCCAGCGGTGCGAGGGTCGGGGTCCCCGGCAGTGGTCCGGAGCGGCCGTTCCCCAGAGGCGGCCCCGTGTAGCTTCGCTGGTTCCCGACACGGTCCACGATCGTCACGCCTGCCATGTACCAGGCGTCCGACCGCGCCGCCGACGGGAAGGTGACGGTGGCCGAACCGTTGGCAATGGCCCCCGTGGCCTGCTGGCCCCCGCTGCTCTGGAACAAGGCCTGCCCGCCGGACACCCCCGACTGGGTGTCGACCGCACCGACACGGAAAGCAGCGGAGTCGACACCACGAGAGGAGAGTGAGACGGCCCCAAGGGTCGGCGGCGTCTTGTCGACCTCCGTGCCGAGCGTGAACGTGGCCGGAACCTTCGTCCCGTCAGGCGCAGTCGCCGTGAGGGACTGCAGCGCCGTGGTGGTGAGGTTCAGCGAGCCACCGTGGCCATCCGACGCGTTGAGGGCAACCGGTGTCCAAACGGCAGAGAGCGGCCCCGCGAACCGGGGAAGTGTTGCCGTGGTGGCGCAGACGCCGTAACGGCCATTGCTGCCTGCGATGTAGCTGTCAGTGGCATCAAAGGTGAAGAACCAACCGCTGGAAGAAATCGTTTCCGTTGGAGAGGAACCTTCGAGTTGAAAGTCAAAACGCCCGGAAGTAAAATTGGCATTCGTCCCGAACATGGCCCATAGAAAGCACGTTAGCGGCTCTGACGTCGATGGGTCGATAGTTTTCAGAACGCCAAATTCGGAAATCCCCAAGGATTCACCGAGCGGTACTGTGGTGTCGTATCCTTCAGTGCTCTGCGCAAAATTGAATCCATCGAACTTTCGGACCGGTGCCCGCGCCGGGGTTTTCAGCTCATCGGTCCTCGCCGCTGCCGCATTTGTCGCGTGCGTGGCGGAGCTGGCGTTGGCGGGCATGCCGGCCAGCTGGCCAGCAATGATGACTAACATGAAAGCTGCCAGGCGTGATCCGAGGCGGATTTCTAGCGGCATGCTACGCGTTTCCTTTCGGGGTGCCCGGGCGAGCCGGGGGTCTGATTCTGTGAAATCTGTCAACCGGTTGGAATCGGCGAGCTGGGTAATTCCTCCAAGTGTATTAGTGTCAAATTTTCGGACCTTTAATTCTGCGAATCGGAAGTGGCGGGCAAGGGTCAGCCGTGCGGGTTCGGTCCACCAGGTCCTCCGGCGGACCTCCCATATCTTGAGCGGCGGCAACATACGATTTCGCCTCGGTGATACTGAAAGAGGGTGAAATTTTTCGTATCAGACGAATTGCTGCGAGTTGGCCGTCCGATTGAAGGCTGGCTCGAATGGCGTCCAGCACAGGGTCTGGGGGCTGCTCCCCTTTGAATTGCTGACGATACATCGTCTGCCAGTCTGCAGTCCGGAAGGTTTCCCCTGGGATCTCGTAGATGCTTCCATCTTCGCCGTCCACGAGATATGGTCCGCCGCCGATGAGCATGCCACCAGGGGATGGGTTGCTTTTATATTCCGCGGACTGCCAGGCCACCACCCATCCGACGGGAGTCTCGTTAACGCCAATGATAACGAGTTTTGGCGAAAATCCTTTCCCCTGCCGCTCGGCCAGCAGATCTTCAATAAACTTGACGGCTCGCTCCTCGCCTACATTCACTGCCGGCTCCGATTTTTCGCAACGGATGATGAGTGCGCCAGGTGTCCTCTTTGGGCAGTGCCGATTCTACTATGCAAGGCAACAGTGAGGCTAGATTGTGTGCGCGCGAAGCCCCTGTTGAAGTTCCAGGGCAAAGCTTCCGGCCTGCCGCCCAGATGGAAATATCGGCAACAGGCCAGAAGCTGTCGGAACTAGTTGGTCCTCATGATGTAGTAGTAGCGCCAACCCTCAGGGACTGCCCGGCCCGTCTGTGCATCAAGAAACACGACTGCGCCGTTATCGTTGATCACGTTGAAGAAATGGCCCATAGCACCCCTTGCTTGTTCCGCTGCCGAGGGCTGGCCCATGACAATCGCACGAGAGCCGTTTCCCCAACTTTGCATGTCGCTCACGATTCCGGACAGACCACCCTTCTGGACGAATGGTTGACTGGAGTCGGCGAGGGCCTGAAGCTGGCCAGGAAGAAGTGGATCGTCTGCAGCGGGTGCCGGGGACGGGTTCTTCCCTGCCAGTAGCCGGTCAGTGGCCAAAGAAACAGGTCCGCAGTTGTAGATTCCGCAGCCCGGGTTAATTCGTTCCTTGAGGCCCGGCGTTGAGGGAACCAGGTACGTATCTTTATTTAATGTAGTTCGTATGTCGGCGGCCCACCAGCGGCGAAGGGCTGCCCCACCGCCGGCAACGTCGGCCTTCTCTCCGAATGTCTTTGTGCCCCAGCTGTGCAGTCCGCCTAGACCGGCTATAGCGACCTGCTGAGCCAGTTCGTCTGCATGTTTCTCGACTTTGTCGGCGACGTTGGTGCAGCCGAACTCGCGGAGTTTGGCTGCGGCGACGTACATGGCGTAGGCGGGGCGTATGGGGACGTACTTATCGGCGAAAGCGCCGACGCCGCCGTTGCGGCCTGTGACGGCGTTGAAGGCGTCGCCGATGAATTCGAAGGGGGCCTTGAATCCCTTGACGAGGCCGCTGCGGATGGCCTCGAGGTTGCCCATCTTCTCGGGGTCCTCGTCCTCGGGGGACAGGCCGGTCGGGTCGGTGTAGACGGTGGGTGCGCCGGCCGCGTAGGTGTAGGCGGACGTGTACGGGGACGATGCGGGTGTGGCCAGTGGGTCGCGGCCGAGGAAGCGGCCGGCCGCCGGGTCGTAGTTGCGGGCTCGCAGGTACTGCTTGCCGGTGAGGGTGGGGTCGTTGTACTGGCCGGTGAAGCCGAACGGGCTTGTCGGGGCGTTGGCCACCACGGTCGTGGTGGTCTGCTTGCCGTAGGCGTCGTAGGAGGTGCGGTTCTGCTGGGTGCCGGTGGCGTCGGTCAGGTCGGTGACGGACCCGAGCCAGTCGTGGTGGATGTAGTAGGTGGCGCCGGCGGTGTGCTGGGACTGCGGCAGTCCGAGCGGGTTGTAGGCGTAGTCGCCGAGTACTGCGCCGGTGCCGTCGGTCTCGGAGGCCAGTTGGGGGAGGCGGTTGTTGATGTCCCAGAGCGCCGTGCGTACCGGGGCTCCGGCCGAGCTGGTGGTGACGCGGTTGCCCTGGGCGTCGTTGGTGAAGCCGTAGGTGATGCTGCCCTGGGTGGCGCTGATCGGGTGGTTGGTGAAGTCGTAGGTGATGGAGTTGGTGCTGAAGCCGTTGCCGGTGTAGTTGCCGTCCGCGTCGTAGGAGGACCTCTGGCGGGCCAGGCCGGCGGTGGTCAGCGTGAGCTGGTCGGCAGGGTCGTAGGCGTAGGAGGTGGTCTGGCCGTTCTGGGTCGAGCTCTTGCGGTTTCCTACCGGGTCGTAGGCGTAGGAGGTGGTTGAGCTGTCTGCGGTCGCCGAGAGGAGACGGCCGCTCTGGTCGTAGGTGAAGGTCTGCCGGGTGGGCTGTGTGCCGAGCCGGTTCACGTCGACGCTGGTCGGCTGGCCGGCTGCGTCTCGGGTGAGTGCCCAGGAGGCGAGTGTGGTGGCCCCCTTGGTGCTTGCGATGCTGCTGAGCCGTCCGGCAGGGTCGTAGGCGCGGGCCTCGGTGTAGCCGTTGCCGCCGGGAAGGACTGTGCGGGACAGCCGTCCGGCAGGGTCGTAGGAGTAGGTCGTGTCGGCGCCGTCGACGCTCTGCCGGCTCTGGCGGCCGTCGCCGTCGAAGGCGTAGGTGAAGGAACGCCCGTCCGGGTAGCGGCGGTTGGTCAGGTGTCCGGCGGGGTCGTAGGCATAGGCGAATCCGGGGGTGCCGTCCGGGTTGGACACCGCGGTGAGCCGGCCGGCCTGGTCGTACCCGAAGGTGCGGGTTCCGGTGGCATCGGCGACGGCGGTCGGGCGGCCGGCCTTGTCGTAGGTCCGGGAGATCGCGGGGGTGCCGTCGGAGTAGGCGGTGGCGGTGGAGAGCCCTCGCGGGTCGTAGGTCGTGGTGGCGGTGGCGCCGCGGCCGTTGGTGACTTTCACCGGGTGGCCGTCGGGGTCGTAGCTGTAGCCGACCCGGCGGTTGAGGGGGTCGGTGGACCCGGTGATCCGGTGGAGTGCGTCGTAGGTGTAGGTGGTGATGTGGCCGTTGGCGTCGGTGCGGCTGGTGCGGTCGCCGACCGCGTTCCAGACGTTCGTGGTGTCGGCACCCGAGGGGTCGGTGACCTTGGTGGGGCGGCCGATGGCGTCGTAGGAGACGGTGGTGGTTCGGCCGAGCGGGTCGGTCACCTGGGTGGGCCGGTCGAGGGTGTCGTAGGCGGTGCTGGTCGTGTTGCCGAGCGGGTCCTTGACCGTGGTCGGGTTCCCGGCGGCGTCGTAGCCATAGGTGGTGGTGTATGTGGCGTGGTTGGTTCCGGCGACGTTGCCGCGCGGCTCCGTGACGCTGGTGGCCCGTTGGTCCTTGTCGTAGGTCCACGTGGTCTTGTTGCCCTCGGGGCTGGTGCGGGTGACCGCGTTCCCGTCGGCGTCGTAGCTGGTGGTGGAGGTCTTGCCGAGGGGGTCCGTCACGCTCGTCGGCCGACCGGCCGCGTCGTAGCCCGCGGTGGTCTTCGCGCCGGTCGGGTCCGTGACGGTCGTGGCCTGGCTGGCGCCGTCGTAGGCGGTCGAGGTGCTGTTGCCGAGCGGGTCCGTGGCGGTGACCGGCCGGTTGATCACGTCGTAGGCGGTTGCGGTGGTGGCCCCGGTCGGGTCGGTTGCGCTGATCCGGTTTCCGTTGGCGTCGTAGCCGTAGGTCCACGTGTAGGTGGAGGCCTTGGCGCCGGGGGCGTTGCCGCGCGGGCTCACCGTGCTGGCGAGCCGGTTGTTCTTGTCGTAGGTGTAGGTGGTCTTGTTGCCGGCGGCGTCCGTGGTGGCGGTCAGGTTCCCGGCAGGGTCGTAGGCGCTGGTCGTGGTGTTGCCCGCGGGGTTCTTGACCGTGGTGCGGTGGCCTGCGTTGTCGTACCCGTAGGTGATGGTGTCGCCCAGCGGGTTCTTGACGCTGGCCAGGTTGCCCGCGTTGTCGTACCCATAGGTGGTGGTGGTGTTGAGCGGTTCCGTGGCGGAGGTCAGCAGGCCGCCGCTGTCGTAGGTGTAGGTCGTTGTGTAGGAGGCGGCGTTGGCCCCCGGTATGTTCCCGCGGGGATCGGTCTTGCCGGTGAGCCGGGCGGCCGCGTCGTAGGTGAACGTGGTCTTCTCGCCCAGCGGGGTGGTGACCGAGGTGCGGTTGCCCGCGTTGTCGTACCCGTAGGCGGTGGTGGCCCCGCGCGGGGTGGTCAGGGTGGCCAGGGCGCCGTCAGGGGTGTAGGTGTAGCTGGTCTTCCCTCCGGCCGGGTCGGTGCTGTCGGTCAGCTGGTTCAGCGGGTTGTAGGTGTAGGTGGTGGTGCGGCCGAGGGCGTCCTTCTGCGAAGTGACGTTGTTGTTGCCGTCGTAGGTCCACACCTGGGCGGCGGACACCGGTGCCGGGGCAGTGCTGGTGAGCATGTTGCCGTTGGTGTCGAATGTGAACGTGGAGGTGTTGCCGTTCGGATCGGTGAACGCCGTGCGGTTGAACGCGCTGTCGTAGGTGTAGCGGGTGGTCTTTCCGTACGGGTCCGACTGCCAGCTGATGACGCCGCCGGAGTAGGCGTGCGTCCAGATGCCGCCGTCCGGGTGGGTCACATAGGTCGTGGAGCTGGCGCTGTCGTAGCTGAAGGTGGTCTTCCCGCCCAGCGCGTCGACCTGGCTTGCCGTCCGGCCTGAGGCGTCGTAGGTGTTGGCGGTCACGACGTGGCCGAGCGGGTCGGTGACGCTACTGAGCCGACCGCCGGCGTCGTAGCCGTACGCGGTGCTCTGGCCGCGCAGGTCGCGGACAGAGGTCAGAAGGTCGCCCGTGTACTGGTAGGTGACCGTGCGCTGGCCGGGCAGCGTCACGCTGGTCAGCCGTCCGCCGGTGTAGCCGAAGGTGACGGCCCGTCCGGCGCGGTCGGTGATGCCGGTGAGCTGGCTGCCCGTGTAGGACATCGAGAGGCCGACACCGGAGGCGTCGACCGTCGCGGTCAGCTTGCCGGCCGCGTCGAACATCAGCTGGTGCTGGTCCGGCGTGGTCAGGATGTACCCGAAGGGGAGCTTCTGCAGTCTGGAGTGCGCGTAGGGCCGGGTGGTCTTGAACGAGCCGTCGTTTTGGACCGCGTAGTCGATCTGTGAGCCGTCCTCGGCCCGGAACGTGGCCACCAGCTGGCCCACGTCCAGAGAGGCCGAGTACGGGAACGCCCAGCCCTTGCCGAGCACACCTGAGGACCTGGACGAGGAGGAGTAGCTGCGTGTCAGCCGGAAAGGAACCCCGGGGCCCGGGAGTTCGGCATCGGTGACTGCCTCGCCGAAGGCCCCCGTCGATGTGTTGACCGGGTCACCGCAGTACTTCACCAGGCTCAGCACGATCCCGGTGCTGGACGGCGAACCGGGGCAGGCCAGCGACACGTTGTCCGGCACGCCGACGACCGGCACGGGCGCTGCCGGAACCGACGTCAGCACATCCGAGCTTCCGTCCGCGTAACCGTACCTGACGGTAACGTAGTAGTTCACACCCCGCTCGATCGGGGAACTGAAAGAGCACCAGCCGGTGGACTCGTAGACCAGCCATTGATTGGCCCACAACTGCGCGTTGTCGGACGCCCGGTGAAACGTGACCACGACGTTCCCACGGCTGTTCGCCCTCAGAGCGGCCGGTGTATCCGGGTTGAATTCCCAGGTCGCACACCAGGAGAGGCCGGTGTTGCCGCTCTGGATGGTATCGACGAAATTCCGGACGTTGGCAATGTACGGGTGGCCGTCAGGCCAGTCCGCCGCCGTAACCTCCGCGGCGCGGTCGCCGGTCGCGGTCGCGGGCCGGGTCTTGGCCGGCGGCAGGGACTGCACCTCGGCTTCGGTGAGAGTGCTGAAGCCCTCGGTGTCCGGGCCTGCGATCCGCTGTACTGCGGGCGCAGTCGGTGGGCCGGTCGGCCCCTCTGTCCCGAAGTCCTGGACTTGGCGTTTCTTCTGGTCCATTGACCAGGGAGCCGGCTGGGCGGCCGCCTTGGGCGCCGCACCACCGCTCGGGTCATTCCCCGGCGCAGCCCATGCAGGCGGCGCCAAAGCAAGCGAAATCAAGGCCAATAAAAGGAATCCAAGTATGGACCTGCGAAGGCTTTGTTTCATCCTGGAGGAAGTCCTTCCGCATGCGGAATGTGGTGCCACGAACAATTTCCAGAAGGATCATCCTGGATGCGGGCCGCAGTGTGGTGCGGGAGACGGTGTTTGGCTGAATTTGATAGATGTATGACTTGCCGTGGGCCCGGAGAAGGCATGGTCCAGCTGATGCGGAATGGCGGGCGCCGTTTGGACATCCAAGCCCGAGGCGAGCCGTGAAGAGCGGACACGAAACTCGACAGGCGTCGCGCCGAGGTGGTACGCCGGCACGGCTGCAGACCAGGGTGCTAGGAGTTGTTCGGGGTTCGGATCATGTGGTTGCGGTCAGGGACTTCAGCCACGTGATCGATCCGCGAAGGTGCAGGTCGGCCTCGTAGCTTTCCAGGCTCTTGTCGTATCTGGTGGCCAGGCCGCGCCATGTCTTGATCTTCTGGAGGCACCGTTCGACGTGGTTGCGCTGTTTGTAGTGGTCGGGGTCGAAGGTGACTGGTCGGCCGTCGGTGGAGCCCTTTCGTTTTCGGTTGGCCGCCTGGTCCGCCTTCTCCGGGATCACTGCGGTGATCCCGCGTCTGCGCAGGTTGGCCCGCGTGCGTCGATTGCTGTAGGCCTAATAGGCATTGAGGGCTGGGAGTTGGATCAGCCCTGCAGGGGCCGAGCGAGATGTCTGGCTGTATGCCGCGCTTCGAGCGCTTCGACAAGAGCGACGCGTGCGCGGCCCCTGCCGCTTGGGAGTGAGCCGCCGTAGTGTGCCGTGGTTCGAGCCGTTTTCAGGGCCGCCTCCTGATCAGCCGGAGCTGTGGAGCTCTTCACGAGACCGAGGACCCTGAGAACAGCTGGGGCCACGGACGGCTGATGGGGTGGTGCGCCGGTGAGCGCTTCTATTAGGTCGCCGAGTGGTCCTGCCGCGGCTCGACGCCAGCGGACAGCGAAGCATCGAAAAGAGGCGCGCATGCACGTGACCTGCGGAATCGACTGGGCCGAAGACCATCACGACGTGGCAGTGGTCGACTCCGACGCCCGCCTTGTCGGCAAGCTCAGGATCAGTGACGACGTGGTGGGCTTCCAGGAGTTGCTTCGACTGCTCGCCGAGCACGGCGACAGCCCGGAGACTCCGGTCCCGATCGCGATCGAGACGTCCCGCGGGCTTCTGGTGGCCTGCCTGCGGGCCTGCGGCCGCCGAGTCTTCGCGATCAACCCGATGGCCGTCGCGCGCTACCGGGACAGGCATACCGTCTCCCGCAAGAAGTCCGACCACCAGGACGCCGTCGTCCTGGCGAACATCCTGCGGACCGACGCGGAGCTCCACCGACCCCTGCCGTGCGACTCCGACCTCGTCAAGGCGATCGCCGTCCTCGCCAGGGCCCGGCAGGACGCGGTCTGGGACCGCACCCGAGCTCATAACCGCCTGCGCTCGCACCTGCGCGAGTACTACCCGGCGATCCTCGAGGCGTTCGCCGACAAGCGCGAGCGGCTGCTGGCGCGTGAAGCCCGCGCGATACTGGCGGTCGCGCCCACGCAGGCCGAGGCCTCCAAACTGATCCGCAGCAAGCTCAAGGCCGCCATCGTGCGGGCCGGCCGCCAACGCCGGATCGACACCGATACCCGACCGTCTGCTCGAGGTGTTCCGCCGGACCCGGCTTCGTCAGCCGGCGCTGGTGGAAACGGCAATGGGACGCCAGACCCTTGCACTTCTCGCCCAACTCGAAGCGGCCTGCCAGTCCTGCGACGACCTGGCTGTCGCCACGGAGGAGCTCTTCCGACAGCATCCCGACGCGGAGATCATCACGAGCTTCCCGGACCTGGCCGTGCTCACCGGCGCCCGGATTCTCGCCGAGATCGGTGA
Organism: Kitasatospora sp. NPDC052868; assembly: GCF_044547105.1. Taxonomy (NCBI): domain Bacteria; kingdom Bacillati; phylum Actinomycetota; class Actinomycetes; order Kitasatosporales; family Streptomycetaceae; genus Kitasatospora; species Kitasatospora sp. NPDC052868. Next base: position 179,937 of record NZ_JBITZW010000012.1, on the reverse strand, counting down.
TGACCGCACCCGGTTCGCCACGGCCCGGGATCTGAAGGCCTATGCCGGAAGCGCCCCGGTGACGCGGGAGTCCGGCAAGAGCCGTCGCGTCAGCCACCGCCGGATCAAGAACAGCCGCCTGGCCGCGACCGGCCGGCACTGGGCATTCGCCGCGCTCACCGCCTCGCCCGGCGCTCACGACCACTACAACCGCCGCTGGCGGGCGCGCGGCAGCGAACAGAGGACTGGCCGTACAGCTCCCAAGGCCAAACCCGAGGGGCCGGGTCGTTTGGTCCCAAAGAACGCCGCATGTCCCTGCGGCTCCGGCCGGAAGGCCGGCCGTTGCCATCCAGCGGGGCTGTGAGGCGCCGAAAACGCCGGGAGCGACAGCCGCATCGTCTGCGGCACGTACGCACGCAGGCCACGCTCGAGACAGCCAACCATCCTGACCGGCGTACTCCGACCGGCTCGGTGCCGTCGTACGGTCAGCTAGCTTCGGGGCCGGGAGCTGTCACCGGGTGGCGGGTGGAACTCGTGCCTCGGACCCACCGCCGCGACCTACGTCGATGCTGCCAGGTGCACGGTGGTGGGCCCCGGCTGGCTCACGCCGCCTGGTCGAAGTCGTGACCGACGGCGGGGCTGGTCTCGCGGGCCGCTTTGGTGTCCGCGTGGTCGAGGGCGGTGGAGAGGGCGTTGACGGCTTGGTCGGCGGAGTCTTTGAGGAGGTGGCCGTAGAGGTTGATGGTGATGGCGAGGGTGGAGTGGCGCATCGTCTTGGAGACGACAGCGACGGGGATGTCGGCGGCGATCATGATGCTGGCCGGGGTGTGGCGCAGGTCGTGCAGGCCGACCCTGGGCAGGTCGAGTTCGGCGGTGCGTTTGCGGAGCTGGTCGAGGACCCACTGGGGGCGCAGGGGCGATCCGCCCCCGTGGGCGAAGACGAGGCCTTCCAGGCGTCCTTCGGGGTGGGTGGCCATCTGGAGTGCGGCCTGGCGGTGGAGGGCGGTCATGGCTCTGGGGGAGAGGCTGATCCAGGCGCGGCCGGCCTCGGTCTTGGGCTCGCGGAAGAGGATCCCGTTGTTGTTGACGGCGGCAAGGGCCCAGCGGACGTAGAGCTTGCGGTCCATGAGGTGGACGTCGTCCCAGTGCAGGGCGAGGATCTCGCCGCGGCGCATGCCGGTGCCGAGCATGACCTCGAACAGGTCGGACAGCCGGTCGGCGTAGTGCTCGGCGTTGTGGCGCAGGAACGCGGCCGCCTCGTCAGGCGTCCAGCAGGTGCGCTCCGCGGCGCGGGGCTTGGGCGGAACACTGTGCTTGGCCGGGTTTTAGCGCAGCCGCCACGTGCGCACGGCGTGGTTGAGCGCGTTGCGCAGCGTCGAGAGGACCCGGTAGACCGTGACCCGCCCACGACCGGCCTTCTGCTGCGCGGCTACCCAGGCGTCGATCTGCTTCGGCCGCAGATCCGGCAGACGGCACTGGCCGAAGGCGGGGATGAGGTCGCGCTCGACGCAGTCCTCGTAGCCGGCGTAGGTGTTCGGCGCGAGGACCTCCTTTCTCGCAGCCAGCCACTCCCGCAGGAAACTCGCCACGGTCGTGCGGCGGTCCTCGTAGACACCGCGCAGCTCACCGTCCAACACGGCAGCCATCTCCCGGGCTGCCTCCGCACGACTGCTGAAGCCACCACGACGGCGGGTACGGCGCCGCCCCTCCTCCTTCACCAGATCGACCGCGTACGTCCACGTCCCGTGCTTCAAGTCCCCCGCCAGCCGCGGACACCACGGACCCAACGGCTTCCCCGACCCATCCGAACAACCACACCGCCGATAGACCCGACCACGCTGCGCACGCTGACCCATGAGCTGCTCCTCCGCGATCTCGGGTGATCCCGGGTTCAAGGCTGTGCCGGGTGTTCGGCAGAGCGTGAGGGGCGGTGCGCGAGGCATGTCAGAACCAACTGGCGAGGACACGCTCAAGACGACACACCGTCCGGAAGATCACTATCCGTGTCCGGTGGGTAGTCGACCCTGATCCGTCCGGACCACCTCGTCTGGCCAGGGGCAATGCGCGACGGGCTGCGGCAGTCGGCAGGAGGGTTCTGCTGAAGGGTCGACAGATGCTGTTACTCGCGGTGACGAAGGTGGCTCCGGGGGCCTGGGGACCATTTGGGGACCAGTTTGGGGACCAGTTTGGGACCGCACCTGGTGAGCGCCCATGGGCGCTCACGGACATCTATGTACGAACTTGAACCCCTCTGAGGATCGAACGGGTTCGGAATCTGCCGACTCTTGCTGCTCGCGGTGAGCCCCAACTCTCCCTAGGTTCAGTGAAGTTGGGAAGCAAAAAAGCCGAGGCATCAAGACCTCGGCTGTCGACACTAGTTGAACCCCTTGACTGGGGGTCAAGGGGTTCTCGATGGTGGGTGGCGGGAGGGCGTCCGAAATATCTGGAGCCTTTTATCTCCGCTGCGATGACGGGGTGGGCGGCATTCAGGGGTGAGTGAGCAGGGTCGGCAGCCTGTGAAGTCCTGAGCGATGAGTTTGTCTCAGGGGGAAATCGTCGGCCGTCGTCTCCCCGAGGACGGGGATGCGGTCGTGCTGGTGGATCGCAGGGCCGGTGAGTGCCGGAAGCGTTCCGGGCGGTCGGGTCACCCCTTCGGGATGAGGGTGTTCTCGTTGCGGCGGCCGTTGGCGTAGTCGTCGATGTTGCGGGCGGTGGTGTTGATGATCTGGCTGACGGCGGTGTGGGTGAAGTAGGCCTGGTGGCTGGTGACGAGGACTTGGGGGAAGGTGACGAGGCGGGCGAGGGTGTCGTCGGTGATGCCCTGGATGGACTGGTCGGTGAAGAAGACGCCGGTCTCCTCCTCGTAGACGTCGAGGCCGACGCCGGAGAGGCGGCCGGCGCGCAGGGTTTCGACGAGGGCGGCGCTGTCGACGAGGCCGCCGCGGCTGGAGTTGATGAGGATGGCGTCGTCCTTCATCCGGGCGAGGGCGGCGGCGTCGATGAGGTGGTGGGTGGTGGGGAGCAGGGGGACGTGGAGGCTCACCAGGTCGGCGCGGGTGAGGAGTTCGGGGAGTTCGGTGTAGGTCATGCCGAGGTCGAGGCAGGCGGGGTTGGGGGCGATGTCCCAGCCGAGGAGTTCGGTGCCGAAGCCGGCGGCGATCCGGGTGAAGCACTCGCCGATCTTGCCGGTGCCGATCACGCCGATCGTCATGCCGTGGATGTCCCGGCCGAGTAGGCCGTCGAGGCGGAAGTCGAACTCGCGGGAGCGGTTGGCGGCGCGGGTGAGGCGGCGGTTGACGGCCAGCGCGAGGGCCCAGGCGTGTTCGGCGACCGCGTACGGGCTGTAGTGGGAGACCCGGGCGATGGTGAGGCCGAGGTCGGCGGCGGCGTCGAGGTCGATGTTGTTGAAGCCGGTGGAGCGCTGGGCGATCAGCTTGGTGCCGCCGGCGGCGAGTACCGCGAGGGTCTCGGCGTCGAGGACGGCGTTGACGCTGCTGCTGACGGCCGGGTATCCGGCCGCCAGGGGAGCGGTGTCGCGGTTGAGGAAGACGGCCAGGGTGCGCAGGGCGTGTCGGCCCGCGAAGGCCTGCTCCAGAAGCGGCCGTTCATCTGCCTGGACGCCGTAGGCGAGGATCTCCATCCCCGCACGCTACCGAGGCCTCCCCGGTGGTCGGTGTACGGCATGCCGGTGGCGGCCGGAGTTATCCGACGGACCGACAGTTTCCGCGCGCCACGCCCGACTTCGGCCACCTGCGGCCGGAGGGAGGCCGTCGCATCGCGCCATCCTGCCCGGGTGAGGCCGGTCACCGGGGATGGGTCGGGGGCGGAGGATCTTCGGTGCGGGATCTGCACAGTGTGAAGATCCATCCCGTTCTGACGATCTTTCAGTGGAGAAACGGGAGATCTTCCTGGGGCGTCCGAGGCGTGGTCCATCGATGGGTGGCTGGATCCACGTCAACCGTACGTACCCCCGCCGATTGGCTGTTCTCTAGGTCGATCCGCCCTGGAAGCATCGAAATAGCGGGCGCGATCATGAAATCGCCTCGCATTAACATTTCTGCAAGCCTTTCTGAACAGCACCCCAACACCACGTGGGGTGCTCGAGGGGGTACCACCATGTCCGAAGTCACCCATTCCTCGGAGTTGACCCGGCGCCGGATGCTGCAGGGGGCCGCCGTGGCCCTGACCGCCGCAGCGGGCACCGTCGTGCTCGGCGTCGCCGGGCCGACCAGCAAGCCGGCGACGGCCGCCGACCCGGGCGCGTCCGACACCTTCGACGAGGTCTTCCAGGGGCGCCGCATCCAGGGCCGACCGGTCACCGACGGCAGCAGCCACCACCACGGCGGCGCCGGCTACTCGGTGCGGATCGACGGCGACGAGCTGCACATGATGCGCAACGCGGACGGCACCTGGATCAGTGTCGTCAACCACTACCAGACCTTCGCCACCCCGCGGTCGCTCGCCCGTGCGGCCGTCGGCGAGCTGCAGGGTGCCACCCTCGTGCCGATCACCACCGCCTGAGCCACGAGTCCGAACACCCTGACCCGGTACACCACTTCACACCCAAGGGGGGACTCATGGCAGTCCGCAGGAACCAGGCGACCCTGACGGCCCAGGAGAAGCGCGCCTTCGTGAACGCCGTGCTCGCGCTCAAGAGCAACGGCGGGTACGACTCCTTCGTCTCGACCCACAACGACTTCATCATCAGCGACACCGACAACGGCGAGCGGGTCGGCCACCGTTCGCCGTCCTTCCTGCCCTGGCACCGCCGCTTCCTGCTGCAGTTCGAGGAGGCGCTGCAGGCGATCGACCCGACCGTCACCCTCCCGTACTGGGACTGGACGGCGGACCGCACCACCAGTGCCTCGATCTGGGGCGCGGACTTCATGGGCGGCAACGGCCGCAGCAGCGACAGCCAGGTGACCACCGGGCCGTTCGCCTTCTCGACCGGGAACTGGACGCTGAACGTGCGTGCCGACAGCCGGAGTTACCTGCGGCGCCAGCTCGGCAGCGGGGTCGCCCAGCTGCCGACCCGCGCCGAGACCTCCGGCGTGCTCGCCATCTCCACCTACGACGCCGCGCCGTGGAACAGCGCCTCGGACGGCTTCCGCAACAACCTGGAGGGCTGGCGCGGGGTCAACCTGCACAACCGGGTTCACGTCTGGGTCGGCGGTCTGATGACCACCGGCATGTCGCCCAACGACCCGGTGTTCTGGCTGCACCACTGCTTCATCGACAAGCTCTGGTCGGAGTGGCAGCGGCTCCACCCGTCGGCCGGCTACCTGCCGACCGGCGGCACCGCCAACGTGGTCGACCTCAACGAGGTCATGAAGCCGTGGAACAACGTCACCCCGGCGGACATGCTCGACCACAGCGCCCGGTACACCTACGACACCGGGTTCTGAGCCGCGGCGGCAGCCTGATTCGGAGCAGGCCCCAAAACCGCCGCCGGCCCCCCGAGCAGGAGTGCTCGGGGGGCCGGCGGTCGGTGACCGGTGACGCGGGGAGGGTCAGAGGACCGTCTCCGCCTCCAGGTAGCGCTCCTGCGGGACGGTCTTCAGCTCGGCGACGGCCTCCGCCAGCGGGACCAGGTTGATGCTGGTCCCCTGGAGGGCGGTGATGTGCCCGAAGGCGCCCTTGTGGACGGCCTCCACGGCGTGCCAGCCGAAGCGGGTGGCCAGCACCCGGTCGTACGCGGTCGGGGTGCCGCCGCGCTGGGTGTGGCCGAGGATCACCGGACGGGCCTCCTTGCCGAGCCGGTGCTCCAGCTCGCGGGAGAGCTGGGTGGCGATGCCGGTGAAGCGCTCGTGCCCGTAGATGTCCTTGGTGCCCTCCTCCCAGTGCATGGTGCCGGGCTCGGGCTTGGCGCCCTCGGCGCAGACCACGATCGCGAACTTCTTCTGCCGGTCGAAGCGCTCGCGGACGACGGCGGTGAGCTTGTCGATGTGGAACGGGCGCTCCGGGACGACGATCGCGTGGGCGCCCGCGGCCATGCCGGCGTTGAGCGCGATCCAGCCGGTGTGTCGGCCCATGACCTCGACGACCATGACGCGCTGGTGCGACTCGGCGGTGGTCTTCAGCCGGTCCAGCGCCTCCGTGGCGACCGAGACGGCCGTGTCGAAGCCGAAGGTGACATCGGTCGCGGCGATGTCGTTGTCGATGGTCTTCGGCACGCCGACGATCGGCAGGCCCGCGTCACTCATCAGCTTGGCGGCCTTGAGGGTGCCCTCGCCGCCGATCGGGATCACCGCGTCGAGGCCGAGGTCCGCGCAGTACTGCTTGGCGCGCTCGACGCCGTCGCGCAGGTGGCTGGGCTGGACCCGCGAGGAGCCGAGGATCGTGCCGCCCTGGGCCAGGATGCCGCTCACCGAGTCCAGCGTCAGGGGGCGGTGCACGCCCTCCAGAAAACCGCGCCAGCCGTCCTCGAACCCGATGATCTCGTCGCCGTGGTCGACCACCCCCCGGTGGACCACGGAACGGATCACCGCGTTCAGTCCGGGGCAGTCACCGCCGCTGGTCAGCACTCCAATACGCATTGCTTTGCAACTCCCGAGCAGAACCGAGGAACGGCCGGACTACAGGCTGGGACGACGAACCGACACCGTAACGGCCCCGTCCCTCGCCGTGATGGCGGGGAGATGACCGTGGGGTGAAGGACCGGCCGATTCGGACAGAGCATCCGAAACCGGCCGTGCTGTCGAGCATACGGCTCCTGCGTCCGGCCGGGCAGGAGCCGACGCGGGAGCGGCGCCGTCGGCGCCCCCGCGCGGAAGTGCAGCCTGCTGCCGAGGAGGGTGTGCAGCCGGCAGCCCCATTGTCGTATGCCGGGGCCCGCCCGCGAACCGGGTGACCGCATCGCGGGCACCCGGTCGGGGCGGGGGGCGTACTACGCGGGGCGCGTCGTGGCCGCGATGCGCTCGGCGCGCAACGCGTCGTACCAGGTGGTGTCGGCCGGCGGCAGGGCGTTGACGTCCAGTGCCAGCTTGATCAGCATGTCCGCGACGGCGGGGTTGCGCGCCATCACCGGACCGTGCAGGTAGGTGCCGAACACGGTGTCGCGCCAGGCGCCCTCCGTCCCGTCCCCGGTGCCGTTGCCCCGGCCGGCGGTGACGGTGGCCAGCGGCTGGACGCCCTGGCCGAGGTGGGTGACACCCTGGTGGTTCTCGAAACCGGTCAGCTGTGGCAGGCCGAGGCGCGGGTCCACGTCGGCGAGCACGTCGCCGACGCAGCGGGCGCCCTCGCCGCGGGTGGTCCAGACGTCGAGCAGGCCGAGGCCCGGCTCGCGCTCGCCGAGGTCGTTGACGAACTCGTGGCCGAGGATCTGGTAGCCGGCGCAGACGGCGAAGATGATCGCGCCGTTCTCGGCGGCCCGCACCAGGCCGCTGTCGCCCCGCAGCCGCTCGGCGGCGAGCCGCTGCGGGCGGTCCTCGCCCCCGCCGATCAGGTAGATGTCCCCGCTGGTGGGCACCGCCTGGTCGGAGCGGACGTCGATCCTGGTCACGTTGAGGTGGCGCTGGCGGGCCCGGCGCTCCACGACCAGGGCGTTGCCGCGGTCGCCGTAGGTGCTGAGCAGGTCCGGGTAGACCCAGACCACGCGCAGGCTGCTCTCACTCATCCTCGAAGGCCTTCCATCGTGAAGTGTGCTGCTGGGCCGGGCATCAGCCGGCCACGACCTTCCGCAGCTGCTGGAAGGCGGTGTAGTTGGCGATCGCCTCGATGCGGCCGGGCGGGGCCATCCGGACGGCCTGCTCCAGCGAGTCCACCACGTGGAACTGCAGGCCGGCGACCTCCAGGCGGACGGCCAGGTCCAGCTTGCGCTGGCCCATCACGAACACCGGGTGTCCGGCGAGCCGCTCGTAGTCGACGTCCCACAGCCAGGAGGTGTCGGTGCCGTCCGCGTCGAGCGCGTTGACGGACAGGATGACCGGGGTGGGCGGGCCGTCGATCAGCGAGAACGTCTCCAGCCAGCCGGCCGGGTTCTTCGCCAGCAGGAGCCTTATGTCGCGGCCCTGGTACTGGACCACGTCGTAGCGGCCGGCCACGGCCGTCACCGACTGCATCCGCTCCAGCGCGACCTGCGGGGAGACGCCGAACACGGCGGCCACGGCGGCCGAGCTGGTGGCGTTGGCCAGGTTGGCCCGGCCGGGCAGCTGGAGGTGGATCGGCCAGGCGCCGCGCTGCGGGTCGATCACGTGGGTGCCCTGGAGCGCCCAGTGCGGGTTGGGGCGCCGGAAGCCGCAGTCCTGGCAGAACCAGTCGTCACCGGGGCGCTGCATCACACCGCCGCACGCGGGGCAGGACCAGGCGTCCTCCTTCCACGCCTGCCCGGCGGCCACCCAGACCACCTTCTTGCAGGAGGAGGCGGCCCAGGTGACCAGCGGGTCGTCGGCGTTGGCGATCACCACGGCCTCGGTGTCCTTGAGGCCCTCGCGCCACTTCTCGGCCATCATCCGGGTCTCGGCGGCGCGGTCGAGCTGGTCGCGGGAGAGGTTGAGCAGCGCGATCGCCTTCGGGCTGGTGTCGCGGGCGACCCCGGCCAGGTACTTCTCGTCGACCTCGATGACGCCGAAGCGGGCGTCCGAGCCACCGGCCAGGGCGGAGGTGATGCCGGCCGGCATGTTGGCGCCCAGGGCGTTGGAGACCACCGGGCCGGCGGCGCGCAGCGCCTCGGCGATCAGCCGGGTGGTCGTGGTCTTCCCGTTGGTGGCGCTGACCAGCACGACGTCGAGGTGGTCGGCGAGGGTGCCGAGCAGGTCGGGGTCGAGCCGCAGGGCGACCTTGCCGCCGATCACCGAGCCGCTTCCGCGCCCGGCCTTGCGGGAGACGGCCGCGGCCACCTTGCCGGCCGTGACCGCGATCTTGGCGCGGGCGGGCAGCGAGGCGTCGCGTGCGCCTGTGGGCTCCGTTTCGGTGCCAGCCATGCTCAGTGGTTCCTCCTTGCTGCGGCACCACCCGGGGGCCGGATAACGGGCCGTCGGGCGGCGGGGACGGGGCCAGCCTACCGACTCCCTCGCCCGGCTCGACCCTCCGGACCCTGTGCCGCCTGCTGCGACGGGCCCGGCGGCGTGCCGACGGGGGCCCTGACGCGAGGTCAGGGCGGGCGGTGTACGGACGGGTCGCCCGAAGCAGGGGACGCCCGCCGGGCCCGGGTCGGTTGCGGCACCGCGGGCCGGACGGCGACACCGCGGGCCGGACGGCGAGGTCGCCGTCCGGCCCGGGTGAGGGTGTTGTGAAGGGTCCGTTACCGGAACCGGGCCGGGCCCGCTACCGGCCGGGCCGGGTCGGCCAGGGGACGGGCAGCTCCTCGGCGGCCTCCGCCAGGTGTGCGGTGATCACCAGGGTGCCGTCCTCGACCTGGTAGTCCAGCGGCGCGCCCAGCCTGCGCATGGTGGAGATCAGCCCGGTGTTGGAGGCGTGGGTGATCGCGTAGACCGTCTCCACCCCGGCCTCCAGGGCCAGCGCGGACATCCGCCGCATCAGGTCCAGGCCGAGCCCGCGCCGCTGCCAGGCGTCCTCGACCAGCACCGCGACCTCGGCGCTGTCGTCGTCCCACATCAGGTGCCCGAGGGCGACGATCCGCCCGTCGGCCGCCTCGACGGTCAGGGCCTGGCCGTGCCGGGCGTCCAGCAGGTGGTCCAGATAGCGGTCGGCGTCCCGGACCGGGCCGTGGTAGCGCCTGCGCAGGGTCTCCGGGGAGCAGCGCCCGTGCATGGCCAGTGCGGCCCGCTTGTCGTCCGCGTCCGCCCGCCGCACGGTGAGGTCGGCGCCGGCCGGCAGGGTCAGCCGGGCCCGGACGTCCGGGACGCGGGGGCCGAGCAGGGTGTCCAGCTCCACCAGGGCCTGGGCCCGGGCGAACTCGGTCGGGGTGAAGGGCAGGTGCGGGCGGGTGAGCTCGACGAGGTCCCCGGAGGGCACGGGCAGCCGCATCACATGGCCGTCCACCCCGGCGGGCCTGCTGCCGCCCGCGCCCGGGTACTGCCGGATGGTGCACTGCCCGAACAGCTGGCGCAGTGCGACGGGCAGCTCGGCGGCGTCCAGCGCGGTGCGGGTGGCCAGCGCGAGGACGTGGGTGGGCACGTCGACCAGGTCGTGGGCGTCGGCCGGGTCGGTCCAGATGTCGTGCCCGCCGGCGGCCGCCACCAGCGCGGCCAGGTCGGTGCGGGTGAGGGACTGCGGGGCCCGGACGAAGAACTCGTCGACGGTGCCGTCCGGCAGCGGGTGCGACTGCATCGAGACGATGTTGACCTGCCGCTCGGCGAAGGCCGTGCACACCCGGGCCAGGCTGCCGGGGGAGTCCTGCACGGTGGTCCGCACCCGCCAGAGGGCGGTCTGCGCGAAGTCGTGCAGCGGACCCCTCGGCTCGGCCGCGGGCGTGGGCGCGGCGGCCTCCGGGCCCGGCGGGCCGTGCAGCCGGTGGCGGTGCGACCACCAGCTGTGGAACAGCGCCGTGGCGATCAGGGCGAGCGCCGAGGCGGCGAGCACCACCGGGCCGTGCGCGCCGTGCACCACCGTGGTGGCGACCAGGTCGGCGGCGGTCACCGAGAGGAAGACCGCCGCGAGTTCGACGGTGTCGCGGCGCCAGCGGTGCGTTCTGGCGCCGCGCCGCTGGGCACGGGAGGGGGCCGGGGAGGGGGTCGGGGTCGTCGTGGCCTCGGTCGTCGTCAGCTGCTCCATGTGCTCCATGGCATCAATCTGCCGCTTCGGTGTTTCACGGTCACGAATCCTCCGTGACCTGACGGTTAATGTCTTCGGGCCCGGGTTGCGATTGTGGTCGCGCCCGCGGCGGGGCCGGACCTACGGGGCCTGCCGCAGCTCGCGGGCCGCCGCCTTCACCTCGGCCACCAGCAGTTCCAGATCCGCCTCGGTGGTGTCGGCGTTGAGCAGACAGGCCCGCAGCATCTCCCGGCCGGCCAGCCGCGCCCCGGTGACGAAGACCCGCCCGCGCCGCTGGACCGCCACCGGGAGCTCGCGGTTGAGCGCGTCCGCGGCGGCCTCGTCGGTTGCGCTGGTTCCGCCGGTCCTGTCGGGGCTGCCCGGTTCGCCCGCTCCGGCCGGGCCGGTGGCGCGGTGGCGGAACGCGACGATCGAGGTCTGCACCTCTGCGAGCAGCTCCAACTCCTCGTCCGCCTCGACCAGTTCGCCGAGGCGGCGGGCGAGCGCGGTGCACCGGGCGATGTCCCGGGCGAGGCCGTCGCGGCCCCGGTGGGCGATGGTGGCCCAGACCTTCAGCGCGCGGAACGGCCTGGTCTGCTCGGTGCCGTACTCGGAGAACCAGCCGAGCGCGCCGGCCGCCTCGTCGCGAAGGTACGAGGGCACCAGGCTGAAGGTGCCGCGCAGCTCCTCGGCGTCGCGCACCAGGGCGCAGCCGCAGTCCACCGGCACGCCCAGCCACTTGTGCGGGTCCAGGGCGAGCGAGTCGGCGCGCTCCAGCCCGGCGTAGCGGTGCGCGATCTGCGGGTCCAGCACGCCGAAGGCCCCGTACGCGCCGTCGACGTGCAGCCACAGGCGCTGCTCGGCGCAGAGGTCGGCGATCGGTTCGAAGGCGTCCACGGCGCCGGTGCCGACGGTGCCGGCGGAGGCGACGACCAGGAAGGGCAGCAGCCCGGCGGCCCGGTCGCGCTCGATCGCGGCGCGCAGTTCGGCGGGGTCGAGCAGGCCGTCCGGGCCGGTGGCGACGGTGCGCAGCCGCCTGCTGCCGAGGCCCAGCAGCTCGGCGGCCTTGCGCACGCAGGAGTGGGTCTCCCCGGTGACGTAGCCGACCAGCGGGGGCAGGCCCGCGAGGCCGTCCTCGCGGACGTCCCAGCCGGCCAGCCGGGCGGCACGGTTGCGGGCGGCGGCCAGGCAGACGATGGTCGCCATCGAGGTGCCGGAGGTGAGCAGCCCGCCGCCCGCCGGGTGCGGGAAGCCCACCAGCTCGGCGATCCAGCGGACCACGGCCCGCTCCAGGTGGACGTCGGCGTGGTCGCCGCCGGCCGAGCTGGGGTTCATCGCGGAGGCGGCGAGGGTGGCCAGGACCCCGGCGGGGGCCGGGGCGGAGTTCACCCAGCCGAAGAAGCGCGGGTTGCCGTTGCCCATCGGGTACGGCAGGACGTCGTGCTCGATCGCGGCCAGCAGCTCGGTGAGCGGGCGGCCGTCCTTCGGCAGCGGTGCGTCCAGCAGGGCCTGCCGGGCGGTGTCGTCCATCGGCTGCCAGACCGGGCGGGCGGGCAGCTCGGCGAGGTAGTCGCTGACGAGGTCGGCGGCGGTGTGCGCGGCGGCGCGGAAGTCCTCTGAGGTCACGGGGTGCTCCAGCGGGTGGGGAGGCCTCGTGGCGCGGCGTCCTCGGCGCACCTGATCAGGCCCGATCCTACGGACAGGGGCCCGCGCCGTGCGGCGCGGGCCCCTCTTCCCCTGGCGGGGGTGTCGGCTCCCTGTGGCGGGGGCGCCGACGGCGGTGTCAGCGGCGGTGTCTGCGACGTCGCCGGCGGCGGTGTCAGTCGAGCGAGGCGGAGAGCCCGCTCGCGGAGCGGCAGTAGCCCTGCATCTCCTTGTTGGTGATCTTGGCGCAGAGCCGGCCGGCCGCACCGCCGTCGGTGTAGTTGACCGTGTAGTAGCTGACCAGGCCCTCGGCGCAGGACTTGCGCTGCCAGCCGTCGGCGGCCGTCGCGCACTGCTGGGCGGCCCAGTCCTCGCGGTCCAGGTTGTACTTCATGGTGCGCGATCCGACGCCCCGGCTGCAGTCCACGGCGCCGCCGCTCGCCTTGCCGTTCAGGCACCACTTCAGCGCCTCGGCGTAGACCTCGGGGTGGTTCGGGTAGTCGTGCGAGGACAGGTAGAAGGTCGGCGCGTAGAAGAAGCAGGCGGACTGGAACAGCGCGGGCTGGTCCTTGCACGGGTACAGCGGGTCCTGGGCGAGCTTGTCGGCCGGCAGGTTCGCCTTGGCCTTCTCGTCCTCCTCGTCCGGGCCGAAGAGCTGCATGAACAGGCCCTCGGAGCAGCGGATCCGGTTCTGGTCGGTCGGGAACTTGTTGCACAGCGCGCGGGCCGCGGCGACGTCCTGCTTGGCGACGAACATGGTGCCGTGGCCGACGCCGTGGATGCACGGGCCCGTGTTGGTGGGCGCGCACAGCTTCAGCAGGTCCGTCTCGGGCTGCGGGGAGGCGTTCAGCATCTCCTCGACCGCGCCGTGCAGGTAGCCGGCCGCGCAGGTCTCGTGCGGGAAGGAGATGACCTTCTGGAAGTCCGCGTTGAAGCGCTTCACCGCCGCGTGCCCGAGCTCGTGCGCGATCGGGTGGCAGAACCGGACGGTGTACGGCAGCTGCTTGGTGATCTTGTCGAGGTCGGCCAGGGCGACACCCGGGTCGGTCGCCTCCATCTCGGCCATCAGCTTGTTGCGCAGCGTCGAGCGGGTCCACACCGCCGGGTCGCCCGTCGGGGTCGCGCTCGCGCCCTGCGCCCCGGTCGCCGCGGCGGCGCCGGCCGGCGGTGCGCCCGCGCCGGACGCACCGGGCGCGACCGTGGCGGCCGCGGAGGTGATCGTCGCGGGCGTCCAGTCGGTGACGGCCACCGACCCCAGGCCCAGGACCCCCAGCAGGAGGGCGGTGAGAATCGCGAACACTCGCGGTTGCATGACGGGATCCCCCGGCGGATCGAGACGGACGTTTCGCTCCCCATCCTGACGGCACGGGGGTGGGAAACCGCGTTTTCGGCCGCCATTCGGGAGGTGTCGGCGACGCTATCGCACGTCGTACCCGCCCAACGAGGCGGGATGGCCGGGGGTCACCACCCGTACGGCGCAGCCGGGGCCGCCGCGCCACCCCGGACGGCGCCGCGCCGTACGGGGTGACGGCGGCTCAGCGGGCCTGGGCGCCCTGGCCGCGGCTGCCCGGAGGTGCCGACCGGAGCGGCGGTGTCGGAGCGGGTCAGAGCTCCAGGGAGACCTGGTACTCCGTCAGCCAGGCGTTGAGCTCCAGCGCCAGGTCGACGCCGAGCCGCACGGACTGCGGGTCGGTGTCCGGGGCGAGCGCGTCGCTCAGCGCCCGGCGGTCCAGCAGGCCGAGCACGGGGGCGTCGCGGTCGGCGACCAGCTCGGCGAGCTCGGCCCGCAGCAGCGCCGGGTAGTGCGGGTCCTGGACGACGGGGTACGGGCTCTTCACCCGGTCGGCGATCTCGTCCGGCAGGACGTCCCGGACGGCGGCGCGCAGCAGGCTCTTCTCCCGGCCGTCGAAGCTCTTCATCGCCCAGGGCGTGTTGAAGACGTACTGCACCAGCCGGTGGTCGCAGAACGGCACCCGGACCTCCAGCCCGTTGGCCATGCTCATCCGGTCCTTGCGGTCCAGCAGGATGCAGACGAAGCGGGTCAGGTTGAGGTAGGAGATCTCGCGCATCCGCCGCTCCACCGGGTCGGCGTCCGGCAGGTGCGGGACTTCGGTCAGCGCCTCCCGGTAGCGGGCCCGGCGGTACTCGTGCACGTCGAGCTTGGCGGCCAGCCCCCGGTCGATCAGCTGCTCGCGCGGTCCGGCGCCCGTCCCGCCGAGCTGGGTCACCGCGCCGACCCAGGGGAAGTCGTCGAGGGCGACCATCCGCGGGTCGTGGAACCAGCGGTAGCCGCCGAACAGCTCGTCGGCGGACTCGCCGGACAGCGCAACCGTGGACTTCTCGCGCACGCCCCGGAAGAGCAGCAGCAGCGAGGTGTCCATGTCGCCGAAGCCGCCGGGCATGTCCCGGGCCCGCAGTACGGCGGCGCGCTGCGCCCGGTCGGTCAGCGAGGCGCTGTCCAGCTCGATGACGCTGTGGTCGGCGCCGACGTGCCGGGCCAGCATCCGGGCGTACGGGCCGTCCGGGGTCGAGCGGACCTCGTCGGGCTGGAAGTGCTCGCTCTGGCCGGTGAAGTCGACCGCGAAGGAGCGCACCGGGCCGGCGCCGGCCTCGCGCAGCGCCTTGGCGGCGAGCGCGGTGACGGCGCTGGAGTCCAGGCCGCCGGAGAGCAGCGAGCAGAGCGGTACGTCCGCCTCCAGCTGGCGGTGGACGATGTCGTCGAGCAGTGCGCGGACGGTGGCGACCGTGGCATCCAGGTTGTGGGTGTGCTCGCGGGCCTCCAGCGCCCAGTAGCGGCGGACGCTGATGCCCTGGCGGCGGACCCGTACGACGTGGCCGGGCCGCACCTCGGCGATGCCCCGGTAGACCGACCGGCCCGGCGACTTGGTGGTGGCGAACATCTCGCGCAGCCCGTCCAGGTCCACCACCGGCCGCACGGCGGGGTGGGCGAGCACGGCCTTCACCTCGGAGCCGAAGATCACGCCGTTCGGGGTGGGGTGGTAGTGCAGCGGTTTGACGCCCATCCGGTCGCGGACCAGCAGCAGCTCCTCCGCCCGGGAGTCCCAGATCGCGAAGGCGAACATGCCGTTGAGCCGCTCGGCCAGCCCCTCGCCCCACTCCAGGTAGGCGTGCAGCACCACCTCGGTGTCGCTGCGGGTGCGAAAGCGGTGGCCGAGCGCCTCCAGCTCGGCCCGCAGTTCGCGGTGGTTGTAGACCTCGCCGCTGTAGGTCAGCGCGGCCAGCGTCCGGCCGTCGTGCTCGACCGTCATCGGCTGGGCGCCGCCCTCGGGGTCGATCACGGCGAGGCGGCGGTGGCCCAGCGCGGCGTGTCGCTCGAGGTGGCTGCCGCCGGCGTCCGGGCCGCGGCAGAGCTGGGTGGCTGTCATGGCGTCGAGTACTGCACGTTCGGCGGTGAGGTCGCGGTCGAAGGCGACCCATCCGGTGATCCCGCACATCAGCAAGCCTCCGGTCTTCCGATACGTATCTCCGATGCGTATGCGGAGAATCACGCTACGTTGCGAAGAGGTGCCGCTACAAGGGCGTGTGGATGCGGCCGCGACCCCGCGTCGGCGTGTCGGCCGCGAGCTTTCAGGGGTCGGCTCCGCCGAAAGCCTCGATGTCTGCCCGAATTCGGGCAGGATCTTTGATCTCGCGTGGGCTCCGGCCTAGGCTCCCCTCTCGTGTCCAGCTCACCGCACCCTCACGAAGACCTGCTCGCCCACCTCACCCGGACCAGCCCGCTCGGGCCCCGGGAGGCGGCGCGGGTCGTGGCGGAGGTCCTGGCCTACTTCTCGGAGAGCACCGATGAGTACGTCCGGCGCCGCCACGGTGAGCTGCAGGCGCGCGGCCTGACCAACGAGCTGATCTTCGCCCGGCTCGCCGAGGAGCTGCCCGCCCGGCGGGTCGCGGCACCGGCGCTCTCGGCCCGGCAGCTGCGCCGGATCGTCTACGGCTGAGGCCGGTCCTCGCGGCCGCTGGTCCATCGCTGAGCGCCGCCCCCGACCGTTGAGTACCGCGCCTGACCGCTGGGCGCCGTCCCTCCCTCCACTTCCCAAGGAGTCCACCCAGATGTGCGGAATCGTGGCCTACATCGGCCCCAAGGATGCGACCCCCTTCCTGCTGGAGGGACTCGCCCGACTGGAGTACCGCGGCTACGACTCGGCCGGCGTCGCCGTCACCGGCCGCACCGGGGGCCTGAAGGTCCGCAAGGTCAAGGGCCGGGTGGCCGACCTCGCCGCCGTCGTACCGGCCCGGTTCAAGGGCACCACCGGCATCGGCCACACCCGCTGGGCCACCCACGGCGTGCCCAGCGACGCCAACGCCCACCCGCACCTGGACAATGTCGAGCGGATCGCCGTCGTCCACAACGGCATCATCGAGAACGCCGACGAGCTGCGCGCCAAGCTGACCGCCGACGGCGCCGTCTTCCGCTCCGAGACCGACACCGAGGTGCTGGCCCACCTGATCGCCGCGCACGCCGCGGAGGGCGCCGAACTGGAGGACGCCGTGCGCGCCGCGCTCGGCAAGGTCGTCGGCACCTACGGCATCGCGGTGGTCGACGCCGAGCAGCCCGACCGGATCGTCGTCGCCCGCAACGGCAGCCCGATCGTGCTCGGCATCGGCGAGAAGGAGATGTTCGCCGCCTCCGACGTCTCCGCGCTGGTCCGCTACACCCGCCAGGTCGTCCACCTGGAGGACGGCGAGCTGGCCACCGTCCGCGCCGACGGCTTCCGCACCTTCACCGAGGACGCCCGCACCACCCACCGCCAGCCCTCCACCGTGGACTGGGAGATCGACTCCTACGACACCGGCGGCTACGAGCACTACCTGCTCAAGGAGATCCACGAGCAGCCCGGCTCGGTCGAGCGCACCCTCAGCGGCCGGCTCGACGAGCGCTTCGCCACCGCGCACCTCGGCGGCCTCAACCTGGACGCCCGCGAGCTGCGCGAGATCCGCCGGGTGAAGATCCTCGGCTGCGGCTCCGCCTACTACGCCGGCGAGATGGGCGCCCAGCTGATCGAGGAACTGTCCCGGATCCCCGCGCACAGCGAGCCCGCCTCCGAGTTCCGCTACCGCAACCCGGTGATCGAGGCCGACACCCTCTACGTCGCGGTCAGCCAGTCCGGCGAGACCTACGACACCCTCGCCGCCGTCCAGGAGATCAAGCGCAAGGGCGGGCGGGTGCTGGGCGTGGTCAACACCGTCGGCAGCGCCATCGCCCGCGAGTGCGACGGCGGGATCTACCTGCACGCCGGCCCGGAGATCTCGGTCGCCTCGACCAAGGCCTTCACCTCCACCGTGGTCGCCTTCGCGCTGCTCGCACTGCACTTCGGCCGCATCCACGACCTCTCGCCCGCCGACGGCCGCCGGATCGTGGCCGGGCTCAAGGCGCTGCCCGGCCAGATCCGGGAGATCCTCGACCAGAGCGAGGCCATCGCCGAACTCGCCGCCGGGTACGCCGACTCCGAGGGCATGATGTTCATCGGCCGGGTGCGCGGCTACCCCGTGGCCCGCGAGGGCGCGCAGAAGCTCAAGGAGATCTCCTACGTCCACGCGGAGGCGTACCCCGCGAGCGAGCTGAAGCACGGCCCGCTGGCGCTGATCAGCCCCGAGCTGCCGACCGTCGCCCTGGTGCCGGACGACGAGCTGCTCGACAAGAACCTCACCACCCTCGGCGAGATCAAGGCCCGCTCCGGACGGGTCGTCGCGATCGCGCACCGCCGCCCCGAGGCGAAGCTCGCCGACCACTGCATCCTCGTGCCCAAGAGCGAGCCCGAGCTGGACCCGCTGCTGCTCAACATCCCGCTGCAACTGCTGGCGTACCACGCCGCGGTGGCGCTCAAGCGGGACGTGGACAAGCCGCGCAACCTGGCGAAGAGCGTGACGGTCGAGTAGGGCCCCCGGGGGCTGCTGTCGGCCGGCCGCTGCGCCCCGGTCCTCTGGGTCCGGGGCGCAGCGGCGTTTCTACATGTCGGCGTTTCGACATGTCGGTGTGTCGGCGTGTCGGCGTGTCGGCGTGTCGGTGTGTCGCTAGGCAGTGTCGAGCCCGGACCCGGCCGCGTCGGTCGTCCTGCCGTCGGCCCAGGTCAGGGTGGCGACCAGGGACCGGAAGGCGGTGCGGTAGGTGCTGGGCGTGGTGCCCGTGTGGTGCTGGAAGTGGTGGCGCAGGTTGGCGGGCGTGCCCAGTCCGGTGCGGGCGGCGATGCGCTCCACCGGTTCGTCCCCGCGCTCCAGGAGGCGCTGCGCCAGCTGGATCCGGGCGCGCAGCAGGTACTGCAGCGGGGTGAGCCCGGTCTCGGCCCGGAAGTGCCGGGTCAGGCCGCGGACGGTGAGTCCGGCGTGGTCGGCGATGTCGTTCAGGGTCAGCGGACGGTCGAGGTGGGCCTCCATCCACCGGGTGGTGGGCCCGAGACGGCGGCCGGTCAGAGCGGTGGTCCGGTCGGGAAAGGGGGCCCGGTCGGGGGTGTCCGGTTCGTGGAGCTGGAGGAACACCTGGCGCTCCGTCTCGATGGCGACCGCGGTTCCGTGGTCCAGGGTGATCAGCCGCAGGCAGAGATCGAGGCCGCCGAGGACGCCCGCCGCGCTGAAGTACGGCGCCGCGTCCACCACGGCACCCTCCGGGTCGACCTCGATCCGGGGGTGGCGCCGCGCGAGTTCGCCGGTGTGCCGGCGGCTGGTGGCGGCCCGGCGTCCGTCGAGGAGGCCGGTGGCGGCCAGGGTGAACGTCCCCGTGCCGATCGCGCCGATCCGGCTGCCGCACTCCGCGGCGGACCGCAGTGCGTCGGCGACCCCGGGCGGTGGGTCCTCACGGAAGCCGTCGTGGCCGGGCAGCAGCACGGTGTCGGCACCGACCAGTCCCTCCAGCCCCCAGGGCGTGTCGATCCCGAAGGGCGCGGGGGAGCCCGTGGCGCGGAAGCCGGGGGCGGCGCAGTGGCGCAGCTCGTACCCGACGCCGGGGTGGTGCCGGGCGGCGGTGGCGAAGGTCAGCCCCGGGGTGGTGAGTTGATGGCCCGGTGCCCCGTCGAGCGCGAGTACGGCGATCACTGGCATGTCCAGAATTTAGCCCAGAGTGGCATCGATCCCACTTTTTCCGGTCCGGCCCGGTACCGAGGATGGGTGATGCGCGGCACGGCGGCGAGCAGCCGCCCGGCCGCCCGACCCCGCCCCATCCGGCACGCCTCCCGCGTGCGCCCGAACGAGAGGGATCCCTCGTGCCCAAGCCCAGCTCTCCGACGCGCCGTCCGGCGCGGCTCGCCACCGTCGCCCTGGTCGCCGCGGTCTGCGCCACGGCCATGACCGGCAGCGCCGGAGCCGTCGTCAATGGGACGGACTCCACGGAGCACTACCCTTTCATGGCCTCGATCCCGATGACCGCCCCCGCGGTCGGCCTGAAGGACGGGGTGTGCGGAGCCACGCTGATCCACCCGCGGTGGGTGCTGACGGCCGGCCACTGCGTCGACCCCGCGGTGGGGGTGCAGCTGGACGGGATCGTCCGGATCGGCTCCCCGCTCCGGACCTCCGGCGGCACGGTTCGCACCATCGAGCGGACGGTGACCCACCCCGGCTACGCGCTGGGCCAGGGCGGGGGCGGTGCCAACCGGGACGACCTCGCGCTCGTCCGGCTGGACCGCCCGGTCGGCGAGCAGCCCGTCCGGATCGCCGCGCGGCCGGGGCGACCCGGTACGCCGACCCGGGTCCTCGGGTTCGGCTCCGTCGTCGACGTCACCGAAGTCGCCGATGCGGTGTTCGCCGGCCGGCTCCAGGAGTTGGAGACCCGCCGCGGGGCCGAAGACGAGTGCGCCCCCGGCCGCGCGGGGAGCACCCGGCTCTGCACGGTCAGCCGGGTGCCGGGCGCGATGGCCTGCAACGGGGACTCCGGCGGCCCGCAGCTCCAGCGGGGCAGGGGCGGGCGCTGGGAGCTGGTCGGGGCCACCTCGGGCGACGGGGACACCGACCCGACCTGCTCGACCGGCCCCGGCCTCTACAGCAGTGTGCCCGCCTACGCGGACTGGATCTGGAAGACGATCCACCGGTACGACTGAGGTGGGCGGAGCCGCGGGGGCAGGCCTCGGCTACCGTTCGGGGATGTCGGTGATCGCCGTTCTCGTACGCGACGGGGTGCCCGGGCACCACCTCACCACCCCGGGGCTGGTGTTCGGAACGGCGGCGCGCGATCAGCCGGGCGTCGCCTACGAGGTGCGGCTCTGCGCCGGCCCCGGTCCGATCGGCGTGGACGGTCCGCAGGCGCCGCTGCGGGTCACCGCCCCCTGGGGGCTGGAGGGCCTCGCCGACGCGGACACCGTGCTGGTCCCCGGCCGCGACGGCCACCGCGGCGAGCCCGCACCGGCCGTCCGCAGCGCCCTGCGGGCCGCCGCCGCCCGGGGCAGCCGGATCGCGGCGGTGGGGACGGGGGTGTTCACCCTCGCCGCCACCGGTCTGCTGGACGGCCGGCGTGCCACGACCGGCTGGCGCCACACCGAGGAGCTGGCCCGGCTGCACCCCCGGATCGAGGTCGATCCGGCCGGTACGGTCGTCGCCGACGGTCCCTTCCTCACCTCGGCCGGGATCTTCGGCGGCATGGACGTCTGCCTGCGCCTGCTGGCCGGGGACCACGGCGAGCGGGTGGCAGGTGAGACGTCCAGGGAACTCCTCACCCCCCTTCTGGTGCACGCCGACCTGGTCCGCGAGGGCATCGACCGGGAGATCGAGGACAGCGCCGGGATCGGGCCGACCCTGCGGTGGCTGGAGGACCGCCTCCACCTCCCGCTGACCCCCGCCGACATCGCCGCGCACGCCGGGATCAGCGTCAGCAGCCTCAACCGCCGGTTCCGCGCGCAGGCCGGGGTCAGTCCGCCGCAGTACCTGCTGGGGCTGCGGCTGGCCCGGGCGCGCCGGCTGCTGGAGGACACCGACGAGCCGGTGGAACGGGTGACGGCGCTGTCCGGGTTCGGCTCGCCGGCGAGCCTGCGGCACCACTTCGCGCGGTTGACGGGCACCACGCCCCGGTCCTACCGCGCGCGGCACCGGGCGGTCGGGGCGGAGCCCCCGGAGGTGCCCCGGGGCGGGGTGGTCCTGGGGTAGCCCTGGGGATGGGGTAGCCCTGGGGATGCATCCCCGGGGAGGTACGACCTGACGTCGAATGAGGCCCACGGGCCGATGGCGGGTGCACGCACGATGCCTAGTGTTCAGGAATCGGTTCGCGACGGTCCGTCGCGACGGGTATCGACGGAGGGACCCTGATGAGGCGTGCACTACTGATCGGCGCGGCGGCTGTCGCCCTGGCCCTGGCGGGAACCGCCACCACCGCGACGGCGGCGTCGGCCGGGTCTGCCGTAGCCGCCCAGGCCGCGTCGCGGACGGCCCAACCGTCTTCGGCCGCACTGCAGTTGCCCGAGCCATCCGGGAGGCTCCCGATCGGCCGGACCGTCCTGCACCTGACGGACGAGGGGCGGGCCGACCCGTGGGTGCCCTCGGGCGACCGGGAGTTGATGGTCTCGCTCTGGTACCCGGCGGCGCGCCCGTCGGCCACGCCCGCCCCCTACATGACGCCCGAGGAGTCGGCCCAGTACGTCGCGGCGATCGGACTGCCCCTGCCGCCGGACCTGATGACCAAGGTGGCGACCCACGCGACCGTGGACGCCAAGCCGTTGAAGACGTGGCGCGGACTGCCCCTGGTCGTCCTGTCGCCGGGCTTCGGGATGCCGCGGGCGACGCTCACCGGGCTCGCCGAGGAACTCGCCGGCCGGGGCTACGCCGTGGCCGGGATCGGGCACAACTACGAGGCCGACGGCATCTCGTTCCCCGACGGGCACACGACCTCGTGCGTGGCCTGCGAGAACACGGACTACCCCAAGGTCGGTGCGGTCCGCGCCGCGGACGTCTCCTTCGTGCTCGACGAACTCGCCTCAGGGCAGGCGGTCCGGCAGAGCGGCGTCCAGGTCGACACCGGCCGGGTCGTCATGGTGGGGCACTCGGCCGGCGGCTTCAGCACCATCCCGGCCATGCTGGGGGACCAGCGCATCAAGGCGGCGGTGAACATGGACGGCAACTTCCGCTTCCCCAACGACACACCGCTGGACCGGCCGGTCCTGATGCTGGGCAAGCCCAGCCACGTACCCGCGGGCCCCGACCCGACCTGGGACGAGACCTGGAACGAACTGACCGGTTGGAAGCGCTGGTTGAGCGTCGACGGCACCGAGCACCTCTCCTTCACCGACCTCGCGCCGCTGGCCAAGCAGCTCGGCTCACCGATGCAACCCCTCGACGGCGACCGCGTCGACGCCATCACCCGGGCCTACGTCGACGCGTTCGTCGACACCCAACTGCGGGGCACGAACGCACCGTTGCTGAACGGCCCGTCGGCGGCGTACCCGGAGGTGCGGTTCCACCAGCCGTAGCATCCGCCCTACCGGGCACGCAGGTTGCAGCCACGGTCCGTACCCTGATGCGGTGATGACCAACTCGCTCCTGTCGCGAGCCGTCAGCGGCACCGTCGACCCGCCGCTGCCACCGCTACCGGACCGGGTCGCAGAAATCCTGTCGGAGCTGGGAAGCCCCCCGCGGCTGGCGGCTCATCTGCGAGCAGTCCACGACGTCGCGCACCAGCTGCTCGACTGGATGGAGCAGAGCCACCCCGCCGTGGCCCTCGACCGCGAGGCGGTGCTCTTCGGGGCGGCGACCCACGACGTGGGAAAGACGGTCCACGTCGCCGAACTCTCCGGACCCGGGGCGGCCCACGAGGAGGCGGGGCGGACTCTGCTGCTCGGCCAGGGCGTCAGCCCGCAGCTGGCCCGCTTCGCCGCAACGCATGCGACCTGGACGGGTCCGCAAGTCGGCTTGGAGGACCTCCTGGTGAGCCTCGCCGACAAGATCTGGAAGAACAAGCGCGTCCCCGACCTGGAGGACCTCGTCGTGGCCCGGCTGTCCGAATCGACCGGCCGGCCGCTCTGGGAGGAGTTCATCGCACTCGACGAGGTCCTCACCCGCATCGGCAACGGCGCCGACGAGCGCCTGGCGTTCCAGGCGTCCTTCCCGATCCGCTCTCAAACGCCTTCGATGATGCGGAAGTCGCGCTCGACGCCGTCGGACAGGGCGAGCAGCGCCTGCTGGTAGGCCTCACCCGCGTGAGTCGCGACGGCCTGTTCGAAGTTGTCGAACTCGACCAGGACGACGCGCTCGGCGACGCCGCTCTCGTGGGGGACGACCCGCCCGTCGCGGGCGATCACCCGTCCGCCTCCGGCCTCGATGGCCGGACGGGCCAGCTTGAGGTAGGCAGTCATCTTCTCGGGGTCGAAAGTGGTGCGGTAGGCGCTGACCCAGTAGCCCTTGGCCACGAGAACCTCCAGTGTTCGGAACGTGCGCGTCCGAGAACGCACCTCGGAAAGTGCATCTCTGACGCCGGATTCACTGCTGCGATCGAGCGTACCCCTGCGGCAACAGCGGCTTCGATCCGCTCCCACGGGCCGTCATCGACCTCCCCGGGCCGACGTGTGCTCTTCTTCGTCCCGGCTGCCTCGCACCTCCGGCAGCATCAACGATGAGGAAGCAGGGCAGGTCGTCGGCGGACTCGCTGGTTCTGCAGCCTGAGAGCCTTCCTGGCGGGTGGGTCAGCCCTCGTGGCGTAGGCGGGTGATCAGGCGTTCGGCGACCAGCAGGTTCAGGGCCCAGCCGGTCCAGGCGCCGGTGGTGTAGGCGAGTTGGAAGGAGACTCCGGTGCCGGTCAGGGTGATCAGCCAGAGGCGGAAGGTCACCCCGGTGAAGATCAGCGCGTAGGAGCGGACCATCCAGATCCGGTGGCGGGCCACCTCGCCGCGGCGGATCACCGCGAGGGCCGTCGCGGTGCTCACCAGGGTCAGGACGGCGAGCACGGCGAACCCGGCCGGGGCGAACGGCGGGTAGAGGCCGACCGGGACCAGCAGCAGGCCGCCGATGCCGGTCGCCGCGGCGGCGGGCAGGTAGACCCGGCCGGTCCAGCGGTGCAGGGCCGGGAGGCGGGTCCGCAGTCGGGGGAGGAACTGCCAGGGGCCGAGCAGCAGGGCCGTGATGGCCCCGCCCACATGCAGGATCAGTGCGGGCAGGTGGGCCTGGTAGGTGGCCCGCTGGTCCTCCAGGAAGGTGTCCGGGTCGAGGGTGAGGTAGGGCGCGGCGAGCAGGGCGATCGCGGTGGCCGACACGGTCACCGCGAGCCAGCCGGCCCGGCGGCGCCGGGGCGCTCCGGTGCTGGTGGAAGTCATGGCCGGAGCGTAGGAAGCGGCGCGGGCCGGGGGAGTCCCCCGACCGGGGGCGGTGGCGCTACCGCCCCGGGGGTCGGTCGCCCCGGTGGGGGTGGGTGGACGTACCCCACTGGGACGATGCGGCGGCCGGAGTGCCTCGCTATCGTGCGAAACGGCCACCGCCCGGCGGCCGGAGCGACCCACCGGAGCACCGATGAGCCGACCGCCCGATTCCCCGGCCCCGCCGCGCCCGGCCCCGCCGCGCCCGCCCCTCCCGGGTCCGCCCCTCCCGCGCCGACCCTTTCCGCGGCCCGACGGAGTGGTGCGCCGCGCGGCCGCCGCCGTCCGGGCGGTACGCCCCGGTGAGGGTGTCGTCGACGGTGTCCTGGCCGGGGCGTTCCTGGTGGTGATGACGGCGGAGCGGTTCGGCGCCGCCGAGCGGATCGGCGGACGGATGCCCGCCGCGCTGCTGCTCACCATCGTGATCGCGGGCGTGCTGGCGCTGCGCCGGACGGCTCCGGTGGCCGCCTACCTGGCCGGGTCGGCGGCCCTCGCGGCGGAGGCGCAGTGGCTGGTGGCGGACCCGGTCTCGCCCTACGCCAACCTGATCGGCCTGTATTCGGTCGGCCTGTACGCCACCCGCGCCCGGGCCCGCTCCGGGCCCGTCCTGGTACTGCTCGGCATGGCCGGGTACTTCGCGGACCGCACGGGAGGCCTGCCGGAGATCCCCGGCGGGGTGCTGTTCCTCTGGCTGCTGGCCTGGGCGCTCGGCTATGCCACCGCCCGGCGCCAGGAGGAGCGTGCGCTCGCCCGCCGGGGCCTGCGCCATCAGGTCGCCGCCGACGAACGGGCGCGGATCGCACGGGAGTTGCACGACCTGGTGGGGCACTCGGTGAACGTCATGCTGGTCCAGGCCGGCGCGGCGCGCCGCACGCTGGACCGCGACCCGGGTCGGGCGACGGAGCTGATCACCGGGCTGGAGCAGACCGGCCGCGAGGCGTTGGACGAACTCGACCGGGTGCTCGGCCTGTTGCGGCGCGCCGCCGCATCCGACCCGGTCGAGGGCCCGGCGCCGAGCCTGCAGCCCGGCCTGGCGGACCTGCCCCGCCTGGCGGCTCGGCTGGCCCAGGCGGGCGTGGAGGTGACCGTCCGGCTCGACCGGTCCGTCGGGCGGATACCCGCCACCGTCGACCGCTCCGCCTACCGCATCGTCCAGGAGGCGCTGACCAACAGCGTCAAGCACGGCGGCGCCGCCACGGCCGAGGTCTCGGTCGACCGGTCCGCGGACGGGCTGGAGGTCGTGGTCCGAGACAACGGCCTCGGCCCGGCGGTCGGCTACACCCCCGGCCGGGGGCTGCTGGGCATCGCCGAGCGGGTCGCGGTACTCGGCGGCACGGTGCGCCACGGGGGAGGTGACGGGGGCGGGTTCCAGCTGCGCGCACTGCTCCCGCTGCGGTGACCGGCTCCGGCCGGACCAAGGTCCTGCTGGCCGACGACGACGCCCTCCTGCGGGCCGGGGTCGCCCTCGTGCTCGGTACGGACGACGGCATCGAGGTGGTCGGCGAGGCGGCCGACGGCCTGCGCGCGGTGGAACTCGCCCGCACCCTGCGCCCGGACGTCCTGCTGATGGACGTCCGGATGCCCGGCATCGACGGGATCGAGGCGACCCGCCGGATCGTTGCCGCCGAACTCCCCACCCGTGTCCTGGTGTTGACGACCTTCCACCATGACGAGTACGTCTGGGGTGCGGTCCGGGCGGGGGCCGCGGGGTTCCTGCTCAAGCGGGCCTCCCCCGAGCGGCTGATCGACGCCGTCCACACCCTCGCGGCCGGCCAGGCCCTGCTCGACCCGGCGGTCACCCGGGAACTGATGGAGCGGCTGGCCGCGACACCGCCGCCGAACGGAACGCCGACCGGGCCGCCTACCGGACCGCCCGCCGGGCCGGTCGAGGACCACCGACTGGCCCGCCTCACCGGGCGCGAGCGCGAAGTCCTGCGCCAGGCCGCCGAGGGCCGCTCCAACAGCGAGATCGCAGCGGAGCTGTTCCTGGCCGAATCCACCGTCAAGACCCATGTCAAACGGGTCCTCGCCAAGATCGGTGCCCGCGACCGCGCCCAGGCCGTCGTGATCGCCTACCGCGCGGGGCTGATGACCGGCCCCTGAGCGTGCCGACGCAGGCCGTTGCCCCTGGCACGCGCCGTCGCGGTGGGTGTCGGGGCAGGGCCCCGCGGTGCAGGGTCGGGCAGCCGGAGTGGACCCGGGGCTGCACTTTCGGGGAAGGGGGTGGCGGCCGCCCGGGTGTAGGGAGAAGAGGGTAGGGCAGCGGAAGACGACCGGGAGGGCCGGTGCGCGCAAGGGCGGACGATCACAGGGGGCGCGGCGGCGAGCGGGCCGGCGGGGGTGACCGCAAGTGCCGGCCGAGGAGGCGCACCAGCACGACCGGGCGCGGGCCGGCGACTCGGCGCGCCGGTGCACCGGGGACTGACCGCGCCGGTGACTTTCGGCACACCCGAGGCCGACCGGACCGGCGGCCGACCGCGCACCCGGTGGCCGACCGCGCTTGCGGTGGCCGCCGGGGAGGGGCTGGATTCAGCCGTATTTGAGTGGTCGTCAGATTATGAGCCGAGTGAGGTGCTCGAGGTCGTTTCGGCTCAATGATGAGAATGTACAGTCACGGGAGGGGCGCCTCTGCGCCATTCCGGGGGTCGGTTTTCGGACGGGGTGGCGCAGGCTCCCCTTTGCTCAGCGGACGACCTGACAGACGATGCCTGTGGCGCCTGTTCACCTGAGGCTGCTCAGCACGCCGCTCACGTTGAGGACCTCGTGGCACTCCTGCGCCTGGACGCCGGTGGCCGGGGTGCCCGGCTTCGCGCAGGTCACCTGGACCGTCACGGTCTGGTTCTCAGTGATCCTGATGGGGGTGACCCAGTGGTAGTCCTGGTTGCGGAACGTCTCCAGCGCGATCGTCGTGACCTTGCGATCGCCGAAGTTGATCGTCACGACGCCCTCGTCGCCCTGGAAGTTGGCGACGACGATGTCCGTGATCCCGAACGTCCGGTCCGCGGGGACGGTGTAGGTGCCGGTCTTGCTCTGCCCACCGGCGGTCGTCATGTCGATGGTGGCCGAACTCTGCTGCCCGCCGCCCAGGCCGGTGCCGGCGTCGCCGCCCGTGCCGGTGCCCGTGCCCGTGCCCGTACCGGTTCCGCTGCCGGTGGCGCCCACCCCGGGCGGGGTGCTCCTGGCTCCGGCTCCCGGCTGCCCGGGGCTGATCGCCGGGGTCTGGCCCACCGCCTCCGCGGTGGGCGACGGCTGCTTCTGGACCGCCTGGTCGGCGGCCTCCCGGGCCGTGCTGCGCACGGCGGGGCGCACCAGCAGGAACCAGGCCAGCAGCAGGGCGAGGAGCGCTGCCAGGGCTGCGAGCAGCCAGGTGGGGAAGACCGGTATCTGGACGAACTCGGCCTCCGGCCGCGGCCGGTCGCGGTCGTCCCCACCGGCGTCGCCGAGTCCGGAGGCGGGCCCGGAGGCGGGCGTGGCGCCTGGCGTCGCGCCGGGCTTGGCGCCTGCTCCGGCGCCTGGTCCGGCGACGGCCTCCGCCACGGCGACGGTCTCCGCCACGGTGACGGTGAACGGCCAGGTCACCGGCTTCCCGAACCACACCGGCTTCCCGGTGCGCACCCGCAGCGCCACCTCCGCCGACTCGCCCGGCTCCAGCCTCCGCTGCGCGGGGCGGAAGTCGAACTTCAGCTCCTCGCCGGGCTGGGCCGGGGTGAATCCCACCTGGACCGGACGGTTGCCCTCGTTGCGGACGGCGAGGCGGTAACGCCCCCGCAGCCAGCCGCGGCGGCGTTTGGGAGCGCTCTCGGCCCGCAGCTCCCGGAACCCCTCGACGTGCACGGTGGTCTCGGGGACCCGGACCGCCTCGGGGTGCTCGGTGGGCAGTACCCGGACGGCCAGCGGCACCTCGCCCGCTCGCACCTTCGGCGAGCGCGGGGGCGCCAGACGGATCGTCACCGTTTCCGAGGTGCCGGGGTAGAGGGAGACGCGATCCGGTTCGACCGTGGTCCAGGCGGCGCAGTCACCGACGACTTCCAGGCGGTACGCCTCGACGATGTCGCCGTCGTTGCGAACGGTCAGGGTGGTGGAGGCGGTACCGCCCGGCGTCACCGTCACCGACGGGATGTCGAGGCCGGGCGCGCCGGGGCTGGGAGTGGCTGCTGGGGTCGTCACGCCGCGACGCTACGCCGCCGCCCCGCCCGCCTCCACGGACGCGGGGGCAAGGCCCCGGGCAGCCGCGATGCCCCCGCGGACGCCTCCCAACTCCCTTGGCCAGCCAATTTGTTGACCTTCGACCCTGCGGTACTTACCTCATACGCATCATGGAACAGGTACACCTCATGCTCCACACCGACCTCAAAGGCACCATCCACCCGTCCGGCCCCGGCACCCGGCGGCCGACCGTCCCGGTCCAGGCCCAGGCCCACTCCCGGGTCCATCCCCAGGCCCAGTCCCCGGCCCAGTCCCCGGCTCCGGCTCCGGCCGCGGCCCAGGCCCGGCCCCCGCACGACCCGGTACCCGGCGGCCCCGTCCGCAGGGTCACCGTGGCCGTGTACGCCTCCGACCCGGTCCTGCACGTCGGGATAGTCCAGCAGCTGCGCCAGCGGCCCGAGATCGAGCTGGTCGACGACGCCGACGCGCACGACGCCCGGGTCTCGCTCGTCGCCGTGGACAGCGTGGACGACGAGACGGCCGCCCTGCTGTACCGGCTGCGCCACAACTCCGCCACCCGCACCGGGCTCGTGATCGGCACCTTCGACTCGGGGGACGCCCTGCAGCGCGCCATCGAATGCGGGGTCACCGCCGTGCTGCGGCGCGCCGAGGCCGACCAGGACCGGCTGCTGCGACTGGTCCTGGCGATGGCGAACGGCGAGGGCGTGCTGCCCGGCGACCTGCTCGCGAAGCTCCTCGACCACGTCGGCAGCCTGCAGCGCTCGGCACTCGACCCGCACGCCGTGTCCCTGTCCACCCTGACCCCGCGCGAGGCCGACATGCTGCGCCTGGTGTCGGAGGGCCTGGACACCGCGGAGATCGCGCGCAACACCTCGTACTCCGAACGGACCGTCAAGAACGTCCTGCACGAGGTCATCACCCGGCTCCAACTGCGCAACCGCTCGCACGCCGTCGGCTACGCGCTGCGCAACGGCCTGATCTGACCGCCGCGGGGGCACCGGCTGCCCGAAAGCGCAGCCGGTGCTTCCCCCGGGCGCGGCCCTGGGGCCCTGCCGGTCCGCGCGGGCGGGGAGGCAGGGTGGCGCCGTCGGACGTGGAAGCAGGACCGGACTGTGAGGTGGACCGTGATGGGCGGCGCGGGTGACTCCGGCAGTCGGCGACACCGCTGGGGGAGGGCCGGTGCGTCACTGCTGCTGCTGGCCCCCCTGTTCGCGGTGACGGCGGCCGCCGGCCCGGGCGACACCGAGGCCAGGGCCCCGGCGGCCGACGCCGGGGACAGCCGGATCGCGTACGCCGGCACCCGCCACCGGAGCCTCGGCCGGGTGGTGACCGACAAGTCGAGCACCCCGCTGTTCGGCGAGGGCCCGGCGCACTTCGACGTCCAGCCCGCCGCCCTGGGCGACCGGCTGGTCTTCGCGAGCCGCCGCGACGAGCAGGCCCCGCAGATCTACCTGCGCGCCGCCGACGGCTCGGTGCGCCGCCTGACCAGCGGTCTGGACGCGGCGAACCCGCGGCTGACCCCGGACGGTCGGTCGGTCGTCTTCGACGCGGCGCAGCCCGCCGGGGCCGGTGGCACGCCGCCCGCCGGCGCCGGCGGCGCCCAGCGCGACCTGTGGCTGGTGCGCACCGACGGCACCGGCCTCACCCGACTGACCGACACCCCCGCGAACGAGGAACACCCCACGGTCTCGCCCGACGGCGCGCGGCTGGCGTACTCCTCCGACGCCGACCCGGCCGCCGGCCGGCAGGTCTACGCACGGTCGCTGCGCGGCGGCGCCGCCACGCGCGTCTCCGACCCCGCCGACGGCACGGGCACCGAGCCGGTGTGGAACCCGGTGGACGAGGCGGCGACGCGGGACCGGATCGCCTACACCGCCACCGGACCGGCCGGACCGCGGCTGCGGTGGACCGACGGGCGCACCGGCGGGCCGCTGCTGGCGGGCCCGCGGGCGGACTGGCGCACGCACGGGGCGGCCTGGCTGCCCGACGGGAACGACCTGCTCTTCCTCAGCCCCGACCGGACCTGTTCCTGCGAGGGCGACTGGGACCACGTCTTCCGGGTGAAGGCGCTCTCGGCGGACGAACCGCAGGTGGTGCTCAGCGAGGACCGCGAGGTCGGACCGGCCACCTGGCTCGGTCCGCTCCAGGGCGGCGGGGCAGTGGTCGAGCGCACCTCGGCGGCCGGGCCGCACGAGGTGACCCTCCAGGACGTCCGGCCGGACGGCTCCGACCCCCGTGACCTCGGCCGGACCGTCCTCAAGGAGGATCCGGCGGCCGACACCGAGACGGATCCGACCAAGGACCCGCTGTTCCGGCCCGCCGCCGGCTCCGACCCGTGGACCGAGCGGCAGACCTACACGCCCGACGGACGCCGGATCGTGCTGACCCGCTTCGAGGACGCCCCGAAGGACCCGCCGAAGGACCCGCCGACGGACCCCCCGAAGGCGCGGATCGAACGGATCTGGATCGCGGACGCCGACGGCACCGACCCGGTGGCGCTGCCACTGGCGGGGCGCGGCCCCAGGGACTGGGACACCGACCCGACCCTCTCCCCGGACGGCCGCTACCTGGCCTTCACCCGGACCTCTCCCGGCGGCGTCGGCGGTGACGCCGGCCCCGGGCGGATCCTGATCGCGGACGCCGCCACCGGCGCGATCCGCAGCGAGATCCGCCCGCCCGAGGGACAGGCCCGGGGCGGCGACGCCCAGCCCACCTGGTCCTCCGACGGCACCACCCTGGCCTTCACCCGCAACCAGCTGATCAACGACCGGGGCGGCAACAAGCACGTGTGGACCGTGCCCGTGGACCACCTGGACCGGCAGCGCGACCTGAGCGCCACCGCCTGCCCCGGCGCCTGCGAGGTCATCGACGACAGCCCGGCGTTCTCCCCGGACGGCGCCACCATCGCCTTCAACCGCAAGAACGGCGCCGGCCGGACCGACGAGCGCAATGGCATCCTGCTCGCCTCCGCGGCGGGCGGCGGCTGCCGGGTGCTGCTGCCCGACGCGGCCCGCGACCGGCCGGGGGCCTGCCGCCGGGAGCTGCCCGACACCACGGCCACCGGCCCGTTCCAGCCCCGCGACGCCGCCTGGACCTCCGACGGCAAGGCCCTGGTGATCAGCTCCCGGGCCGCCCTGCCCGCCAACAGCCCGGAGAAGCTCTCCCTGGTGAACGTGGCCTCCGGCGCCCGCACCTGGCTCACCGGCGCTCTGCCGGGCCGTCAGAAGGAACCGGGCGTCCAGCAGTCCGTCGACCTCGCGGTCCGGGCACCCGGCACCGCCGCACCGCTCACCGTCGGCGACTCCGCGACCGTCCGGGTGGACGTGGTCAACCACGGCCCGGCGGCCTCGCCCGGGACGAGGCTGACCGTCGCGCCCCCGCTCGGGGTGGCCGTCACGGGCCTCGCCGCGCCCGGTGCCACCTGTGACGCGGCGGCGCTGGTCTGCGCCCTCGGCGTGCTGCGCCCGGGCACCACCGTGCCGGTCACGGTCACCCTCACCGGGGTCGCGCCCGGCGACCAGCCGCTGGACTGGTCGGTCACCGGTGCCGTCCTCGACCCCCGGCCCAGCGACAACACCGGTCGGACCGTGGTGCCGGTGCGCCCGGCGCCCGAACCGCCGACTCCCACGCCCACCCCGACGGCAACGCCCACGCCCACCCCGACGCCCACCCTGCCGTCGACACCTCCGTCGACGCCTCCGGCGACCCTGACCCCGCCCGCGAGCCCGGCACCCGCCCCCGTGCCGCCGCCGGCCCCGACACCGCCCCCGCTGCCGCCCGAGCCGCCGGCCGGCCCCGGGCTGAGCCTCACTGCGCAGCCGAACCCCGGCTACGTGGGCGGTCGCGTGGTCGTCACGTACACCGTGAGCAACGGCCGCAACGGACTGGCCACCGGTCTGCGGCTCCGCGTCGGCCTGCCCGAGGGCGTGCCCCACGACGGGCCGCCGCCGGGCTGCGACCAGACCTGGGTGTGCGCGCTGCCCGACCTGGCCCCGGGCGCCCGGACGGTCGTCCAGGTCGTCCTCAGCCCCGACAAGGCCCTCACCGGCCAGGTGACCGGCACCCTCACCACCACCGGCACGGACGCCGACCCCGGCGACAACGAGGCCCGCCGGCAGCTGCGGATCCTCCAGCCGCGCATCGTCGCCGTCCCGCCGATCGGCAAGCCGGGCTTCGTCACCTCGGTGCGCGGCGAGGACTTCCCGCCCGGCGCGCCGGTGCGGTTCAGCTGGCAGCCGGGCATCACGGCCGCGGCGGCGCCGACCGTCCCCGGGCCGGACGGCCGGTTCACCGGCCAGCTGCTGATCCTCGCCAAGGACCAGACCGGACCTCGCGTCATCACCGCGAGCGGCCCCGGCTTCTCCCCGGTGCAGACCGGGTTCCTGGTGGTCGCCGGCACGATCCAGCCGCCCAACGAGGTGGTCCGCCGATGATCCACGAAGTCGACGAGGGGCTGCGCCGGCTGCTCGCGGAGTCCGGCCTGGAGGCGTCGGGCGTCGAGGTGGTGTTCGACGCGCCGACGCGCGACTGGGCGGCCCGCCGCAGCGTGCCGACGGTGTGCGTGTTCCTGTACGACGTCCGCGAGGACCACACCCGGCGCGCCAGCGGCGCGGGCGAGGTGTACGACGCGGACGGCTTCCTCGCCGCGCGCCGCGCCCCGGCCCGCTGGTTCGAGCTGACGTACCTCGTCACCGCCTGGGCGAGCCGGCCGCAGGACGAACACCGGCTGCTCTCCCAGGTGCTGACGTGCCTGGTGTCCACCGACGCGCTGGCCCCGCACCTGCTCACCGGCTCGCTCGCCGAGCTCGGCCTCATCGTGGGTCTGGACGGCGGCGGCACCGGACTCGACGCGCCCGCCGCCTCCGACGTGTGGTCGGCGCTGGGCGGCGAGCTGAAGCCGTCGCTCGGGCTGCGGGTGCGGGCACCGCTGGCCGGGGTCACCACGGCCGTCGCCCCGCCGGTCACCGAGGGGCTCGTCGTGCGCGCCGCGGCCCGGACCGGACCGGAGGAGCCGCAGTCGGCGCGCCGCCTGCGCTACACGGAGGTGGCGGAGCCCGGTCCGGAGGGCTTCGGCGGCTCCCGGGAGCGGGGGCAGGCCCCCGCGCGCCGCCGACGCGGGGAGCGGCAGCCGTGACGCGGACCGTGGAACCCCCGGCCGGGACGACGGCCCCGGCCCCGACGGTGGTCCCGACGGCGGCCCCGTACCTGTGGACCCGGCTGCGGGTCGTCGAGGAGCAGGTGCGCACCGCCGTGGCGCTGAGGCGCGCCGTCGACCCCGATCCGGACGATCCGCACCGCGGCCAGTACCTCACGCCCGAGGCGGTCGACCGCATCCTGGACGAAGGGCACCGGACCGCCCCGCCCGCGCCGGACGCCCTGCTCTCACCCGAGGCTCCGCCGCCCGGCTCGCCGCTGGCCGTGCTGGCCGCCCGCTTCGACCTGACGCCGCTGGACCTGGACCTGCTGCTGGTGGCTCTGGCCCCGGACCTGGACGCCCGCTTCGAGCGGCTCTACGGCTACCTCAACGACGACCTGACGTGCCGCCGGCCCACCGTCGGGCTCGCCCTCGAACTGTGCGGGCACGGCGGGCTCGGAGCGGCCCGGTTCCGGCTGGCCCCCTCCGCGCCGCTCGTCGCGGGCGGTCTGCTGGAGGTCGACGAGCCCGAACGGCCGCCTCTGTCACGGGTGCTGACCGTCCCGGACCGGGTCACCGCGCACCTGCTGGGCGAGGAGTCGCCCGACCCGCTGCTGACCGGCGTGCTCGGCAGTCCGACCGGCGATCCGGCCGTCGACCCGGCCGAGCTGCGCCGGGCCGCCGCCGCCGCGGCCGGGACCGGCACCGGCCATGTCCACCTGCGCAGCCGCGGCGGCGATCCCGAGGGGCTGGCCGTCGCCGCGCTGCACGCCGGCGGGCTGCGACCGCTGTCCCTGGACGCGGCGGCGCTGTCCCACGACCCCCGCGCCGTGCCCGGCCTCGCCCGGGCCGTGGCCCGCGAGGCCCGGCTGCTGGGCGCGGGCGTCCTGCTGGGGCCGCTGGAGGAGCTGCCCGACCGGCCCGAGGAGCGGGCCCGCGTCCTGCGCACGCTGTGCGGCGTCCTGCGGGGCATCCCCTTCCTCACCTACGGGACCGGCGGCTGGGAACCCGCCTGGGCGGCCGACACGCCCGTCACCCTGACGGTGGCGGCCCCGACCCCCGACCGGCAGGTCGCGCGCTGGCGGCACGCCCTGGAGCGGGCCGGCGAGGAGAGCGGCACGGGGGAGGGCGGGGCTCCCGGCGCAGGGGAGGGCGGGGCCGACGCGCTCGCCCGGTCCGTCGCCGCGCACCGCCTGGACGCCGGACAGCTGCGGCGCGCCGCCGGCACCGCGGTCCGCACGGCCGCGCTCGACGGCCGCCCGGTCTCCCCCGACGACCTGCGCACCGCCGTCCGGGCCCAGAACGGCGCGGGCCTCGCCCGCCTCGCCCGCCGGGTCGAGCCCGCGGTCGGCTGGGACGACCTGGTGCTCCCCGCCCCCACCCACCGCAGCCTGTGGGAGCTCGCGGTCCGCGCCCGCCACCGCGAACAGGTGCTCGGGCAGTGGGGCATGCGGCCCGGGGGCGGGCGAGGGCGCGGGGTGATCGCGCTGTTCGCGGGCTCGTCCGGCACCGGCAAGACGATGTCGGCCGAGGTGGTGGCGGCCGACCTGGGCATGGACCTCTACGTGGTGGACCTCTCCACGGTGGTCGACAAGTACGTCGGTGAGACCGAGAAGAACCTGGAGCGGATCTTCACCGAGGCCTCGGCCGTCAACGCGGTGCTGCTGTTCGACGAGGCGGACGCGATCTTCGGCAAGCGCTCGGAGGTCAAGGACGCCAACGACCGGCACGCCAACATGGAGTCCGCGTACCTGCTCCAGCGGATGGAGTCCTTCGACGGCATCGCCGTCCTGACCACCAACCTGCGGGCCAACCTGGACGAGGCGTTCACCCGTCGCCTGGACGTGATCGCGGACTTCCCGGTGCCCGACGCGGCCCAGCGCCTCGCCCTGTGGGACCGCTGCCTGGGCGACCGGGTGCCCAGGGCGGAGGACCTCGACCTCGGCTTCTGCGCGGACCGGTTCGAACTGGCCGGCGGCTCCATCCGGGCCTGCGCGGTGACCGCCGCGTACCTCGCCGCCGAGTCGGGTGGACCGCTGACGATGGCCCGGGTGGTGACGGCGGTCGCGCAGGAGTACCGCAAGCTCGGCCGGCTGGTGCTGGAGGGCGAGTTCGGCCCGTACGTGGCGCAGGTCACGCGGGCCTGACCGGGGTACGGCCGACGGGCCGGCGCGGCGGCCGGGGAGGGCAGGACGGTTGCCCCCGGGCTGGCACCCGCGTCCCTCCCGCCGGCGGCGCCCGCCGGAAAGGCTGGGGGCGGGACGCGACGGTGCACGACCGAGTCCGTGGACCGCCGTCCGAAGTCCGCAGACCGGGCCGGTCCGCAGCACCGGGCCGAAGCCCGTCGAAGACCACTGAAGTCCACTGAAGTCCGCCGAAGACCAGTGACACGAAGGAGCGAGCATGCCGACGTACCTCACCCCGGGTGTCTACGTGGAGGAGGTGCAGTCCGGTGCTCGCCCGATCGAGGGGGTCGGCACCGCAGTCGCCGCGTTCGTCGGGTTCGCCCACAGCGGCCCGTTCCACGAGCCGACGCTCGTCACCAGCTGGGACCAGTACTCCCGGAGCTTCGGCGGGTTCACCGAGGGCGCCTACCTGCCGCACGCGGTCTACGGGTACTTCGCCAACGGCGGCGGCGCCGCGTACGTCGTCCGGGTCGGCGGCTCCGACCGGGACGGCTCCGCGCCGGCCGCCGCCGCGGGCACCGAGCAGCGCGCGGCGGAGCCCGTCGAGCTCGGCGGGTTCCTGCTCGCGGCCCGGCCCGGCGTCACCGGCGTATCGGTGGAGATCGCCGACCCGGACGGCGAGAACCCGCCCGAGGACCGGTTCAAGGTGCTGGTCCGCCGCGACGGCCCGGTGGCCGAGACGTACGAGGTGTCGGCCCGCAGGAACGTCAAGGGCTACCTCGTCACCCAGGCCCGCGGCTCGGCCCTGATCGAGGTCACCGAGCAGCGCGGCGCCACCCAGAGCCGACCCGCGAGCCAGACCGTCGCCCTGCCCGACGCCCCGGCCGCGGTGCCCGCCCCGGCCGCCGGCCAGGGCGCGGTGGCCCGGCTCGACCCGGCCGAGTACGTCGGTGACGCGGCGGCCCGTACCGGGCTCGCCGGCCTGGAGACCATCGACGAGATCACCATGGTCGCGGTGCCCGACCTGATGGGCGCCCACCAGCGCGGTGACATCGACGCCGAGGGCGTGCGCACCGTCCAGCTCGCGGTGATCTCGCACTGCGAGCAGATGGGCGACCGGGTCGCCGTCCTGGACGCCCCGCCCGGCCTCTCCGCCCAGCAGGTGCGGACCTGGCGCAACGACGAGGCGGGGTACGACTCCCGCTACGCCACCCTCTACTACCCGTGGATCCGGGTCTTCGACCCCGCCGCCGGGCGTAACACGACCGTCCCGCCGAGCGGTCACATCGCCGGCGTGTGGGCGCGCAGCGACGCCGAGCGCGGCGTGCACAAGGCCCCCGCCAACGAGGTGATCCGCGGCGCGGTCGACCTGGAACTGCGCCTGAGCAAGGGCGAGCAGGACCTGCTCAACCCGATCGGGGTGAACTGCGTCCGGGCCTTCCCCGGCCGGGGCATCCGGATCTGGGGCGCCCGCACCCTCTCCTCCGATCCGGCCTGGCGCTACCTGAACGTGCGCCGCCTCTTCAACTACCTGGAGGAGTCGATCCTCCTGGGTACCCAGTGGGTGGTCTTCGAGCCGAACGACGACCGGCTCTGGTCGAGCATCCGGCGCAACGTCACCGCGTTCCTCACCGAGGAGTGGCGTAACGGCGCGCTGTTCGGCCGGACGGCCGCGGAGGCGTTCTACGTCAAGTGCGACCGGGACAACAACCCGCAGGAGTCGATCGACCAGGGCCGGGTGATCTGCGAGATCGGCGTGGCGCCGGTCAAGCCGGCCGAGTTCGTGGTGTTCCGGCTGGCGCAGTTCTCCGACAGCACCAGCCTCGTCGACGAGTGACCTGCGGGTCCGCCAAGCCCGGGACGACCGGGACGAGCAACAAGGAAAGGTGACAGACAGTCATGGCAGAGGGCGATGCTCTTTCCACCCACATCTTCGGCGTACAGCTCGGTGGTTACCTGGTCGAGTCGATCCAGGAGATCAGCGGGCTGACCGTCGAGGAGGAGGTGGTCGAGGTCCGTCAGGTCAGCAAGGACGGCAAGCAGATCATCCGCAAGCAGCCCGGCGCCCGCCAGGCCGGCGAGGTCACGATCACCCGGGGACTCGACAAGAGCAGCGAGTTCACCAAGTGGATCAAGGAGACCCTGAACAACGGGGCCGTCGACACCGCCCGGCAGAACCTCACCATCGAGATCAAGGACTCCACGGGCGAGACCGTCCGCCGCATCCAGCTGATGAACGGATGGGCCTCCAAGTGGGAGGGGCCCTCGCTCAAGGCCGGCGAGTCCGCCGCGGCCACCGAGTCCGTGACCATCGTGTTCGAGGAGATCATCGTCGAATGAGGCGACGAACGGTGACGGCGGGCAACCTGGAGGAGATCCTCCAGGCCACGGCGCCCGCCACGACCCCGGCACCCGCCGCTCCCGCCGCGGCCGCCGCTCCGGCGCCGCGTGAGGAGCGGCACGCGCTGCGCACCGAGTTCGAGTTCGAACTCCCGCGCGGGTACGTGGACGAGGCGGGCACCCTGCACCGGCACGGCTCGATGCGCCTGGCCACCGCCCGCGACGAGCTGCGGCCCCAGATCGACCTGCGGGTCAAGGAGAACCCGGCGTACCTGAGCGTGGTGCTGCTCAGCCAGGTCATCACCCGGCTCGGCACCGTCACCGACGTGCACGCCGGGGTCGTGGAGCGGATGTACGCGACGGACGTCGCGTTCCTCCAGGACTTCTACCGACGCGTCAACAGCGAGGGCCACACCCGCGCGGCGGTCACCTGCCCGCACTGCGAAGGCGGCTTCGAGGTCGACCTCTCCGGTGGGCGCCTGGGGGAATCGTGACGTACGCGCTCCCCCGGCTCAGGGAGGAGATCGCGTACATCGCCTACCACTTCCACTGGCGGCGCGACGAGATCCTCGACCTGACCCATGACGAACGCCGGCAGTGGGTCGCCGAGATCGCTCGGATCAACTCGCGGATGAACGAAGGTGGTTGAGTAGATGGCCTGGCGGGACAGGGTGCGCCGGCGCGCCGCCGTGCCGGGTGCGGGCGCGGGTACGGATGCGGGTACGGGTACGGATGCGGGTACGGAGGGTGCGGTCCAGGAGGCCGTCGCCGTCCGGGGTGCGGGCGTGCCCGCGGACTGGGACGGGGGCTGGCGTCGAACCGCGCCACCCCTCCTGACCGTCGCCCGCGCGCCGATGGGTGTCAGTGACGGGCTCGCCTTCCGGGACGGGCTGGCCGCCTGGCGCGATCCGTCCTTCGACACCGGTCTCGCCCACGCCCTGCTGCCGACCGCCCCGGCCGGCCTTCTGCGCGGCGTCGCCCGCCCCGCCGTCGGACCCTCCACCCACAGTGGCGGCGGACCGCTGCTGCTGAGGGCGCTGCATCCGGCCGCTGCGGACGCCGTGGCGGAGGTGGAAGCGCCGCCGCCCGCACCCGGTGCGCAGGCCGCGCGGCCGCTGCGGCGGGGTGCGTCGGGTGCGCGTGCGGGTGCTGGTGCGTCGGGTACCGGGGTTGGTGCCGGTGATTCGGTGAAGGGCGGTCCCGTGTCCGCTCAGGCCGCGCCTGCGGTCGGCGCGAGTGCGGGCCGGAGCGGATCCGACCCCTTGCCACGGGCGGCTGGAGTCGACCGCTCGCGGGCCGCCGACGTGGGGGAGGGCCCGGGCCGGTCCGGCGGTGGGCGGAACGCCCCGGCGGGTGGTGCACCCGGTACCGGTGGCCGTCCGCCCGCTCCCGCTGCGGCCGTGCTCGGTGCCGACGGCTCCCATGCCGTCCAGCGGGCCGCCGTTTCCCCGGCCGGTGCCGGTGCCGGTGCCGGTGCCGACCGTGCGCCGATGCCTGCGCGGCTCCCGCTGGTCCGCCGGATCGCGGTGGTCCCCGGTGCCCCGGCAGCCCAGACGGCCTCGGCCACTCCGCCCGTGCAGCGAGCCGCAGCCGAAGCCGGGTCGGTCCCGGCCGCCACCGGTCGCGGGCCGGGCCGGGAGGCCGCCGCCAAGGGCGCCCGTACCGGGCACCCGGCCGACGGCGCTCCGAAGGGCCGCGCCGAAGCCGCGCGCGCCGTGGTGCGGGCGCGTCCTGTCGGCCGGTCGCTGACCGTCGCCCGGGTGCCCGCCACGCCCAGGCGCCGGGTGTCCGTCGTACCTCCCGCCAGACCTCCCGCCATACCTCCCGTCGTCCCCCCGGCGCACATCGGTGGTCCGTCGCCCGACGCACCCGTGCAGCGGGCGGCCGACCATGCGCCCCTCGGTGCCGCTCCGGCCCGAGTCCCGGCGCCCGCCGCGCCCTCGGGAGCGGCCGAGCCCGCTCCCGTACCGGCCATGCCCGTCGTCCAGCGGCAGGCGGAGGCCGTCTCCGGCCAGCCCGACACACCCGCGCCGGGCGCGGCGAGCCGCCCACCGCTGGGCGACGCGCCTGTACAGCGCGCGGGCGAACGCCCGGGGCCGGGTGGGTCGGCAGCTGAACTCCGCTCCCCCGCTGCGCCCTTGGGGTCCGCTTCCGTTCCCGTGCCGGTGATGCCCCTGGTCGAGAGTCCGACCGGCGCGCCGGTACAGCGCGCGGCCGATCGCCCGAATCCGGGCGACTCATCATCGGAACTGCCTTCCTCTGCCAAGACCTTGGGATCCGCTCCCGCTCCCGCTCCCGTGCAGCGTGCGACTCTCGGTGCGCCGGCGGTCGAACTCCCCGTCCCTGCTGCGCCTTCGGGGCTGGACGGCTCTGCGCCTGCCCCGGCCCTGCCCGTGGTCCAACGTCTGGGGGAGGCTGAATCCGACGCGCCTGTGCAGCGTGCTGCCGATCGTCCGGCTCTCGGTACTCCGCCTGCGGCTCCCGCTGGACCTTCGGGAGTGGACGGCTCCGCGCCCGCGCAGGCCCTGCCCGTGGTCCAGCGTCTGGCGGAGGCCGAGTCCGACGCGCCCGTGCAGCGTGCGGCCGATCGTCCGGCTCTCGGTGTGCCGACGGCCGAACTCCCCGTCCCCGCTGCGCCTTCCGGGGTGGATGCCTCCGCGCCCGCCCCGGCTCTGCCCGTGGTCCCGCGCCGGGCGGAGACCGGAACCGAGGCGCCCGCACCGCACGCCGCGGATCGCCCGCCGTTGGGTGCTGCACCCGTGCAGCGCGCGGCCGGCCGCCCGGCGCTCGGTGCGCCCCTGGCTGAACTTCCGGTCACTGCAAAGTCTTTGGACACCCGCGCGGCCGGTCATGTGCGGGCCGGCGAACCCCCATCCACGGCCGCGCCCTCGGCGTCGGCCCTGCCCATCGTGCAGCGGCAGGCGGAGGCCCCGGCCGCCGAGGGTGGTCCGGGGCGGGTCGCGGGGCGTCCGCGCGCCGGGTTGGGGGCGCCGCTGCCCGCGATGCCGCCGACCGCCACGCGCCCTGCCGCGCCGCCCGCCGTCCAGCGCGTGATCGTGCCGGGAGCGGGACGGCACCCGGCCTCCCCAGCCCCCGCGCCCCGGCGCGATGGTCCTACCGGTGTCCCCGCGCCCGCAAGTCCCGCGCCCGGCAGGGCCCGGACGGGCGGGCCCGTCCCGCTCGTCCTCGCCGGCCGGGCCGGGGGACCGGACCACGCGCCGACCGCTGCGCACCGCAGCGTCCGGCTTCTCGCGGCGCGGCCGCTGACCCTCGAAAGCGGCCGCGACATGGGGAGCGCGACGGCCCCCGTCGCCGCCGCCCGTGCCACCGGCCGTCCCGTGGTCGCGGCACGCTGGGCGGCCCCGCCCACCGCCGCCGCACCGCAGCACGTCCAGCGAGCCCCCGGCTCCCACGGCCCGGATGGCCCGGATGGCCCGGACGGCCCGCACGGCCCGCACCCGGTGTCCGCATCCGGACCCCTCCGCGGGTCCCAACCCCCGCGCACGTCAGGACCGTTGCCCGTGACCGCCCCGCACGCACCACCGCTGGTGGTGCAGCCGGCCGGGCCCGCGGCGCGGCCCGTGCCCGTGGTGCCGCTGGTGCGGCCCAGGACGCCGGACCCCGGCGGCACTCCGGGCGTCCCCCCGGCGACGCCCCCGCCACCCGTGCAACGCGACACCGGCGGCACCGGCGGTACCGGCAGTACCCGCGGCACCGTCGGGACGAGCACCGCCGCCCCGGCCCAACAGGCCACCGCCACCGCCCCGGCCCAACAGGCCACCGCCTCCGGCAACCGATCCGGCGGACGTCCGCGCGACGCCGTACCGCAGGGCGGCGACCTCGACCTGGACGACCTGGCGCGCCGGCTGCTCGACCCGGTCGCCCGCCTGCTGCGCACCGAGTTGCGGCGCGGCCGGGAACGCGCGGGCAGGCCCTTCGACGGGCGCCGCTGAGCACCCGCACGAACGAGAAACGGACGACGGACCGATGACGGACAACATCTTCGCGA
Source organism: Kitasatospora sp. NPDC052868 (assembly GCF_044547105.1). NCBI lineage: Bacteria > Bacillati > Actinomycetota > Actinomycetes > Kitasatosporales > Streptomycetaceae > Kitasatospora > Kitasatospora sp. NPDC052868. Next base: position 137,613 of record NZ_JBITZW010000012.1, on the reverse strand, counting down.
CCAGTGTGTTCTTCCGGCTGGCGATCGGCGGCAACGACCTGGGTGCCTTCCACACCTGCTCCGGCATGGGTGCCGAGGTCGAGATGGAGAGCTACGCCGAGGGCGGCAACAACGGCTTCACCTGGCAGCTCCCGGGCCGCGTGACCTGGTCGAACATCACCCTGACCCGGCCGGTCACCGCCGACACGGCGAAGATCGGCCGCTGGCTGGACCAGACGCTGCGGCGGGTCGAGCCGAAGGACGGCGAGATCGTGGCCCTGCGGCCCGACCTGAGCCGGATCATCAGCTGGCAGGTCTTCGGGATCGTCCCGGTCCGCTGGCAGGGCCCGTCCTTCGACCCCGCCAACTCCGCGGCCGCGGTGGAGACCCTGGAGATCGCCCACGCGGGCCTGGTCCCCGCCTGACCATCCGCCGACCACCGCCCACAGACCGCCCCACCCGACCACCGCCCACACACCACCCCGTCCCGCCCCGCTCCGGAAGGAAGCCACGCCATGGCCTCATCGGCACGCGCCAACCGCGCCAGGGCCCAGCTCACCTTGAAGGAGCCCCCGGCCTCGGTCGGGGCCAAGCCCGGCGGGACGATCACCCGGCTCGACCTCCAGTTCAACCCCTCGACCCTGCAACTGGGCAAGACCACCGAGTGGCGGCGCTCCCCGTCCCGGATGGCGGGGCAGTCGGCGCTGCCCGAGTTCGTGGGCAGCGGCCCGCGCACCCTGAGCCTGGAGGTCTTCCTGGACGCCACCGCCACCCACGACGACTCGGTGGAGCAGGCGGTGGAGAAGCTGATGAAGGCGTGCGTACCGACCCCGGCCAGCCTCGGCCGCAAGAAGCCGGCCAGCCCCTGGGTGCGCTTCGAGTGGGGCAGCGCGCGGACCACCTCGTTCGACGGGGTGCTGTCGAACCTGTCGGTCTCGTACACGCTCTTCGACGTGGACGGGACGCCGCTGCGGGCGACCTGCTCGCTGTCCATCGAGGAGGCGAGCGTCGACCCGCCCGGTCAGAACCCGACGTCCGGCGCGCGCACCGCCCGCAGCACGCACACCCTGGTGGCGGGCGACAGCCTGGCGATGCTGGCCTGGCGCGAGTACGGCGACGCGACGGCCTGGCGGGTCATCGCGGAGGCGAACGGCATCGACGACCCGATGGCGCTCGCCCCCGGCACCGAGCTGGTGGTGCCGGCCCTGCGGGACGACGGGTACGCCCGGGAGGCCGGCAACCGCACCGGCGACGGACACGGACCCGGCAACGGCACCATCGAAGGCACCGGCCACGGCACCGGCTACGACGGCCACCACAACGGCAACGGCAACGGCAACGGCGAGGGGGACCGGTGAGCGGGTTCGATTCCGGGGGCAGGTCGTTCGCGGCCGACCCGATCGTGGAGGCGCCCGGCGAACTGCCGCAGATCTGGGCGGCGCAGCTGGTGAGCTGCGTGGTCGACGAGAACGTGGGCCTGCCGGACACCGCCGTGCTCACCTACCGCGACCCCGACCACGAGTTCCTGCGCGCCACCGGCATCACCATCGGCTCCCCGCTGCGGGTGTCGGTGACGACCGCGAAGGGGCAGGCCCGGGAGCGGCTGTTCAGCGGGGAGGTCACGGCCCTGGAGATCGACCGGGACGGCACCGGTTCGTTCACCGTCGTCCGCGCCTACTCCAGGGCTCACCGCCTGCAGCGCGGCCGCAAGGTCGTCGCGTACCGGAACATGACGGCCGCGGCCATCGTCCGCAAGGTGGCCGCGGGCGCGGGCCTGGCCGTCGGGACGGTGGAGGCCGCGCCGGTGACGTACCGGCAGCTGTCCCAGGCGAACGTCTCCGACTGGGACTTCCTGCAGTTCCTCGCTGGCGAGAGCGGCGCGCAGGTGCGCGTCGACGACAAGGGGCTGCTCCAGTTCACCCGGCCCGCCAAGGCGTCCGCGGCGCCCGCCCCGTCGACGTCGGCGATGACCGATCCGATGGTCCTGGAGTACGGGCGCAACCTGCTGGCGCTGCGGGCCGCGCTGTCGGCCGCCGACGGTGCCTCGAAGGTGCAGGTGCGCGGCTGGGACGTCACCACGAAGCGGCCGTTGGTCGCCGAGCAGCCGTCCGTGGTCAGCGACACCGTGGTGCCGGGCCTCGCCCCCGGGTCCGCCGCCCGGTTCGGGGCGTCGGCCGTGGCCGTCACCGACACCCCCTACCGGACGCAGGCGGAGACGACGGCGGTCGCCCGTGCGGCGGCGGCCCAGGTCAGCGCGGGCTTCGGCGAGTTGGAGGCGGTGGCGGAGGGCAATCCGCTGCTGCGGGCGGGCCGGCCGGTGGCGCTGGGCAACGTCGGGCAGGCGTTCTCCGGCCGGTACACGGCGACGGCGGTGCAGCACGTGTTGGAGCCGCACGGCGGCTACCGCACCACCGTGTGGGTCAGCGCCAGCCCGGACCGCTCGCTGGCCGGTCTGGTGACCGGCGCCAACGCCCCGGGGCGCGGTCCGCGCATCCCCGGTCTGGCGATCGGCGTGGTGACGGACGTCCGCGAGCCGAACGGCTCCGAACGCGGCGCGGTGCGCCTGACGTTCCCCTGGCTGGACGACACCTACACCACCGACTGGGTGCGCACCGTCCAGTGGGGCGGCAAGGGCGGCGGCGGTGTGGTCAGCCCCGAGGTCAACGACGAGGTGCTGGTCGGGTTCGAGCAGGGCCTGCTGGACAGCCCGTACGTGATCGGCGGGCTCTACAACGGCGTGGACCAGCCCTCGCCGCACGACGTGCCGCTGATCGACGCGACCAGCGGCAAGGTCAACCGCCGTTCGGTGGTCTCGCGTTCGGGCCACCGGGTGGAGCTGCTGGACGCACCGGCACCGGGCCCCTCCGGGCTGCGGCTGGTGACCGGGGACGAGCGGCTTGAGGTCCGGCTGGACGACCGCCGGGACCGGATCGAGCTCACCGTGTACGCGGGGCGGAACCGTCCGCTGACCTCCGTCCTGCTGGACCGGGACGGCATCACGCTCGACGCCCGGCAGGGCACCGTGAAGGTGACCGGCCGGCAGGTGGACATCGACGGCACGGCCGGGGTCAGCATCGGCGGCCGGTCGGTGCGGGTGGCCGGGACGGCGGACGTCTCCGTCGACGGCGGCCTGCTCGCCGTCCTCAAGGCCCGCCTCATCCGGATCAACTGACGAACAGTCACCAAGCCTTGACCGCAGGACCGTTCATCCCCGACCGTTCGCCCCGAGGAGCCCCCGATGCCAGCCGCAGCCCGTACCGGTGACCCCACCAACCACGGTGGCCGGATCGCGACCCCGCCGCCCGGTACCGCCGCACAGGTGGCGACGGTGCTGATCGGCGGCCAACCCGCCGCGGTGGTGGGCAGCCTGCACGTCTGCCCGGTGCCGCCGCACGCGGCCCTGGGGCCGGGCAACGTGCTGATGCCCAGCCCGTCGGCGGTCGCCGGGGGAGTGGTGCTGATCGGCGGACTGCCCGCCGCGCGGGCCCGCGACCAGACGGCCTGCGGCGCGATGGTCCTGACCGGCGCCCCGAACGTGCTGATCGGAGGCATGTGATGGGCGAACGGTTCATCGGGCGCGGCTGGGCGTTCCCCCTGCGGGTCGGGCCCACCGGCGGGATCGCCATGGTCGAGCGGGAGCGGGAGCTGGAGGAGGCCATCCGCCTGGTACTGGGCACCGCGCCCGGCGAGCGGCCGATGCGGCCCGAATTCGGCTGCGGCATCCACGAGTACGTCTTCGCCCCCGGCGACGGCGGCACCGCCGGGCGGATCGGCCGGCAGGTGCGCGAGGCACTGGAGCGCTGGGAGCCCCGGATCGCGGTGGACGAGGTCGTGGTGGCCTTCGACGCGGTCGAGACGGCCACCCTCTACATCGACGTGCGCTACACCGTGCGCAGCACCAACGACCGGCGCAACCTGGTCTTTCCCTTCTACACGATCCCCTCCGAGGAGGGGACCGAGGAAACGGTCGCGGACTGATGGCCCTGCCCTCCCCCAACCTGGACGACCGACGGTTCCAGCAGCTCGTCGACGAGGCCAAGCGGTACGTGCAGCAGCGCGCCCCCGAGTGGACCGACCACAACGTCTCCGACCCGGGCGTCACCCTCATCGAGACCTTCGCCTACCTCGTGGACCAGCTGCTGTACCGGCTGAACCGCGTCCCGGAGAAGAACTACCTGGCCTTCCTGGACCTGCTGGGCATCCGGCTGTACCCGCCGTCGGCCGCCGTCGCCGACGTCGACTTCTGGCTGTCGGCGCCCCAGCCGGAGACGGTGACGCTGCCCGCGGGCACCGAGGTGACGACCGCGGCCGGCGAGACCGAGGAGGCCGTGGTCTTCGCCACCACCGACGACCTGCGCATCGTGCCGAGCGAGCTGACCAGGCTGGTCACCGCGCCCCGCACCGGTGAGCAGACCGACCGGACGGGCGCACTGGCCGAGGGCCGGGACATCCCGTGCTTCCAGGCCGCGCCCGAGCCCGGCGACGCGCTGCTGTTCGGCCTGCCGACGGCGGTGCCGCGCTGCGTGGTGGCGGTCCGCCTGGACAGCCGCGTCGAGGGCGTCGGCGTCGACCCGCGCCAGCCCCCGCTGGTGTGGGAGGCGTGGGACGGCGGCCGGTGGCAGCGCTGCGAGACCGGCTCCGACAGCACCGGAGGCCTGAACCGGCCCGGCGAGGTCATCGTGTACGTCCCGGCCGGGCACACGGCGTCGCTGGTCAGCGGGACCCGCGCGGGCTGGCTGCGCTGCCGGGTCACCGAGGCGGAGCCGGGCCAGCCGTTCTACTCGGAGTCGCCGACGGTGCGCGAGGCCGCCGTCTTCACCGTCGGCGGCACGACGGAGGTGGAGCACGCCGAACGGGTGTCCGACGTACCGCTCGGCGTGTCGGAGGGGGTGGCGGGACAGTCCTTCCGGCTCGGCCGCCCGCCCGTGCTGCTCGACGGGGAGCCCCCGGTGGTGGAGGTGTCCTCGCCGGACGGCTGGCAGCGCTGGGAGGTGGTCGAGCACTTCGGGCGCTCGGGCCCGGCCGACCGGCACGTCCGGGTGGACGCCACCACCGGGGAGTTCGCCTTCCCGCCGGTGCTGCGCGAGGCCGACGGCACCCTGCGCCCGTGCGGGGCCGTGCCGTCCAAGGGCGCCCGGATCCGGGTGGCCCGCTACCGCACCGGCGGCGGCCCGGCGGGCAACGTCTCGCGCGGCGCGGTCTCCGTCCTGCGCAGCTCCGTCCCGTACGTCGCCCGGGTCGTCAACCGGGAGGCGGCGCGTGGCGGCGTCGCCGGCGAGACGATCGACAACGCCAAGCTCCGGGCGCCGCAGACGCTGCGCATGCAGGAGCGCGCGGTGACCGCCGAGGACTACGAGATCATCGCCCGCCAGGCGGCGCCCTCCGTACGCCGGGTCCGCTGCCTGCCCGACCGGGACGCAGGGCCGGGCGCGGTCCGCGTCCTGGTGGTGCCGGACGCGGTGGCCGACGAGGGCGACCGGCTGCGCTTCGAGCAGCTGATCCCCTCCGACCAGGTCCTCGCCAGGATCGCCGGAACCCTCGACGAGCGGCGCCTGATCGGCACCCGGCTCGTCGTGGAGCCGCCCGTCTACCAGGGCGTCACCGTCGTCGCCCGGCTCTCCGCACCGGCCGCGGAGGCCGACCGGGTGCGCGACGCGGCGCTCGGCGCGCTGTTCCGCCACCTCGACCCGTTGCGCGGCGGGCCCGACGGGACGGGCTGGCCGTTCGGGCGGCCGGTGCAGTACGGGGAGGTGTTCGGCGTGCTGCAACGCGCCGTCGGGGACGTGCTGGTGGAGGAGATCCGGCTGTTCGCCGCCGACCCGGTCACGGGCCGGCGCGGCGCCCCGGTCGACCGGATCGAGGTCGGCGCGGGCGCGCTGGTCTTCTCCTACCAGCACCAGGTGGTCGTGACCGCACGCGAGCCGGAGGTGCGCCGATGAGCCGGGCCGCGGTGCCGGGCCTGCCCAGCCGGCACCCGATCGGCGACCAGCTGCCCGCGCTGTACGCCGACGACGACTTCGCGCAGCGGTTCACCGCTGGGCTGGACACGGTGCTGGCCCCGGTGTTCACCACCCTCGACAACCTGCCCTCGTACTTCGATCCGCGGCTGGCCCCGGCCGACTTCCTGGCCTGGTTGGCCACCTGGGTGGGCGCGGCCGACGACCCCCACTGGCCGGTGGAGCTGCGGCGCGAGGCGGTGGCCCGTGCGGTGGAACTGCACCACCGGCGCGGCACCCGGCGCGGCCTGGTCGAGGCGCTGCGCCTGGTGCTGGGCGTCTCCGCCCAGGTCAGCGGGGACGGCGGGGCCGCCTGGTCGGGCACGGCCGGTGCCGCGCTGCCGCCCGCCCCGGCCGACGAGGTGCTCGTACGGGTGTGGCCGCGGCCCGGGGGAGCGGCGTCCGAGGTGGACGCGGACCGGGTCCGCTCACTGGTCCGGAGCCTGTGCCCGGTCCACACGGTCTGCCGGGTGGAGGTCCTGTCGGGGCCGCCCGCGGGTGAGGAGGGGTGACGGCGATGCGCGAGTGTCCCGTGTGCGGGGCGTCCAACGGCCCGACGGACGGCTTCTGTGGCAACTGCGGTTCCTATCTGGGCTGGTCGGACACCCCGACCGCGCCCGTCGCCGCCCCGGCACCCCCGCCGCCGGGCACCGCGACGCCGCCGGCCGCCGACCCCTCGGCCGCCGACCCCGCAGTGGCCGAGCCTCCGGCCACCGACCCACCGGCTGCGCCCGCCACGCCGCAGGCAGCCGTCCCGCAGGCAGCCGTCCCGAAGGCAGCCGTCCCGAAGGCATCCCCGCCACCCGAATCCCCGTCACCTGCGGCCGCACCGCCCGCAGTCGCACTGCCCGCAGCCCCGCCAACCGCTTCCCCGCCAACTGCTTCCCCACCACCCGACTCCCCGCAGCCCGTGCGGCCCGCGAAGGCCGTCGCGCCGCGTCCGGTCGTCCGGCCGGTCCAGGTGGACGAGGACGGCGCCGGGGTGCCCTGTCCCTCCTGCGGTACGCCCAACCCGCCCGACCGCCGCTTCTGCCGCCGCTGCGCGACGGCGCTCACGCCCGGTACCGCCCCGCCGCCCCTGCCCTGGTGGCGGACGATCTGGCCGCTGCGCCGCCGCACCCGGGCCGGCTCGGGCCGGACCACGCGCTTCCTGGTGGTCCTGGCCGTGGTGCTGGCCCTGGGCGCGGGCGGCTTCCTGCTGCTGCCGGCCGGCCGGAGCCTGTTCGAGGACACCCGGGACAAGCTGGGCAAGAGCAAGGCGGTCACCCCGGTCCGGGTGGAGGCGAGCGCCGAGGTGCCCGGCCACCCGGCCGGCGACGCCACGGACGGCCTCAGCAACCGCTACTGGGGCGCGCCCGGCCCGGGCGCCTCGGTGACGTACACCTTCGCCAAGCCGTTCCGCCTGGTGGCCGTGATCGTCACCAACGGCGCCTCGACCTCGCCCGAGGACTACGCCCGCGAGGGCCGGGCGCTCCAGATCGAGATGGAGGTGACGGCGTCGGACGGCCGAAAGACCGTCAGGAGGCTTGCCCTGAGCGACAAACCCGGTCCGCAGACCTTCCCGACCGGCATCAGCGACGCCACCTCGATCCGGCTGACCCTCGACGCCCCCGCCGGGCTGGACGGCGACCGCCACCTCGCCCTGGCGGAGCTGGAGTTCTTCCAGAGGAGCTGAGGCCCGGCGCGGCGACCGGGCCGCCGCCCGGCACGCCGTCCAAGCGCCGCCGGGCACCGCTTGACGTCGCCCGGACCTGGAGAGACGCTGTCCGTATACGGCCTAAACGTGAGCCGTATACGGACAGTCGAAAGCGCACGACCCACCGTCGCGAGCTCCCGGCGCTGACCCGACCGCTGGAGCGATCATGTCGACCACCCACTACGTGGCGCTGCCGGACAGCTCCCGCGTTCCGCTCGGCGGAGCGCGGGTCATCGGACCGGCCCACTCCCAGACACCCATGACCGTCACGGTCTACCTGCGGCGCGCCCCCGACGCGCCGGCCCGCCCGGACGTCTACGAGCTGGCGCTCCAGGCGCCGACCCGGCGCACCGTGCCCACCGACGACCAGTACACCGCCACCCACCAGTGGCTGGACACCGACCTCAAGGCGGTCGAGGAGTTCGCCGCCGCGCACGGCCTCAAGGCCGACAACCCCGACCCGATGGCCCGCAGCATCCAGCTCACCGGCACCACCGGGGACGTGGCGGACGCCTTCCAGGTGACGCTGGCCCGCTACCGCTACCAGGACGCCGGCGGGAACCCCCGGACCTACCGCGGCCGGGAAGGCCAGATCTTCGTCCCCGCCGAGCTGGACGGCATCGTCACCGGCGTCTTCGGCCTGGACGACCGGCCGATCGGCTCACGACTGCTGATCCGCCGGGCCGCGGACACCGTCCCGGTCGCGCACGCCACCCCGACCGTCCGCCCGGGCGCCTTCCTCCCGCCGCAGCTCCAGGCGCCGTACGCCTACCCGGCCGGCACCGACGGCAGCGGGCAGTGCATCGCCGTCCTCGCCTTCAACGGCGAGACGCCGCCCGGCATCCCGTCCGGCGGCTACTCGCTCAAGGCGCTGCGCAACTACTTCGTCAACGTCCTGCACCAGGACATGCCGGACATCACCAACGTGGTGGTCCCGGGCGTCGGCACCCCCGGCAACGACCCCGGGCAGGACGCCGACTTCGAGACCGCCGACACCAGCGGCGAGATCATGCTCGACCTGGCGATCGTCGGTGCGCTCGCGCCGAAGGCGAAGATCGTCGTCTACTTCAGCACCTTCACCGAACAGGGCTGGGTGGACCTGATCACCCGGATCATCAACGACACCGAGAACCGGCCCACGGTGATCTCCTCCAGCTACGGCAACCTGGAGGCGGTCCCGGGCGGCCGGTGGACGGCCGCAGCGATGAAGCGGGTGGACGCCGCCTTCGCCAACGCCGCCGAGCGGAACATCAGCATCTGCTGCGCCTCGGGTGACGACGGCTCCCGCGACCAGGCCGACGACGAGCGCGCCCACGCCGACTTCCCGGCGTCCAGCCCGCACGTGCTCGGTATCGGCGGCACCAGTCTGGTGGTCGACCACGGGCAGGTCGTCAGCGAGCTGTGCTGGGACGACGGCCCGGGCAGCCGGACCGGCGGCGGCATCAGCGAGTTCTTCCCGGTGCCCGCGTACCAGGCCGCCAGCCACGTACCGAGCTCGGTCAACCCGCCGCACCGCCGCGGCCGCGGCGTGCCCGACGTGTCCGCACTGGCCGACCCCCGCACCGGCGTGGTCATCCCGAGCATCGACGGCGTGCACTTCAACCAGATCGGCGGCACCAGCGCTGCCGCCCCGATGTGGTCCGCCCTGCTCGCCCGGATCAACCAGGCCCTGCCCGGCTCCGCCCAGGTCGGCTTCCTCAACCCACTGCTCTACGCGAAGTTCGCGACCGGCGTCCTGCGGGACGTCACCCGGGGCAGCAACGGCGCCTTCGCCTCCGGGCCCGGCTGGGACCCGTGCACCGGCCTCGGCAGCATCGTCGGCCAGAAGCTCCTCGACGGCCTCAAGGCCCTCTGAACCACCTCTTCGGCCCGACAGGCCGGTGCGGGGCGTACTGCGGCGCCCCGCACCGGTGCGCGCGGGCCCGGGCGTCAGCCGGCCCGGTGGACGACCTCGCCGCCGACCACGCCGAGGTCGACCCGGGCGTCCAGGATGGCCTTCGGGTCCAGCGCGAAGAGGTCCTCGGAGAGCAGCACGAGGTCGCCCAGCTTCCCGGGGGTGATCGAACCCAGGCCGTCCTCCAGGAAGTTGGCGTAGGCGCTGCCCAGTGTGTAGCCGCGCAGGGCGGTGGCCAGCGAGACGGTCTCGTCGGGCACCCAGGGCTCGCCGCCGGCCAGGCCCTGGCGGGTGACGGCGGTGTAGAGGCCGACGAGCGGGTCCATCTCGGCGACGTTCCAGTCGCTGGAGAAGGCCAGCACCGCGCCGGCCTGCTGGAGGCTGCGCATCGGCCAGGCCTTGGACCAGCGCTGCTCGCCGACGGCCGCGGCCCAGTCGCGGCCCGGCCCGGCGATGTCGGGCGAGCAGTGCCGGGGCTGCATGCAGGCGACCACGCCGAGTTCGGCGAAGCGCGGCACGTCGGCCGGGTCGAGGCACTCCACGTGGACCACCTGGTGGCGGGCGTCGCGGGCGCCGTTGACCCGGCGGGCGTGCTCGACGGCGTCCAGCACCGTCCGGATGCCGCGGTCGCCGGTGGCGTGCACGAAGGCCTGGAAGCCGGCCGCGTCCAGGCCCGCCAGCACCTCGGCGAACTCCTCGGCGGGGTAGAAGGTCTCGCCGCGGTGGCTGTGGTGGCCCGCGTAGGGCTCCAGCAGGGCGGCGGTGTGCGGCTCCACCACGTCGTCGATGTACAGCTTGAGTGGGCCGACCCGGAACCGGTCGCCGTCGTGCCGGCGGGCGGCCGCGGCGAACTCCGCAAGATCCGCCGCGGTGGTGCCGCGCGGGTGGAACAGCGCGGCGACCAGCCGCGAGCGCAGCCGGCCCTCCGCGATGGCCCGCTCGAACAGGGCCAGGTCGTCGAGGGAGTTCTGCGGCTCGACGACGGTGGTCAGTCCGTACCGGGCGGCCATGTCGAGGCTGGCGCAGAGCCGGCCGTACTGCCGGTCCGGGTCGGCCCACGGGACGCCGGCCGCGCGCAGCGCCCGGTGGCCGTCGCGGGAGAGGCCGCGGACGGCGAAGTCGGTGAGGAACCCGGTGGGTTCGCCGGTGGCCTGGTCCTTCTGCACGGTGCCGAAGGCGAGTTCGCCGGTGGCCGCGGTGATGCCGAGGCGGCGCAGCGCCGCGGTGTTCAGCCAGGCGGTGTGCACGTCGTAGCTGAGCACGAAGGCGGGCCGGTCGCCGGTGTACGGGTCGAGGTCGGCGGCGGTGGGCATCCGCCCGCCGGGGATGGCGGAGTAGTCGAAGGCCTCGGCCTCGACCCAGTCGGCGGTCGGGTTGCGCCGCAGCCAGTCGGCGATCCGGCGGCCGATCTCGGGCAGGTCGGCCGCGCCGGCCAGCTGGACGCAGGCCGCGTCGGAGCCCAGCCGGACGTGGTTGTGGCTGTCGACGAAGCCGGGCACCAGCAGGCGTCCGCGGGCGTCGACGACCTCGGTGCCGGGGCCGGCCAGGTCGCGCCAGCCGTCGCCGTCGCCGACCCAGGCGATCCGGCCGTCGCGGACGGCGACCGCCTCGGCCCGGGGGCGCCGGTCGTCCACGGTGTGGACGTGGGCGTTGTGGACGATCAGTTCCGCGGGGCGGTTCACGGCTTCTCCGAAACGGTGGCGGCGGCGGTGGTGACGGTGGGGAGCGGGCTGCCGTGGTCCGGGCGCCCCTCGGGGTCGGCCTGTCCGGCCTGGTCGGCCGGGAGGCTCAGCACCCAGTGGGTGGCGCTGCGCGGGCGCAGGTAGAGGAACCAGTAGAGGACCCCGACGAGCAGCACCGCGAGGGTGATCAGCAGGTCCCGGCCGGCCTGCCGGGTGAGCGTGTAGCCGAGGACCAGGGTGGTGAGGACGGGGGCGAGCGGCCACAGCGGCATCCGCCAGGCGCCGGTGGAGCGGTGGCGCCCGCGCCGGGCGGCGAGGGCGGCGACCCCGAGCAGCAGGTAGATCACCGCGACGACCACGCCGGTGAAGCCGAGCAGCTCGCTGATCGGGACGGTCAGCGCCAGCACCGCGCCGGGCAGCCCGATCGCGAGGGTGGCCACCCAGGGCGAGCCCCAGCGCGGGTGCAGGGTGGCGAGGGCGCGGTTGACCGGGTCGGGCCAGGTGCGGTCGCGGGCGGAGGCGTAGAGCACCCGGCCGTTCTGGATCACCATCACGATGACGGCGTTGAGGATGGCGGCGGCGATGCAGAGGCTGACGAAGGTGCCGACCGTGCTGCCCGCCCAGGAGTCGACGATGGCGACCAGGTCGCCCGTGGCCAGCTGGTCCGGGGAGGAGACGCCCAGACAGATGGCGACCACCGGGACGGTGATGACGAGGACCCCGGCCAGCAGCGACCACAGGACGGTCCGGGCGACCGAGCGGCGCGGGTCGCGCAGGTCCTCGGAGAGGTAGACGGCGGTGCCGAAGCCGTTGTAGGTGAAGATCGCCACGGCCAGCCCGGAGATCAGCAGTCCGAGGGTGAAGGGGCTGGTGCCACCCTGTCCGTCCGGGACGACCGCGTGCACCAGGGTCGAGGCGGGCTGCTGGATGTGGGTCAGACCGAGCACGGTGACGACGCCCGCGGCGAGGACTTCGAGGCTCAGGAAGACACCGGTGATCAGGGCGTTGGACTTGATGTCCAGGACGCCGACCGCCACGGCGAGGGCCATCACGGCGCAGCCGGCGACCGCCGGGTCCAGCGAGAGCACCGAGCCGAGGTAGTCCGCGGTGCCGAGCGCGATGATCGGCGGGATCACCAGCAGCGAGACGATCGAGATCACGAACACCAGCCAGCCGGCCAGCCGGCCGAGCACCTGGCCGACGATCGAGTACTCGCCGCCGGCGCTGGGCACCAGGGTGCCGAGTTCGGCGTAGCACAGGCCCACCCCGAGCGAGAGCGCGGCGGCCACCAGCAGGCTGATGACGGCGCCGCTGCCCTGCGACTGGAGCAGCGGCGGCACGACGATGAACAGCGACGACGCGGGCGTCACACACGACAGGGTCAGCAGGACCCCGCCGAAGACGCCCAGCGAGCGCGGCAGGGCCGCGACCGCGGGCGGTGGGGGAGGAGAAGACGTCATCGGGGGACCGGATCTCTCGCGGGGGAAGGTGTCCGGCCATTGAAGGCGAGGCGAAAAGAACGCGTCAAGGGCGTATAGGTATCGTTTCGCCTGTCAAATGTTTCCAGCTCGGCGGATCATTTGCATAGCTGAATCCGGGCAAGTGAAACGCCTACCGGATGGGCAGATCGTAGGTGTAGGACTCCTTGACGATCCCCAGGTGGAACCAGGACTCCGAGCGGCCGACCCCCGGCAGACCGCGCACCGCCTCCAGCCCGGTGAGCAGCGCCGACCGGTCCGGGGCGTCCAGCCCGCAGACCACGTCGAACCGCCCGTAGCCGGTCGCCACGTAGTTCACCCCCGGTAGCGCGGCGGCCGCCTCCGCGACCGCCCGGGCCGGCCCCAGCACCCCCAGGCCCACCCCGGCGGCCTCGCGCACGCCCAGCGCGCGCGACTCCACCAGCCCGGTCACGTGCACCGCGCCCACCTCCAGCAGCCGCAGCACCCGCGCCCGGGTGGCCGGCTGGGACAGCCCGATCCGCTCGGCCAGCGCGGCGAAGCTGGCCCGTCCGTCGAGCTGCAGCAGCCCGAGCAGCCGGCGGTCCGCCTCGTCCAGCACGGGCGGCGGACCGGGCCGCACCCCCGCGACCTCGGGGGAGTAGGCGTCCCGGACCAGCTCGGCGCAGCGGAACACCTCCAGCCCGCGCACCCCGGGCGCCGCCCGCAGCGCCGCGAACTCGCGCTCCAGCGCCGCCGCGTCGGCCACCCGGACCTCCGCGATCACCCCGTGCGGCCCGGCCGTGCAGGAGACGAAGCTGGTCGCCCGGCGCCCGGCCGCCACCGCCGCGACCGGCCCGCTCGGACCGGACACGTCCAGGGACACGTGGGCGACCGCCTCGATCCCGGCGACGGCGGGCGGCACGATGCCGACGATCCGCACCTCGCCGTGCTGGAGCAGCCGCTGCACCCGGGCCCGCGCCGCCTCCCGCGAGATGCCGAGGAGTTCGGACAGCCGCTGGTAGCTGACCCGGCCGTCCCGCTGCAGTTCGCGCACCAGGGCGGCATCGGTGGTGTCGAGCACGGGGAGCTCCTGGGGGGCGGGGCGGAGGATCCAGGCAATCTACCCGCACCCGGCCGCCCGCCGCCGGTCAGCCCGGTTGCGGCGGGCCCGGTACGGACGGCGACGTCGGGGAGCCGGCCCGGAAGGCGATCAGGGCGATGTCGTCGCGGGCGTCCGGGACCTCCGCGAGCAGCTGGTCGCAGAGCGCCCCGAGCGGCAGGCCGTGCCCCGCGTCGGCGGCGTCGGCCAGCCGCTCCAGACCGGCGGCCAGGTTCTCGCCGGGCACCTCGACCAGCCCGTCGGTGTACAGCAGCAGGGTGTCGCCGGGCCCGATCACCGACTCGTGGGTGTGGCGCGCCTCGGCGGGGGCCACACAGAGCGGCAGATCGGCCTCGTCTGCGGTGAGGAACCGGGCGGGACCGTCGGCGGGGACCAGCAGCGGCGGCGGGTGCCCGGCGTTGGACCAGGCCGCCTGCCAGCCGCCGTCCCCGGTCCGCGCCAGGTGCAGGTGGATCGCGGTGGCGAAGGCGGCGACACCGAGCCCGTCGGCGGCGGCGTCCAGCTCGGCGAGGGCGTAGGCGGGGGTGTGCAGATGGGTGCGGTTGTAGGCGATGGACCGCAGCATGCTGCGCAGCTGGCCCATCGTGGTGGCGGCGGTCAGGTCGTGGCCGGCCACGTCGCCGATGGTCAGCGCGAGGGAGTCGTCGGGCAGCACGAAGGCGTCGTACCAGTCGCCGCCGACCTCGGCGGCGCGGTTGCCCGGCTGGTAGCGGGCGGCGAGCTCGGCCCCGGGCACGGCCGGCGGGGCGGTCAGCAGGGCCCGCTGGAGGACGAGCGCCGCATGCCGGGTGCGCTGCAGCTCCAGGGTCTGGCGCAGCGGCGCCTGGGCGCGCTGCAGCACCTCCTGGAGCAGCTCGATGGCGGCGCGGCCCGGCGGCGGGGTGCCGTCGCACCCGGCGGCCGCGGCCAGCGCGACGGTGGCGCCGTCGATGACGATCGGCAGCAGGGTGAGGCTGGTCGCGCCGGCCCGGGCCAGCCACCGGGAGGACTCCGCGGGGACCAGGCCGGGCGGCACCCGGTCGGGCGTGAAGGTGAGCACCACGGGGGTGCGGTCGGCCACCACCCGGCGGGCGGCGGGGCCGAGCACGAAGGTCTGCTGGCGCAGGGCCGGCAGCGGCGGCAGACCGGGCCGGGCGATCGAGGCGATCCGGATGCCGCGGATCTCGTCGGGCTGCGAGGAGTGCTCCCGCCCGGAGAGCAGGAACACGGTGCAGGCGTCGGTGAGGTCGGGGACCACCAGCTCGGCGACGGCCGCGAAGGCGTCCTCGGCGCGGGTGGCCTCGGTGACCGCGACGGCGCGGGCGAGGAGGCGCTCGCGCAGCCGGTTGCGCCACCGGTCCTCGATGTCGGAGGTGGCGCCGATCCACTCCACCAGCCGGCCGTCGCGCACGATCGGCACCGCCCGGGCGGCGATGTGGCGGTACTCCCCGCCGGCGGTCCGCACCCGGAAGGAGTGCTCGAACATCGACGGCTCGCCCTCCGCCGCCTCCAGCCAGGACCGGGCCAGCGCGTCCCGGTCCTGCGGGTGGATGAGTTCGAACCACTCCTCGTCCATGGTGTCCCGCCAGGGGTGCCCGGTCAGCTCCTCCCAGCCCGGGACCAGCTCCACCATCGAGCCGTCCGCCCGGGTGAGCCAGACCAGCTGGGAGACCGCCGACATCAGCGCCTCGTAGCGCTGCAGCGCGTGCAGGCGCTCGGTCGACAGCTGCTCGGCCTGGTGCGCGGAGTGCACCTCGGCGGTGGTGTCGATCGCGGAGACCAGCACACCGGGGCCGAACCGGGAGGAGACCGGCGAGCAGCTGTAGACGAAGTGCCGGTGGCCCTCCGGGTCCTCGTGCGAGGTCTCCACCGTGCGGGGCGTGGTGACCTGGCGGGCCGTCCCGCCGGCGAGGACCACGTCGAGGGACTCCAGGAACCGGTTCACCCCCGGCTCGGTGAACAGCTCCCGCATCGGCCGGCCGGTCGGCCGCGGACCGAACAGGGCGAGGAAGGCGTCGTTGCGGTACACCAGGACGTGCTCCGGCCCCGCGGTCAGGGCGATCGCCACGATGGCCCGGTCGAAGACCTCCGGTGTCAGCTGAGGCTCGGCCACCCGTCTCGTCCCCTTCGGCGGTGCAGTCGCGGCGGCACGCGCAGCGCCCCGGCCGCTCGGCGATCGGCGGCCGGGAGCCGATCAGCGGTGATCGACGGCGGCCTCCCCCCGCACGCTACCGGCGGACCGGGGCGCAGACGGGCCGCACCGCCGCTCGGCGGTCCGACGTGTCGCAACCGCCGGGCGCCGGTCCGCCCCCCGTCCGGTACCTCAGGCCGTGGTGGCGCGGGCGGCCTCGGCGGCCCGGACCACCGCCGCCGCCAGCCGGTGGTTCTCCACGGCGCCGCCACCGTCGCCGAAGCCGAAGCGGCGCCGGGTGTAGCTGTAGCCGACGCCGCTGCGCGGATCGGCGAAGGACTGCGCGCCCACCGCGCCGCTGTGCCCGAACGCGTCGCGGCCCAGGAACGGGTAGCGGGAGTGCTGCGCCTCGAAGCCGAGGCCGAAGTGGTCCTGCTCGCCGGTGACCAGGTCGGTGCCGAACGTCCGGGCCGGGCCGAACTCGGCGACCGTCTCCGGGGTCAGCAGCGGCGCCCGGCCGTCGACCTCGCCGATGGCCGCCGCGTACATCGCGGCCAGCCCGCGGGCGGTGCCGACGCTGCCGGCGGAGGCCGGGCCGAGGGCGCGCACCGCACGGGTGTTGGCGAACTCCACCAGGTCGGTGGGCGGGGTGGCGTTGAGGTTGAAGGCGATCCCGGTGAGGCTGTCGGGGGCGGGCGCACCGGCCGCGGCCAGCGCCTCCTGCTCCGGGGTGAGCCGGGCGGCCTGGACCGGGAGGTAGCGCGGCTCCAGCTCCACCGGCAGGCCGAGGTGGAAGTCGAGGCCGTACGGGGCCCGGATCCGCTCCTCGAACAGCTCCTGGACGGAGCGCCCGGTGCGGCGGCGCACCACCTCGCCGGTGAGCGCGCCGATCACGAAGGCGTGGTAGCCGTAGCCCGTCCCGGGCTCCCAGTACGGCTTCTGCCCGGCCAGCCGGGCGGCGAGCAGCCGGTCGTCCGCCAGCTCCCGGAAGGTGAAGCCGCCGTCGACGCCGATCAGTCCGGCCCGGTGCTCCAGCAGCTGCCGCAGGGTGAGGCCGCCCTTGCCCTCGGCGGCGAACTCCGGCCAGTGCCGGGCCACCCGCTCGTCGAGGTCGAGCACGCCCTCCTGGACCAGCAGGGCGACCACCAGGTGGGCGGCGCCCTTGGCCGAGGAGAACAGCGCGAACAGCGAGTCGGCCGTCACGCCCTCGCCCGTCCAGAGGTCCACCACCCGGCGGCCGTCGGCGTAGGCGGCCAGTTGGGCGCCGAGGTCGGAGCCGGCGGCGGCCACGGCGGCGAACTCCTCCCGCACCTGCTCGTAACCCGGTGCGACGCTCCCGTGGACGGCGGCACTGCTCGACATCTGCTCCCCCTCGATGACGGACCCGGCGCGGTGGGCCGGGCTCGGTGGCGCCGGTGCGGCGACCACGGAGGGGATGCCACCCCCCGGGTCGCCGACCTGCCGGTGCGTCAACCCCACCTGCCCCAGGAGTATTCCCCCGTCCCACCGCTGCGGGCCGTGTTCCACCAGTGCGGGGCCCGTTCCACCGCCGCGGGCCCCGGGCCGGCCGACCCCGGTGCGCCGCTCAGCCGGGCAGCCGCCCGGTGCGGACGACCTCGGCGTACCAGTGCGCGCTGTCCTTGGGGGTGCGGCGCTGGCTGGCGAAGTCCACGTGGACGATGCCGAACCGCTTGCCGTAGCCGTACGCCCACTCGAAGTTGTCCAGCAGCGACCAGAGGAAGTACCCGCGCACCGGGGCGCCGTCGGCGATCGCGCGGCGGACGGCGTCGAGGTGGCCGTGCAGGTAGGCCACCCGCTCGGGGTCGTGCACCGCCCCGGAGGGGTCGGCGTAGTCCTCGTAGGCCGCGCCGTTCTCCGTCACCAGCAGCGGCAGGCCGGGCAGGTCGTCGCGCAGCCGGGTCAGCAGCTCGTACAGCCCGTCGGCGTCGACCGGCCAGCCCATCGCGGTGCGGCTGCCCTCGGCGGGGAGGAAGCGGACGCCCTCGTCGGCGGGCCACGGCGAGCGCTCGCCCTGGTGGCCGTCCTGGCGCGGCGCCGGGGCGGCCGGGTCGTCGGCGGCGACCACGGTGGGGGTGTAGTAGTTGAGGCCGAGCGAGTCGATCGGCCGGGAGATCTCGGCGAGGTCGCCGTCTTGGACGAAGGCCCAGTCGGTGACGTGCGCGGTGTCGGCCAGGACGTCGGCGGGGTAGCGGCCGTGGAACACCGGGTCCAGGAAGATCCGGTTGGCCAGGCCGTCGATCCGGCGGGCGGCCCGGGCGTCCCCGGGGTCGGCGGTCAGCGGGCGGACGGCGGCCAGGTTGAGGGTGAGCGACACCTGGGCGGCGGCCGGGAGCCGCTCGCGCAGCACGCCGGTGGCGAGGCCGTGGGCGAGCAGCAGGTGGTGGTGGGCGGTGAGTGCGGCGGCCGGATCGGTGCGGCCGGGTGCGTGCACACCGTTGCCGTAGCCGAGGAAGGCGCTGCACCAGGGCTCGTTGAGGGTGGTCCAGGTCGGGACGCGGTCGCCGAGCCGGTCGGCGGCCAGCGCCGCGTACTCGGCGAAGCGGTACGCGGTGTCCCGGGCCGTCCAGCCGCCCTCGTCCTCCAACTCCTGGGGCAGGTCCCAGTGGTAGAGGGTGGCGACCGGGCCGATGCCGCGGGCCAGCAGCTCGTCCACCAGCCGGTCGTAGAAGTCCAGGCCGGCCGGGTTGGCCGGGCCGCGGCCGCCGGGTTGGACGCGCGGCCAGGCGAGCGAGAACCGGTAGGCGCCCAGGCCGAGTTCGGCCATCAGTGCGACGTCCTCGCGGTAGCGGTGGTAGTGGTCGGCGGCGATGTCGCCGGTGTCGCCGTTGCGGACGGCACCGGGGCGCCGGCTGAAGGTGTCCCAGATCGAGGGGGTGCGGCCGTCCTTGGCGGCGGCGCCCTCGATCTGGTAGGCGGCGGTGGCCGCACCCCAGACGAATCCGGCGGGGAACCCGGAGCGGGTCGGAGCGGCAGTGGAGGCGGTGGCGGTGGAGGCGGTGGGTGCGGTCGGGGAGGTGGGGGCTTCGAGGGTCATGTCGCCTTCCTTGGCGGTGAGTCGGGCGTCAGCCCTTGACGGCGCCCTGCATGATCCCGCCGACGATCTGGCGGCCCAGCAGGCCGAAGACCAGCAGGACGGGCAGGGTGCCGAGGAGGGTGCCGGCCATGATGACGGACTGGTCGGGGACGTACCCCTGGCCGAGGGACTTCAACGCGACCTGCACGGTGGGGTTCTGCGAGCTGAGGGCCACGATCGGCCAGAAGAAGTCGTTCCAGGTGGCCATGAAGGTCAGCATGCCGAGCACGGCCATGCCCGGCCGGGCCGCCGGCAGCACGATCGAGCGGAAGATCCGGAACAGCGAGGCGCCGTCGACCCGGCCGGCCTCGATCAGCTCGTCGGGCAGCGCCTGGACGAGGAACTGCCGCATGAAGAACACCCCGAACGCCGAGACCAGCGAGGGCAGGATCACCGAGGGCAGCCTGTTCTGCAGGTCGAGCCGGACGATCAGCATGAACAGCGGGATCACCCCGAGCTGCGGCGGGATCATCATGGTGCCCACGGTGACCGCCAGCAGCAGGCCGCGGCCGCGGAACCGCAGCTTGGCGAAGGCGAACCCGGCGAGGGTGGAGGAGAGCACCACCCCCGCGGTGACGGTGCCGGAGACCAGCAGGGAGTTGAGCAACGCGGTGCCGATCGAGGCCTGTTGGAGGGCCTCGCCGAGGTTGCGGAACAGGCCCGGACCGGGCGTGAGGGCCGGAGTGGCCGCGCTGAGCTCGGAGTTGGACCGGCTCGCGGCCACGACCGTCCAGTAGAACGGGAAGACGGACACCAGCGTGGCGAGGGCCAGCACGGTGTAGGCGAGCGGGCCGCCGTGCAGCGGGGAGCGTCGGGTGGAGCGCATGGCGGTCACCGGTCCCTTCGGCCGGCTCGGGCGGCGATCGCCGCGTTGGCCAGGGCGAGTACGACGATCAGCAGGAACATCACCCAGGCCACCGCCGCGGCGCGGCCCAGGTGGAAGAAGCTCCAGCCCTGCTCGTACAGGTAGAGGCCGAGGGTCTGGTACTGGTGGGAGATGCCGCCGGCGGCGTTGCCCTCGTACAGCAGCGGTTCACCGAACAGCTGGGTGGCCCCGATGGTGGAGACCACCACGGTGAACACGATGGTCGGGCGCAGGCCCGGCACGGTGACGTGGCGGAACTGCTGCAGGCGCGAGGCGCCGTCCACCGCCGCCTGCTCGTACAGCTCGCCGGGGATGGACTGCATGCCGGCCAGGTAGATCAGCGCGTTGTAGCCGGTCCAGCGCCAGGTCACGATCGCGGAGACGCCGAACTGCGAGGCCCAGGTGTCGGCCTGCCAGTCCACCGGGCTCAGCCCGACGCTGCCCAGCAGCCAGTTGATCAGCCCGTAGTCGCGCCCGAAGAGCTGGGCGAAGACCAGGGTGGCGGCGGCGACCGAGGTCGCGTACGGCATCAGCATCGCCACCCGGAAGAAGGTGCGGCCGCGCAGCCGGTAGTTGAGCAGATGGGCCAGCCCGAGGGCGATCAGCAGCTGCGGGACGGTGGAGAGCACGCCGATGGTGAAGGTGTTGCGCAGCGCGTTCCAGAAGAACGGGTCGTCCAGCAGCCGGGTGTAGTTCTGCAGGCCCAGCCAGTCCATCCGGTCGGAGGTCTGCAACTCGACGCGGTGCAGCGAGACATGGGCGGTGTAGAGCAGCGGGAGGAGGCCGAAGGCGGCGAACAGGACGAAGAACGGCGCGACGAAGCCGTACGGGGCGAGCCGCCCGGACCGGCGCGGGCGGGCCCCGGCCGGGCGGGCCGCGGGCAGCCGGGCCGAGGTGGTGGTGGCCATGGAGGTCCCTTGGAGAATCCGACGTATCCGACGTACCGTCAGTTGCCCACGGCCTTGCGGACGGTGTCCAGCGCGTGCTTCCAGGCGGTGTCGGGCGCGGTGCCCGTCCGCTCGACCTCGCCGAGGGCGTCGGTGAAGGCCTTGCCGATCACGCCGTCGTCCACGCCGAGCACCTGGACCGGCATGTTGGCGGCGGACTCGCTGAAGATCTCGCCGATCGGGGCGTTGTTGAAGTACGGGTCCTGGACGCCCTTGATGGCCGTCTGCGCACCGGTGGAGGACGGGAAGGAGCCCTGCTTGGTGAAGAGCGTGGTCTGCTGCTCCTTGGCGGTGAGCCACCGGATCAGCTCGGCCGCCTCCTTGGGGTGCTTGGCGCTCTTCGGGACGGTCAGGTAGGAGCCGCCCCAGTTGCCCGTCCGGCCGGGGCCGGGGGCGATGTCCCAGGTGCCCGAACCGGCCGTGCCGGCCTGGCCCTTGATGTAGCCGATCATCCAGGCGGGGCAGCTGAGGGTGGCGAACCTGCCCGTGGTGAAGGCCTTGTTCCACTCCGGGGTCCACTGCGGCAGCTTCGCGGAGAGGCCGTCGGCGACCAGCCGGGTGGCGTCCGCCCAGGCGCTCTGTACGGCCGGGTTGCTGTCGTGGACGGGCTTGCCGGCCTCGTCGGCGTAGCGGACCTTCTGCTGGCCGACCTCGGCGGTGAACACGCCCGCGGCGCTGTCCGTCCAGGTGTTGCCGGCGGCGGCCTTGCCGGCGTACTGCCGGCCGAGGTCCAGATAGCCCTGCCAGGTCGACCACTTGGCGGCCAGCTCGGTGCGGTCGGTGGGCAGGCCGGCGGCCTTGAGGAGGTCGGTGCGGAAGCAGATCGCCTCGGGGCCGATGTCGGTGCCGGCGCCCAGCACACGGCCGTCGGCGGCCTTCACGGCGGCGCCCTTCCAGGGGACCAGGTCGTCGTTGACCGCGCCGAGGCCGAGGGTCCTGAGGTCGGTGAACTTGTCGGCCTGCTTCTGCATCAGGCCGGCGGCCCGGCCGACCTCGACGCCCTGGATGTCGGCGAGGCCGCCGCCGCCCGCCAGCTTGGTCTGCAGGGCCTGCCAGTACTGGGCCTCGTCCTGGGTGTCGGTCTGCTTGACGGTGATGCCGGGGTGCAGCTTCATGTACTCCTCGTAGAGGCCGCTCTCCTTGAACCCGAAGGTCCCGAAGAGGTCCACGGTGAGGGTCACCTTGCCGCCGGCCGCGGTGTCCGCGGAGCCGCCGGAGCTGCCGCAGGAGGTGAGGAGCAGGGCGGCCGCGAGGGCGGCGGAGCCGACGGCGACAGAGCTGGGGCGCATGGAATCTCCTTGAGAGCGCTCTCAGTGATGTCGGGAGACTGCCCGTCGGGTAGCCCGGCCGTCAAGACCCTGAAACCTGAACGTAACCGAGGGGGTTGTGGCGGCCGTGCCTTCGAGATCTGAATGCATCGGATCCGGTCGGGCCCGTTGACACCCCCTCACCGACCCCTCTACCGTCCGATCGCTGAGAGCGCTTTCAATCCACCCCTCCATCCCCCACCCCGAGGTGGACCACTCATGAAGCACCGCCCTCTGCGCAGACCGGCCGCCGCCGTGACCGCGCTCGCCCTGGCCGCCGCGGCCGCCCTGACCGCCCTGACCGGGGCCGGCAGCGCCGCCGCGGCGGCGACCGTCCCGGTCGGACTCGGCGGCTACAGCGACAGCCGCCCGGCCGGCACCGTCGGCCCGAGCAACTCCGACGGCGCCCCCGTCACCCCCAAGGTCACCGCCCGGACGGCCGGCCGCGCCGCGCCCACCAACGACTGGTGGTCCTCGCTGATCTACCAGCGCTACGCGGGCAACCCGTACTCCGAGAACATGTACGCCCACCCGTTCACCTTCAAGGCGCAGGCCGCCGGACTGGAGGTCGGCTACCCGACCACGCCGACCGTCACCCCGGACGGCCGCCAGTACGACTTCACCCACACCCGGGACCTCACCCTCGGCGTGGCCGGGCTCAACTCCCCGGACACCAGGGTGGACGGCTGGTCCGACTGGACGGTCACCCCCTCCTGGTCGGACGGCGCGCACACCTTCACCGCGACCATCGGGCACGGCCTGCCCTACGTCTACGCCCACGCCACCGGCGGCGCCGCGCAGGTCACCGCGGCCGGCACCCCCACCGTCTTCGCGGACCAGGGCAACGTCCTCGGCATCACCGTCGGCGGCCACCACTACGGCCTGTTCGCGCCCACCGGCACCGACTGGACGGTCAACGGCACGACGCTGACCGCCGCCCTGGGGTCCAAGGACTACTACTCGGTGGCCGTCCTGCCCTCGCCGGGCGACCTCGCGCTGTACCGCGACTACGCCTACAGCTTCGTCACCGACACCAGGGTCGGCTGGCAGTACCAGGCCGCCGCGGGCACCCTCGCCACCACGTACACCGCCACCACGACCCCCCAGGAGGGCACCCGGACCGGCACCCTGCTGGCGCTCTACCGCCACCAGTGGACGGCCACCGCGGACCAGCTGACCGCGCTCACCTACACCTCCCCGCGCGGCCTGATGAAGGTCCGCCAGGGCGACGGCTTCACCACCGTGCAGAGCGTCAACGGCGTACTGCCCTCACTGCCGGACACCGGCGGGACCGACCGGGCGGCCCTGGGCGCCCTGGTCCGCCAGGCGGCCGACGCCGCCGACCCGTTCCAGGGCGCCACCGACACCTACTGGACCGGCAAGGCGCTCGGTCGGCTCGCCCAACTCGTACCGATCGCGGACCAGTTGGGTGACGCAGCGACCAGGGACAAGCTGCTCGGGCTGATCAAGGGCCGACTGCAGGCCTGGTTCAAGGGCGGCGGATCCACCGGCTTCGCCTACGACGCCGACTGGAAGACCCTGATCGGCTACCCGGCCTCCTACGGCACCGACGCCGAACTCAACGACCACCACTTCCACTACGGGTACTTCGTCCAGGCCGCCGCCACGGTGGCCCGCTACGACGCCGCGTGGGCCGCCGACGCGGCCTGGGGCGGGATGGTCAAGCTGCTGGCCAAGGACGCCGCCAACGCCGACCGCGCCGACACGCGCTTCCCGGTGCTGCGCAACTTCGACCCGTACGCCGGCCAGGGCTGGGCCTCCGGCCACGCCGCCTTCGCGGCGGGCAACAACGAGGAGTCCTCCTCGGAGTCGCTCAACTTCAGCTCCGGGCTGATCCTCTACGGCTCCGCCACCGGCGACACCGCCCTGCGCGACCTCGGCATCTACCTCTACACCACCGAGGCCAACGCGGTGCAGCAGTACTGGTTCGACGCCGACCACAGCGTCTTCCCGGCCTCCTTCGGGCACGACACCGTGGGCATGGTCTGGGGCAGCGGCGCGGCCTACTCGACCTGGTGGACCGCCGCCCCCGGCATGATCCACGGCATCAACGTGCTTCCGGTGACGGGCGGTTCGCTCTACCTGGCGCGCCGCAAGGACGTCGTCACCGCGAACCTGAACGAGCTGCGGGCCAACAACGGCGGCACCTTCACCGACTGGCGGGATCTGCTCTGGGAGTTCCAGGCGCTCGCCGACCCGGCCGCGGCCAAGGCCAACTGGGATTCGGGGAAGGACGGTTACACCCCGGAGGAGGGCGAGTCCAAGGCGCACACCGACCACTGGATCCGCAACCTCGCCGTGCTCGGCACCCTGGATCCGGCCACCACGGCGGACAGTCCGACCGCGGCGGTGTTCGCCAACGGCGGCGTCCGGACGCACGTGGCGCACAACTACGGCACCGCCGCCCGCACCGTGCGGTTCTCGGACGGGTACAGCCTGACGGTGCCGGCCCGTTCGACCGCCAGTGAGCGGGGCTCCTTCCAGGACGGCGGGACGGGCGGGGCCTCGCCCTCGCCGACGGGCTCGCCGACCGCCTCGCCGACCGCCTCGCCGACCGCCTCGCCTTCGCCGACCGCGACCCCGACGGTGCCGTCCTCCACCGGGAACACCTTCTACCTCCAGGCCTCCGGCGCGCTCACCACGGCGTACGGGTCCGGCGCGGCGGTGGACACCCTCCCCTCGGCGGGCGGCACCAACCACGACGGCACGCCCTACCAGGCCAGGAGCTACGAGATCCGCAATGTCACCGGCACCCTGCGGCCGGGCGCCGGCACCGACTTCGACCTCTTCGTCGACGCCGGCGGCGCCGTCGGGCTGGGCCAGCAGGCCCGGGTCTCCTACGACCTCGACGGTAACGGCACCTTCGACCGGGTCGAGACCTACCGCTACTTCGCCACCGACCCGGTGGACGGCTGGGAGCGGTACTCCGGGGCGGGCGCCGGGCCGGTGTCGGCCACCGGGACGGCGGGCAACCTCGTCCACGGCACGGTGCGGCTGGAGGTCTGGTCGGCG
This sequence comes from Kitasatospora sp. NPDC052868, assembly GCF_044547105.1. Classification (NCBI taxonomy): domain Bacteria; kingdom Bacillati; phylum Actinomycetota; class Actinomycetes; order Kitasatosporales; family Streptomycetaceae; genus Kitasatospora; species Kitasatospora sp. NPDC052868. The sequence continues at coordinate 112,451 of NZ_JBITZW010000012.1, read as the reverse complement.
ATCGGCAGCGCGCCGGCCCGGCTGAGGGTGGCGGCCACCCAGGCGCAGGGCAGCCAGTCCGTCCTGCGGATTCCTTACAACTGACCGGTAACCCAAGCCTGTTCGGGCCCCGGCCGATGACCTCGGCCGGGGCCCTTCGGGCGGGCGCCCCCGGCCCGGGCCGGGGGCGTGCTCACTCGAGGAGGGCCGCCCGCCTCAGGCCGAGCCGCGGTGCACCAGGTGCACCGGGGTGATCACCGAGGTGGGTCCGCCCACCCGCAGGCCGGGGCCGCCCGCCGCGGTGCCGTGCTCCTGAGCCAGTCGGCGCAGCAGCAGCCTGGCCATCAGACGGCCCATGCCCTCGATGTCCTGCCGGACGGTGGTGAGCGGGGGGTCGGTCCAGGCCGCGATCGACTCGACGTCGTCGAAGCCGACCACGGCCACGTCCTGCGGCACCCGGCGGCCGGCCCCCCGCAGCACCCGCAGCGCACCCGAGGCCATCGCGTCCGAGGCGGCGAACACCGCGTCCAGATCCGGCCTGCGGGTGAGCAGTTCGGCCATCGCGCGGCCGCCGCCGTCCGGGGTGAAGTCGCCCTCGGCGATCAGCGCCGGATCTCCGTCGGGCAGCAGGTCGCGGTAGCCGTCGAGGCGGTCCACCGAGGAGGTCTGGTCGAGCGGGCCGGTGATGGTGGCGATCCTCGTCCGGCCGAGCGAGGCCAGGTGCCCGACGGCCAGCCGCGCACCGCCGCGGTTGTCGCTGTCCACGTAGACCAGTTCGCGTTCGGACTCCGCGCCCGGCCAGCCGGGCCGCCCGCCCACCACGAACGGCAGGCCCACCCGGCGGGCCATCTCCGGCAGCGGGTCGGCCCGGTGCAGGGAGAACAGCAGCGCCCCGTCCACGTGGCCGCCGGCCAGGTAGCGGCCGACCCGGTCGTAGTCGCGCTGGTCCTCGATCAGCAGCAGCACCATCTGGTTGTCGGCGTCGGACAGTTCGCGGCCGATCCCGCGCAGGTGCTGGGCGAAGAACGGGTCGGAGAAGAGCCGGCTCTCCGGCTCCGCGACCACCACCGCGACCGCCTGGTTCCGCCGGGTCACCAGGGTGCGGGCGGCCAGGTTGGGCGCGTACCCCAGCTCGTCCACCGCCCGCTGGACCTTCTCCCGCAGCGACTCCCGGACCCCGGCCCCGCCGTTGACCACCCGGGACGCGGTGGCCCGGGAGACCCCGGCCCGTTCGGCCACCGACTCCAGTGTCGGCCGCGCCGTGTGCTCCGCCACCCTGGGCTCCTCTCCCGGAAACGCTTCGCCCCCAGAGCCTATCCGGATACCGGGCGCGGCGTGAGAGCGCTCCCAGAACTGTTTCGGGGAAACCGGCCGCGCTCCGCCCCCACGCCGGGCGGCACCGGCCGGTGCGGGGTGTCGGCCGCCCCCGCGCGCCCCTACACTGCTGAACCCGCACGGTATTACCGGCCGGTAAGGACGAGGGAGTTCGCATGGCTGACAAGCGGATCCACGCATTCGGCGACGACGCGCTGGGCGAGCACGACGCCGTGGCGCTGGCGGAGCTGGTGCGCACGGGCAAGGTCGCTCCCGGGGAGCTGGCCGCCGCCGCGGCGGAGCGGGCCCGGCAGGTCGAGGGGGAGCTGGCGCCGGTCGCGTACGCGGTCTACGAGCAGCCGCGCAGCGCCCCGGCCGGCGCGGGCGGTGCGCTGTTCGGCGTGCCCACCTATCTGAAGGACAACGTGGACCTCGCGGGCCTGCCGACCGGGCAGGGCAGCGCGGCGTTCCAGGCCCGCCCGGCGCGGCGCAACGCGGGGTTCGCGGACCAGTTCCTGAGCACCGGCCTGGTGGTGCTGGGCAAGACCAGGCTGCCGGAGTTCGGCCTCAACGCCTCGACGGAGTTCGCCGACGCGCCGCCGGTGCGCAACCCGTGGAAGCCCTCGCACTCGCCGGGGGCCTCCTCCGGCGGTGCGGCCGCCCTGGTCGCGGCCGGCGTGGTGCCGATCGCCCACGCCAACGACGGCGGCGGCTCGATCCGGATCCCGGCGGCCTGCTGCGGACTGGTCGGCCTGAAGCCGACCCGCGGGCGGACGGTGGCCAACGGCCAGGGCAAGCGGCTGCCGATCGACCTGATCACGGACGGCGTGGTCACCCGCTCCGTCCGCGACACCGCCGCCTTCCTCGCGGCGGCCGAGCGGCACTACCGCAATCCCGCACTGCCCCCGCTCGGACTGGTGGAGGGCCCGGGGGAGCGGCCGCTGCGGATCGGGCTGGTGCTGGACTCGCCGATGGCCACCACCGACGAGCAGACCCGCCGGGCCGTCGAGGAGACGGCGGCACGGCTGGAGGGGATGGGCCACCTCGTCACCCCCGCGGCGCTGCCGTTCGGGGCCGAGTTCGCCCGGGACTTCACGCTGTACTGGGGCTACCTCGCCTTCCTGATCGCCGCCACGGGCAAGCTGGTGCTGGACCGCGGCTTCCAGGCCCGGAAGCTGGACGGCCTGACCCTCGGGCTGCGCCGCCGCTTCCAGCGCGAGTTCCTCCGGACGCCGGGCGTGCTGCGCAGGCTGCGGCAGGCGGAGCAGACCTACGCGGGCCTGTTCCGCGAGCACGACGTGATCCTCTCGCCGGTGCTGGCGCACGTGGCCCCGCCGATCGGGCACCTGAGCCCGAACGTCGCCTTCGAGGAGCTGCTGGACCGGCTGAACCGCTATGTGGCCTTCACCCCCGTCAACAACGTGACGGGCGGCCCGGGGATCGCCCTGCCCGCGGGGGAGGCGGCGAACGGCCTGCCGATCGGCGTCCACCTCTCGGCGGCGAACGGGCGGGAGCGGATCCTGCTGGAGCTGGCCTTCGCGCTGGAGGCGGAGCGGCCGTGGCGGCGGATCCAGGACCTGCAGAACGCCCGGACCTGAGGCGCCCGGCCGGGGTCGCACCGGGGCATCCGCCGCCTCGCACCCGGCCGAGGCCTGCCGGCCGAGGCCCTACAGACAAACCGCGGCGCCCTTCGTATTCTCGCCCGCATGAGGCTATCGCGAGCGCGACGAATCGGAACAACTCTTGCCGCATTCATCGGAGTTGGCATGCTGTGGGCGGCCCCGCCGGCCTCCGCCACGGTCTCCGGGGCGAGCCTGTCCGTGGACCGGCACACGGCGGCGGCGGGCACCCTGGTGACCATCAGCCTGTCCCTGACCAATACCGAGTCGACCGACATCAACTTCGCCTACGAGTTCATCCAGCCGACCTGGCCCGAGAACGAGGCCCTGAACACCTACGCCATCGTCTCGTGCGACGGCGACACCGTCGACTGCACCCACACCGACAAGCAGGCGTCACTCCACCTCAACGCACCGATCCCCCCGGGTGCCACCCGGACGGTGACCCTGGGCGTGCAGATCGCCTCGGACCTGTCCTGCTCGGGGCAGCGCAACCTCAACTGGGCGCCGTACATCTACTACGAGTTCGACAACGCGACCCAGGTCAAGGACGAGATCTGGATGTACGGCCTGCCCTCGCTGCAGACCACGATCTCCTGCCCCGTCCCGTAGCCCTGGCACCGAGCCGGCTGCACGGACGGCGGCGTACGGGCCCGGGCCCGTACGCCGCCGTCCGCCGGTCGGGTCGGGGACGGGCTACCGGGAGCGCTGCCGTTCGATCAGCGCGGTTCCGGCGACCGCCGCCACCGCGCCGGCGGCCAGCAGGCTGCCCCGGGAGCGCCAGGACAGCATCGACCACCGCGACTGGGCGGAGAGGATCGAGCCGGTGCTCAGGAAGGAGCCGGCCGAGAGGAGGGAGAGCGCCGAGCCGACCGAGCCGATCGACAGGACGCTGCCGACCGACCCCACGGAGAGCACGGACCCGACCGATCCGATCGAGAGGGTGGAGCCCGCCGAGGCGATCGACAGCACGGCGTCCTTGGACCAGAGTGAGCGAAACGAGCCTGAATGCTGGGACATGGGTTGATCGTACGATGCGCCCCCGGGCTCCTGCCGGTCACCCGGGACGGGTGCTGACCGGCCCTCAGCTCTCCGGCCCCGACCGGTCCGGCGCCCGCCCGGCGCTCATCCGGAGCTCGTCCGGCGTCAGCCCGGGCCGGGTGCGGCGACCGCGCGGGCCGCCCGGACCTCGTCGCGCAGCGGCGCCAGCACGCCCGTCGGCTCGTCCGGCCCGTCCGCCTCCTCCGGTGCCCGGGCCAGGGTGCCGCTCGACCGCACCGCCTCGGCGAGCTCCCGCAACTCGCCCCCGATGACGGCGACCTCCTCGGCCCGCGGGGCGGGCGCGCCGTGGTCGACCCTGACCCGGGTGGCGGTGGTGGTGTCGACGATCCGCTCGACGGCGATGACCAGCGGCCACCAGGCCGCGGCGCGTGCCCCGGTCGGCGGCGGCTCGGTCAGCGCCCGCTGGAACTCGGAGCGCACGGTGGAGAGGTCGCGGTAGAGCCGGCGCCGGTACTTCAGCCGGGCCGTCTGGTCCGGCCGGGGCTCGAAGGCGAGGGCCACATAGGCCGCCGTGTCCGACACCGCGTCGGCGAGCCGGTCGCCGATCCGGGTGTGCCAGGACTCCGGCCACAGCAGGTAGCCCGCGACGAGCGAGATCGCACAGCCGATCAGCGAGTCGTAGAGCCGGGGCAGCACCAGGTCGAAGCCCTGGTGGTTGAGGAGGTCGGAGAGCAGCAGGATCACCGGGGTGATCGCCGCGGTCTGGAAGGCGTAGCCCTTCGCGGAGACGGCCGGGATCAGCGTCGCGAGCAGCATCATCACCGGCACGTCCCACCAGCCGTGCGGCACCGCCGCGAGGACGGGCATGGCGATCAGCAGACCGGCCGCGGTACCGAGGGCGCGTAGGACGGCCCGGGAGAAGACCGAGCCGAAGTCGGGCTTCATCACGAACGTGACGGTCAGGGTGACCCAGTAGGAGCGGGGGACGGCGATCACCGACACCAGGGCCTGGGCGAGGCCGATGCACAGCGCGAGCCGCAGCCCGTAGCGCCAGGACGCCCCGGACAGCATCACGGCCCGCAGCGCGCGCCGGGTCCGGATCCGCACGGGGGCGGGCCGGCCCAGCCGTTCGGCGACGCCGTGCAGGTCGGGCCCGGTCTCGTGGACGACGGTCGCCGCGTACCGCAGCGCGTGGTCCACCGCCCGCTCGGTCGGCCCCTCGGGCTCCGGCAGATCGAGACGCGCCGCTCCGGTGCGGCCGGCCCCGACGGCGGCGGCGAGCTCGCGGGCGGCCGCCGGGTAGGCGTCCGGCAGCGGTCCGAGCGAGGACGGGCGCAGCTTCGCCGAGGTGGCGGCCTCGACGACCGGGATGACGGCGTTCAACTGGGCGAGCAGCCGCACCAGCCCGGGGGAGCGCCCGTGCCGACGGGTGCGGTGCGCGAGCAGCAGGTCGTAGGACTCGTTGAGGGAGTGCGTGACGGACTGTCGCTTCTCGTCGTGCGCGGGCGTGCCGGCCGCGGCGAGGAACTCGGCGACGGCCCGGTACGTCCGGGCGACGGCGGTCCGCTCGGGGACGCCGCCGCGCAGCGGCCAGGCGAACAGGGCGAGGAGGAGCACCAGTACGCCGCCGAGGGTGAGCAGCAGGGGAGCCTTCCACCAAGGGGTGGGCATCGGCAGGCCGGCGCCGACCACCGCGTCGAGCAGGAGCAGCAGGCCGGAGGCGGAGGCGACCGCGCCGATCGAGGAGATCATGCCGGAGACCAGCGCGATCAAGGTCAGCACGGCGACGGCGACCCAGCCCTCCCCGAACACCAGGGTGCCGAGGGCCACCCCGAGCGCGCCGAACAGCTGGGGAACGGCGATGTTGAAGACCCGCATCCGGTAGGCGTCGGCGGTGTCGCCGATGACGGCGGAGAGCGCGCCCATCGAGACCAGCGCGCCGTACGAGGGCCGGTCGGTGGCGAACCCGACGGCCAGCGGCGCCGAGAGGGCGACCGAGGCGCGGGCGACGGCCGCCCAGGGGATCGGCGCCGACCGGGGGCGCAGGCCCGCGGCGAGCCAGCTGGGTGGTGCGAGCCGCGCGGCCCGAGCGCTCCGTGCCATGGGGCCAACGTACGGCCCCGGCGTCCGCTGGGCCCGGCACGCGGACGGCGCGGCGTCCGGGTTGCGCGGCGCGTCCGACCATAGGTGCGGCCAGCCTGGCCTCGACCGGCGAGATTCGGACACATGAAGGCTGAAATCGTGTTTCAGCTTCAAGTGCAAGGTTGGAATTAGATATTCCGCTCGAATCCATGGCAGTATCTGGGGCGTGAAGCGTGAAATGTCACATTGCTTCACGGTGTCATCCATTCCTACGAACGGGAAGCATTCGATGAACCGGCTCCTCGCCATCCTCGCCGGCACCGCCGTCCTGACCGCGGTCGGCGCGGCTCAGGCCACCGCTCGGCCCGCCTCCGAGACCGCCTCGTCCATCCCCACGAGGACCTGCGTCTCCGGCTACCAGGGCATCCTGCTCACCGAGCTCTGCGCCGACGTCGACGGCGACCTGATCACACTGACCGGCCACGCCGCCCCTGCCAGCATCACGTGGACGGAGCGGGCCGTGCCCTTCCGGCTCTCCGCCTCCGTGGCCGGCGGCGCCGAACTCGGCACCGACACCCCGAGCGCCGTCATCCCCAGGGGCGGCCGCTGGGTGGGCCGGGTCTCCGGCGCCGTCCCGTGCGGCTCGACCGTCGAGGGCACCTTCCTGGTGACGCAGTGGGGCTGGCCGCCGTCGACCGCCACCATCTCGGTACCCGTCCCCTGCTGACCCCCGCCCGACACGCGGCCCCCGGCCCGGCCCGCCCGGCCACGGCCCGGCTTTGATCGCGAGGCGTGACGTCGGTTGTTTGTGGGTTTGGGGGCCGCCCTGAACCGCGGACGGGCGATGTTGATGACGCACAGATGTATGACATGCCATCTGCATGCGTATCTCGTGCCGCCATCCGTCCACCCTCTGGTCGACTTCGGGCGGCTATCTCACCACGGGTGGTTACACCGCCTGGTTGGGCCCCAACCAGGGTAATTTCAGCCAGTGGGCCCGGGTTTACTGACCGGTCCGTGCCGGGCGGCCGAAATTCATTTCGGCCGCCCGGTCGCTATTGTTGTCGGATTGGCTGGGTAAGCCTGCGGTTTGTTGGATCCGAAAGTCCGCCACGGATTCCTGGTTCGACGACTCCGGGTTTCCGGTGAACACCCGAAGCACCTCAGTACACCGCGACCCTGGAGGGCTCCTGGACGGACCGGGCAGCGGCGGTCCCGCTGCGGGTGCCGGGACGCTAACCCCTGACCTGCGCGTCAGGGTCAAGGCGGCGGCCCGGAGCGGTGTCTGACGGCCGGTCGGCGCGGCGATCTCCTAGAGTCGCCTGCGGCGCGACCGTACGACCGTACGACCGATCCACCGCACATACGTACAGCACGAGAGGCAGCAGACCCATGAGCGAGCAGGCACCCGAGCCGTTCGAGCCGGTCAACGAGGACTGGCAGACCGCACTGGTGGTCGTCGCCCACCCCGACGACATGGAGTACGGCGGGGCCGCCGCGGTGGCCCGCTGGACGGCCCAGGGCAAGAAGGTGGTCTATCTGATGGTCACCAGCGGCGAGGCCGGGATCGACTCGATGAGCCCCGAGGAGTGCGGCCCGCTGCGCGAGGCGGAGCAGATCGCCTCCGCCGCCGTGGTCGGCGTCGACACCGTCGAGTTCCTCGGCCACCCGGACGGCGTGCTGGAGTACGGTCTGCCGCTGCGCCGCGACATCGCCCGGGCGGTCCGCCGGCACCGGCCGGACATCGTGATCACCAGCAACTTCCGCGAGACGTACGGCGGGACGTTCCTCAACCAGGCGGACCATATCGCGGTCGGCCGCGCCACCCTGGACGCCGTCCGGGACGCGGGCAACCGCTGGGTGTTCCGCGAGCTGACGGCCGAGGGCCACGAGCCGTGGAACGGGGTACAGGAGGTCTGGGCGGTCGCCTCGCCGGAGTCCCGGCACGCGGTGGACACCACCGAGCACTTTGACAAGGGCGTCGCCTCGCTGGAGGAGCACCGGGCCTACCTGGCCGGCCTCGGCGGGGCGATGGCCGACGCACGCGAGTTCCTGGAGGGCATGGGCCGGGGCGCCGGCAGCCGGCTCGGGGTGCGCTTCGCCGTGCCGTTCGAGGTGTTCCCCCTGCACTGACCCCCTGCGGAGGTCTTCTGTACCGACCCGCCGAAAGGGGGCCTGCCCGCGCACCGGGCAGGCCCCTGCGGGTGTGCGGACCGCGCGCCTAGGCGCGCCCGGTGCCGTTGCGGCGGCGGTGGCGTAGCAGCTGGCGCACGGCGAGTGCCGCGCAGAGTGCGCCGAGGCCGATCAGGAGCCACAGCTGGTAGCGGATCGCCGTCCGGTACACCGTGCCGATGTTGGCGCCGGCCAGGTAGCCGAAGGTCGACCAGACGCCGACCCACAGGGCGGCGCCGAGCAGGTTGAAGGGCTGGAAGCGGCGCCAGGGCATCTCGGTGGTGCCGGCGATGATGCCGTTGGTCTGGCGCAGCCCGTCCACGAAGCGGGCGACGGTGACGACCTTGCCGCCGTGCCGGGCGAAGAAGCCGTCCGCGCGCTCCATCCGGGCCGGGGTGAGCAGCACGTAGCGGCCCCAGCGGTGCACGAAGGCGCGGCCGCCGGTGCTGCCGATCAGGTAGCCGAGGCTGTTGCCGAGGACGGCCGCGCCGAAGGCGATCGCCACCACGGCCGCGAGGCTCAGGTGCCCGGTGCCGGCGTAGACGGCGGCCAGCACCAGCATGGTCTGGCCGGGCGCGGGGATGCCGCAGTTGTCGAGCAGGACGAACAGCGCCAGGGCCGGGTACCCGTAGTGGTCCAGCAGGGGCGCGAGCGCGGCGAGCGCGCCGGGGAGCGGGGTGCCGGGTGAGGAGGGGGCGGTGGAGAGGGAGGGGGCGGAGAGTGCGGACAACGCGACTCACCGCCGCGCGCGGGTCGGGCGCGGGGCGGCGGGTACGCGGGTCAGTGGGTCTTCTCGCCGGGTTCGACGATGCAGTCCGGGCCCGGGTAGATCAGGCCCTCGTGGCCGTCCTCGAAGCGGACCATGTACGGCGGCTCGCCCCCGGCGCCGCGCACCTCGATGATCTCGCCCTTCTGGTCGACCATGCCCACCGCCCTGCTGTGGATGTGGAGCTGGTCACCTACCGCTGCGTGCATGGGCTGCTCCTCCGGTAGTGGCGGCTTCGGTGGCTGCTGTGCTGGTTCCAGACTGTGCTGCTTCCACTGTGCTGCGGCGGCGGCGGGCTCGCAACGGCTCGCCCGGGTGCCCGCCGCGCCGACGTCCCCGTCAGCGCGGCGTGAGCGGTCCCCCGACCGGCCCGGTGAGCTGGTCGGCGAGGTAGCAGCGGACGAGGCGCTTGCACTCGGCGATCAGAGCCGGGTCGCCGTCCGGGTCGCTGCGGAAGGCGAGCTTGAGGACGGCGTCCGCCGCCTCCAGGGCGACCCGCAGCCCCAGCGTGAGCGCCGCCGGGTCGGACGCGGCGAAGACCTCGCCCCCGAGGGCCTGGAGGCGTAGGGCGACGGCGGTGTTGTTGTCCAGGTCGGTGTCCAGCAGATGCCGGTCGTCCCGGACCCCGGCGGGCACCAGCGCACCCGCCAGGCCGAAGTCCACCTGGCCGAATCCGGGGACGGCCCGCTTCATCGCGACGAACTCGTCCACCGCGAGGTCGGTGAACCCGGCCGGTCCGACCGGTGCCTCGGCGAACAGTCGGCGGTCCAGCCGCTGGAGGTAGAGCTCCAGGTTGCGGACGGCCAGCGCGGCGAGCAGGTCCTCCTTGCCGGAGAAGAACTGGTAGAGCGTGCCGATCGGCACCTGGGCGCGGTGCGCGACCTCCTTGGTCGTGAGTGCACCGGCCCCGACCGCGTCGAGCAGATTCGCGCAGGCGTCCAGGATCCGCTCGCACCGCTCCTGGCTGCGCTGCTGGACCGGCCGCCGCCGGGCCGCGCCCGGCCGTCCGACGGCCTGGTGACTCCTCGTGTCCGCGCTCATGGGCCCACTGTGCCGCATCCGGTGTTCCACCGGCGAATCATCCCGGTGAACTCTCCTGCCCGCAGGACGCCGACCCCGGCACGCCGGTCGCACGCCTCTCACCGCCGTACGGCACGGCGCCCGGCGGGCGTTGACCGGCGGCCGTTGACAGGCGGCGGGGCGGGTCGGTGTAATCCGGGGGCGATTGCGGCCGGCCGCGGGGGCCGTGCCCCGGAGGAAGGCAGGGCGGCATGGGTACGGATGTCGGGTCGACCGGGGTGGGGAGCGGCGCGATCGCCGGGCTCTACGAACGCGACCACACCTGCCGGACGCTGGGGATCGCCCTGGAGGAGGTGGCCCCCGGGCGGGCGCGGATGCGGATGACCGTCGCTGAGACGATGGTGAACGGCTTCGGGATCGCCCACGGCGGCTACCTGTTCCTGCTGGCCGACGCGGCGTTCTCGTACGCCTGCAACAGCCACGGCCCGGTGACCGTCGCCCAGGCCGCCCAGGTCACCTTCCTGTCCCCGGCCGCGGTCGGGGACGAGCTGGTGGCCGAGGCGCAGGAACGGTCGCGCTCCGGCCGGACCGGGATCTACGACGTGACGGTCCGCCAGGCGGGCGGGCAGGACGAGGGTGGGCAGGACGAGGGTGGAAAGGTCGTCGCGGAGTTCCGCGGGCAGAGCGTGATGCTGCCGGGGCGGCCGTTCGGGGACTGACCGCGCGGGACGCGCCGCCGGGGCGGGCGGCAGGTGCCACCCGCCCAGGCGGCGGTCAGGCGGCGGTCACGCCGGCGGGCGCTCGTCCAGCACCTGCTGGAGCTTGCCGGTCCGCGGGTTGGTGACCAGCTCGGAGCGCGGCACCCACTCGACGGTCAGGTGGTGGACGGCGCCGGCCGCCACCTCGGCCGGGTAGAGCGGCCGGGCCGCGTAGACGGCCTCGACGAGGCGCCCGCTCAGCTCCTCGGGCGGCTGCTCGGTGCAGCCCAGGCGCAGGATGAGGCCGTCCCGGCCGTCCCAGCGGCGCTGGACCAGTTGCATCCCGGAGATGTACCGGTCGGGGTCGGCGGCGATCAGCACGGCGCGGATCTCCTCGGTCGGCATCGCGACCGTCCCCACCCGGGCGCCCTCGACGGAGCGGCCGACCAGGCGGAACCGGCCGCGTGCGGGGTCGACCCACTCGGCGCGGTCACCCGTCGGGTAGCGCAGGATCGGCATCAGGGTGCGGAACAGGTTGGTGACCACGACCCGGCCGGGCACGCCGACGGCGGTGATCGGCTCGCCGGTCACGTCGTCCACCAGCTCCACCACCGTGCGGTGCGGGAAGGCCTCGTGGACGCGGACGTCGTCGCCCGGGACGGGGGCGCCGACCAGCCCGGCGTCGACCGAGGCGTAGCCGAGCGAGGACACCGCCGCCTTGGGGAACGCCCGGGTGAGGATCGGCCGCAGGTCGGCGAAGAGCAGGTCGCCGCCGAAGAGCAGCAGCTCGACCGAGTCGGCGCTCTCGCCGCGCTTGACCAGGCACTCGGCGACCGAGCTGAGCTTCATCGGCTCACCGGCCAGGACGTGCACCCCGAACCCGGCGATCAGGTCGGCCACGTAGTCGTCGGGCGCGGTGCCGCCGACCGGCAGCCGGACGTTCTCCACCGGCGCGTGGTGCAGGGCGTTCTCGATGTAGAGGAAGCCGCCGTAGAGCTCCCCGGCGCAGAACAGGTTGGCCACCCGGTGGCCCGGCCGCAGCCCGGCCTGCACCATGCCCGCGCCGAAGGCGCTCACCGAGTCGGCGTGCTCGGTGCGCGTCCAGGGGGAGAACTTGGGGACGCCGGTGGTGCCGCCGGTCTTGTAGACGCCCGCGTCGCTCAGCGGGCCGGTGAGCAGGCGGTTGTCCGGCCAGGTGTTGGCGGCCCAGAAGGCATTCTGGTCGATCAGGGGCAGCTCGGTGAGGTGCGAGATCGTCCGCGGCACGTCGCGGTACGTCTCCGCGTAGAAGGGGGAGTTGGTCCGGGCGAAGTCGACCAGGTCCTGTAGCGGTTTCGCGGGCACTGCTTCTCCTGCCTCTGGCTGTGGTCCGGTCGTCTAGCTGTGGTCCGGTCGGCCGATCCAGGTGCGGGCGAGCCGTTGCACGCCTGTGCCGTCCCGGTCGGTCAGTTTCTGGTCGAGGTACGCGGCGGCCCAGGGGCCGGTGGGGACGCGGAAGGGCGGCCGGTCGGCGCGCAGGGTGTCCACCACCACTTCGGCGACCTCCCGGGCCGACTGGCCGGCGGCCTCCCAGCCCTGCCCGCCGACCCAGTCGAGGTAGTCGCCGAAGGTCTGTGCGTAGGGGCCGGAGGCCGCTCGGATGGTGGTGCGGTCGATGTCGGGGAAGACCCCGAAGTCGGTGTCCGGTACGAAGCCGGGCACCACGACCGACACCCGGACGCCGTGCGCCCCGGCGACCGGGGCGAGGCTCTCCATGAACCCCTCGACGGCGAACTTGGCCGCGCAGTAGGCCTCGTTGAACGGCTGGCCGACGAGGCCGTGCACGCTGCCGATGGTGACCAGCCGGCCGCGGGCGGCGCGCAGCAGCGGCATGGCGGCCCGGCTGACCGCGATCACGCCGAAGAAGTTCACCTCCAGGTTGGCCCGCAGCGCCTCGGTGGTCGACATCTCCAGGGTGGGGTCGAAGTTGGAGACGCCGGCGTTGTTGACCACCGCGTCCAGCCGCCCGTAGGCCTGCCGCACACCGTCCAGGCAGGCCGTCACGGAGGCCTCGTCGGTGACGTCGAGGCGGTGGACGTCCACGGTGGCGCCGGCCCGGCGGACCGCGTCGAGGAGCGGTCCGGCCCGGCCGGGATCGCGCATCGTCGCCACCACGGTGTACCCGGCCCGGGCGGCCTCGACCGCGGTGGCCAGGCCGATGCCCGAGGACGTCCCGGTGATCAGCAGGACCGGGTGCTCCGCCGCGGTCACGGCGCGCTCTCCGCTAGTGCGGGGCCGTCGGTCGCGGAGCCGTCGGTCGCGGTGCCGTCGGTCGCGGTGCCCAATGCCGCCGGATCACCGTCGCTCCGCGGCTTCGGCTCGCGGGCGGCGGCGTCGAGCAGCGGCTGGATCCCCAGGGCCGGGACGAAGGAGAGCGCCGCCAGCAGCGTCCCGCCGGCCATCACCGCCCGGGCGGCGCCGAGGATGCCCAGCGGCCCGGTGAGCAGGGAGACGGCCACACCGCCGACCAGCGCGGCGAGCGGGATCACCCCCCAGGTGACGGTACGGAAGGCCGCGTGCATCACGCCCTGGTGCTGCGCCGACATCCGGGACTGCCGGGTGGGTGCGCTGCACACGTTGATGCAGGACATGAAGAAGCCGTAGCAGCCCATCGTCACCGCGATCACCGGCCCGGCCGGCAGCGCGGGTGCGGCGAGCACGCCCAGTCCGACCAGACAGTGCAGCAGCAGCGCCCAGGCCAGCGTCCGCCCCAGTCCGAGCCGTTCGCTGATCCTCGGCGCGACCACCGCGCCGATCAGCGCGCCCACCGCCGCGACCGACATGGCCGCGCCGAACACGCCGACGGAGACGCCGAGTCCGCGGTAGGCGAGCACCGGCAGCACGGTGACGAAGACCGGGCCGCCGCAGTTCAGCGTCACCGCCGCGACCACCACCCGCCGGAGCACCGGGTCGGCCCAGTTCAGCCGGAACCCGGCGGTCAGCCGCTCCCCGATGGAGCCGGGGACGACCGTCCGCTCGCCCCAGGGCGGCATGAAGCGGAAGCAGACCGCCGAGACCAGGTAGCTGGCCGCGTCCACCAGCAGGGCGGCCACGCCGAACGCGCTGTAGAGGCCGGCCGCGATGGACGGCCCGGCCACCTCGCACACCGAGCCGCTTCCCTCCAGTCGGGAGTAGGCGCGGACCAGGTCCTTCTCCGGGACGACGGCGGGGACGGCGACCAGGTACCCGACGTTGAAGAAGATCGTGGCGCCGCTGATCACCGCGACGCAGGCGAACAGCAGCGGGGTGGAGAGGAAGTCCTGCCAGTAGGCGAGCGGGATGACCGCCACCGCCGCCAGCCGGATCAGGTCGCAGGCGAGCATGGTCCACCGCTTGTCCCAGCGGTCCACCAGCACCCCGGCGACCGGTCCGAGCAGCGGGATGCCCAGGTACTGGGCCATCGCGACCACGCCGACCTGGAGCGCCGAGGCGTGCAGGGCGAAGATCATCAGGGTCGGTACCACGAAGAGGGTGACCCGGTCGCCCACCGTGCTGACGGTCTGTCCGGCCCAGAACAGGTCGAAGCCGCGCCCGAGCGGGGCCGGCCGGCGCGGCTTCACGCGTCCTCCCGGACCACGAAGGCGGCGGTCTTGCCGGTGCGGTCGTTGCTGACCAGCTCGTCCACCGTGCGGACCCGGAAGGACTCCGGGTCGTGCTGGAAGGCGGTGCTCAGCGTGAAGGTCGCGGAGAACAGCTCCTTGCGCAGCCGGTCGGTGTCCGGTGCCGAGTCCGGATCGGTCAGCAGCAGCACGTCCACGCCGGTCGCCCGGCCGCCCCGCTCGGTGACCAGGACCTGGGCCCTGGCCACCCCGGGCTCCTGCTCGACCCGGGCGACGATCTCGTCCACGTGCAGGCCCAGGCCGCGCAGTTGCACCACGGCGTCGCGGCGGCCCAGGACCCGCATGGCCCGGCCGGGCCGGCCGCACGGGCAGGCGGTGAGCTCCCCGGCGTCGCCGGTGCGGTAGCGCAGCACCGGGTTGAGCATCTCCGGGTTGAGCGTGGTGAAGTCCAGCAGGCCGTCCGGGCCGACGTGCACCAGCTGCTCGGGGAGGGTGTGGAAGGTGTCCGCCGGGCAGTCCGGGGTGTTGGTGCCGACCACCCACGTCTCGGTGCTGCCGAACATGCCCCAGCGCCGCGCGTTCGGCGCCACCGCGGCCATGTCCTCCTCCAGTTGGGGCTGCCAGGCCTCGCCGAGCCAGAGCACCTTGCGCAGCGCCGGCAGCCGTACCCCGGCGGCCCTGGCGTTCGCGAACCAGAGCCGCAGCACGCTCGGCGTCCCGCCGATCGCGGTGACCCCGCGGGCGGCGAAGAACGCCAGCCAGTCGGCGTACTCGTCCCGGGTGACCGAGCCCAGCGCGATGATCCGGCAGCCGCACAGGTCGGCCAGGGCCGCGGCGAGGAAGTGCGCGCCCCACATCCGGCCGGCGCCCCAGGCGTTGACGAAGACGTCGTCGCGGTCCAGCGGCCGCCAGTGCGCGTACACGCCCTCCATGTAGAAGCCGGTCGGCGCGTAGCCGACCTTGGGGGCGCCGGTGCTGCCGCCGCTCTGGAAGAGCCAGGTGGCGGCCTGTCCGGCCTGCGGTTCCAGGTGGGCCAGCGCCACGTTGAGGTCGTCCTTCACCAGCGGCGGCAGCGCGGCCAGGCCCTCCAGGGTGGCCGGTCCGCCATGTCCGTCGTAGCGCGGTGCCAGCTCGGGGACGGTTCGCAGCCGTTCCAGCGAGTGCCGGGCGACGTGCAGGTGCGGCTCGGCCGCCTCCGGGGGCAGCGAGAACACGTCCGTCATCGGGGTTCCGTTCCTGGGGTGGTCGGGGTGGTCGGGGTGGTGGGAAGGGTCGGGGCGGTGGCGAGCGAGGAGGTGTAGGGGCGGCCCGCGGCGGCGAACGGGTCCGCCGGGCGGGCCCCGTCGGCGAGCCACTTGGCGTGGCCGTCGCGGTAGGCGGTGAAGCGGGCGCGGGTGATGTCCCGCTGGAGGGTGCGGTCCGGGTCGTCGAAGTCCGGGGCGATCACCCCGTCCGGTTCGAGTTCGGAGAACCAGTACCGCTCGCCGTCGAAGAGGAAGTCGACGCAGAAGAACGGGATCGGCAGCCGTTCGGCGAAGTAGGCCGTCGCAGCGGCCAGTTCGGGTGGCACCGGCGGGAACTCCATGGCGCCGCCGCGGCTGGCGTTGGCCACCGGGGAGCCCGGCTCCGGGGTCCGCTTCATCACGGCCACGGGCTCGCCGTCGACCACGTACACCCGGTAGTCGACCGTGCCGTCGCCGAGGTACGGCTGGACCACCAGCGTGGTGTCGCCGCCCTGGGCCAGGCTGGCCAGCCCGCGGACGTCCTCGGGGCCGCGGGCCAGGTTGATCCCGCCGCCCCCGCACCAGCCGGACGGCTTGACGATCGCCGGGTAGGTCATGCCCCCCAGCGCCACCTCGTACAGGTGCTTGCTGATGTCCCGTCCGGTGCCGATCCGCACCGAGGGGATCGGCTGTACCGGGGAGCCCTCCAGGTAGAGCAGCGTGGCCAGCTTGTCGTTGCCCAGCAGCGAGACCTGCGGGGGGAACGGCAGGTAGAAGCCCGCCTGCTCCAGCACCGCGTACAGCGCGTACTGGTTGAAGACGTCCGCCGACTGGTAGGGCAGCGAGTAGAGCGCGGTGATGAAGAGGGTGTCCTCCGGGGTGACGAGCTCCTCGTCGACGTAGACCCGCGTGCGGCCGCGGACGGTGGCGTCCACCGTCACCGCGTCGGGCGCGTGCCTGGTCCAGCGCAGCCCGAGCTCGGCGGCGGCCTCCGCGTACAGCTCCCAGAAGAAGTGCTCCCACGTCGCGGTCATCCGGGTGGACTCCCGGTCGGGGAAGATCCAGCACATCCGGCGCAGCGGGCCGGTGTCGTTCGCGGGGGTGTCGTGTGTGGGGCTGGGGTTCACCACTGCTCCTTTCCGAGGCCTCTCCGGTCCGTCCGGGGCCTTTCCGCGGTCATGGGCGTGCCGGGGCCATGGGCGTGCTGGGGGCGCGGGCTGGGGCGTCCCGAGGTCATGGGCACCGGTCGGCGAAGCGCTCGGCCCACCGGCGGCGGCCGGGCTCGGGCAGGGTGTCCACCGGGTCGTAGTACGGGTGGCGCCGGTTGAGCACGTCGTCGAGGTCGCCGTCCTCCGCCTCCCGCGCCTCCAGGCCGGTGCGGTAGTTCTTCGTCCAGTACGAGATGCCGAGTTCGCGGTCGTAGGCCACCGCCTGGTGCACCCAGCGCTTGCCCAGGTTCGGGACGTCGCAGACGATCCGCGGGGTGGCGTAGCCGGGCAGGTAGCCCATGATCGCCTCCTGGAGCCGCTGCGCCTCGTGGACGGACGTCCGCCAGTGCTCGGCGTTCGGGATCATGTCGCAGAGGTAGAAGTAGTACGGCAGGACGTTCGCCTCGCCCTGGAGCGCGAAGCAGAGGTCCAGCAGGTCCTCCGGGGTGTCGTTGACCCCGCGCATCAGCACGCCCTGGTTGCGGACGTCCCGCACGCCCGCGTCCAGCAGCGCCCGGGCCGCCTCGGCGACCAGCGGCGTCACCGAGCGCACGTGGTTGGCGTGGGTGTGCACGGCCAGGTTGACCGAGCGGCGGGCCGCGACCGCGGCCACCCTGGCCACCCCCTCGACCACCCGAGGTTGCAGCCAGTGCTGCGGGAGGCCCACCACCGCCTTGCTGGCGAGGCGGATGTCGCGCACCGACTCCAGCTCCAGCAGCCGCAGCAGGAAGGCCTCCAGCCGGGGCCAGGGCACATTGGCCAGGTCGCCGCCGGAGACCACCACGTCGCGCACGGCCGGGCTGCGCTTGAGGTAGTCGAGGATCTGCTCCTGCCGGTCGGCCGGCCGCAGCGTCAGTCTGGCCTTGGCCACCTGGGGGGTGGAGTTGCCGACCAGGTCCATCCGGGTGCAGTGCCCGCAGTACTGCGGGCAGGTGGAGGTCAGCTCGGCCAGCACCTTGCCGGGGTAGCGGTGGGTCAGGCCCTCCACCACCCACATCTGCGCCTCGTGCAGCGAGTCGCGCTCGGCGTACGGGTGGCTCGGCCACCGCGGGTGCCGCTCCGAGCGGACCGGCAGCATGTAGCGGCGGACCGGGTCGGCCAGGAACGCGTCGGTGTACCCCTCCGGGTCGGTCGGGCCGTGCGGCGCCATGGTGTTGAGCATCTGCGGCGGCAGCAGCATCGACATCGTGGCGAACCCGGCCTGGTCGGCGGCGAGGTCCGCGTAGAACCGGTCGGTGAGCAGGCCGCCGACGACCTCCCGCAGCTGGCGGAGGTCCTTGACACAGTGCGCCCGCTGCCACCGGGCGTCGCGCCACTCGGCCGCGCTGACGTCGCGCCAGCCCGGCAGCCGCCGCCAGTCCGGCTCGGTCAGCGGGGTGCGCAGGTACTGGTACGGCTGCCGGATCGCGTGGTGTTCCATCGGGTGCTACTGGCCGGTGAAGAGGGTGGCGAAGCGGGTGCGCAGCTCGCGCTTGAGCACCTTGCCGGTGGGCCCGAGGGGGAGGTCCTCGGGCCTCCGGGCGATGCGGACCGCGGCGAGCGCGGCCAGCCCGGCCTGCGCCAGCGCCTTGTTGGCGGCCTCCTGGACCTCCTCGGCGCTGCTCGCCGCCGCCTCGGCCTGGAGGCGGACCACGGCGATCGGCCGCTGGCCCTCGCCGGGGCCGCCGGGCACGCCGACCACCGAGCAGTCCTGCACCAGGTCGGCGCAGTCGGCCAGCAGCACCTCCTCGAGCGGGAGGCTGTAGACCGGGCCGGCGGTGGTGTCGATGACGTCCACCGTCCGGTCGAGGTGGTGGAACCGGCCCTCGGCGTCGCGGCGGGCCACGTCGCCGGTGAGCCAGTACCCGGCCAGTTCGAAGCTCGCGGTGAGCCTGGCGTCGTTCCAGTAGCCGGGGGTGCGCGACGGGGTGACCACGCCCAGCATCCCGACCGTGCCGTCCGGCACCTCCTCGCCCTGCTCGTCCAGCACCGCCGCCTTGAGGACCACCTCCAGCGGCTTGCCGACGCAGCGGTCGTCGCGCGCGGTCTCCGGTGTGGTCACCTGGCCGAACAGCGCCATGCCCATCTCGGAGGAGCCCAGCCCGTCGATGAACTGCGAACCGGGGAGGGCGGGTTGCCCGGCCTTCTCGCTCGGCAGCAGCCACGGCCGGATCAGCCCGGCCGGGCGCTCGCCGAGCTGCACCAGTCGGCGGATGTGGCCGTAGTGGGCGCTGTCCCCGGTGTTGAACCAGGAGTGCACCCGGGCGGCCCCCCTGACCGGGAGCTCGCCGGTGGCCAGCTCGACGAACGTCCGCGGGAAGGAGGCGACCATGGTCGGCTGGAAGGCCTCCATCACCGGCTCCACGACCGTGCGCCGCCAGTCGGACATCACCACGGTCGGCAGGCCGAGCAGGGTGGCGGTGAGGAAGTAGCTGAGCCCGCCGGCGTGGGTGTGCGGCATCAGCGACATCAGCCGGTCCGAGGGCTCGGCGGGGAAGCGCACCATGCGGGGCTGCTTGCCGTCCCAGAACTGGCGGTGCGCCAGCATGGTGGACTTCGGGGTGCCGGTGGTGCCGGAGGAGTGGATCAGCGCGACCACGTCCTCGGCGGCGTGCCGGTACGGGTAGTCCTCCGGGAGCCCGGCGGCCCCGGCGTCGAAGGCCTGGACCTCGGCGGCCAGGGCGATGAAGCCGGGGCGGCGCTGCGGGTCCTCGCGGTAGGCGGCGGCCAGCCGGGTGGGGTCGTCCGCGACCACGCCGACCACGCCGACGTGGTTGAGGTAGCGGACCATGACGTCGTGCCGCATGGCGTCGTTGACCAGGGCCGGGACGGCGCCCAGCGCGGTGAGCGCGAGGAAGTGCAGCAGCGGCTCCAGGCCCTCGGCGACCACCACGCCGACCGGGTCGCCGGGGCGGACGCCGTTGGCCCGGTACCACTTGGCGTAGCGGTCGCGTAGGGCGGCGAGGTCCAGCAGGCTGTGCCCGCGCAGCACGACGGCGCCGCGGTGGTCGGTGTGGTGGGTGAAGGCGAAGGGCACGGCGCGGTTCGGGTTGACCGCGATGGCCTGGTCCAGGAAGTTGCCGGCGCCGAGGGCGGGCTCGGTCATCAGCTGTTCTCTGGCGGCGAGGGGGGCGATGGACGTCTGGTCGCTCATGGCGGACTCCCAGGGAAGGCGGCCCGGGCCGGGTTCTTGTGGAACCGGGGGCAGGTGAGAGGGGAACTGGTGTTCGATTCAAGGGGTGGCGGTGATGGCAGTGGTGCGGGCGGTGGTGGTGCGGGGGCGGGGCGGGTGTCCGCGCTACCGCCGGGCTGCCGCCGTCACGGCTGGCGCCCGGCCGTCACGGCCGGGGCGCCGCGGGGCCGTTCGGCGGCCCGGCGAGGACCTCCTCGACCACGCGGTGGCCCGAGCGGATCGCCCCCTCCATCAGTCCGAAGTACTCGGTGCTGGTCTCGGTGCCGGCCCAGTGCACCCGGCCGTGCGGTGCGGTCAGCGCCGGACCGAGCCGCAGCCAGTCCCCTGGGCCGAACAGCGCCGCGTAACAGCCCCTGCTGTACGGCTCGTTGACCCAGTCGGTGACGTGGAAGCCGATCGGCTCCGGGAGCATCGGGAACAGCCGCGCGGCCTGCCCGACCGCCGCCGCCCGCTGCCGGGCCGGGTCGAGGGCCGCGAACCGGTGCGCCTCGGCGCCGGTGACGAAGCCCGTGAGCACGCCCACACCGCCCTCGGCCGGCGAGTCGTCCACCGTGGACAGCAGCGGGCCCTCGGAGTTCACCGACCAGCCCGACAGCCCGTGCCCGCGCCAGACCGGCTCGGGGTAGACCAGGTTGACCTTCACCGCGCAGCCGCGGGCGGTCCGTCCGCCCGCCCGCCGCACGGGTGGCGCCGGGTCCTGCTCCAGGGCGTCGGCCAGCAGCGGCGGCAGCGCCACCACCGCGACGTCCGCCCGGTACGCGCCGTGGACCGAACGGACGGTGACCCCGTCGGCGTCCTGGTGCACCGCCTCGACCGGCTCGCCGAGCCGTACCCGGGGGCCCAGGCGCTCGGCCAGCCGCTCGCAGACCAGGTGCGCCCCGCCCGCGATCCGGTCCTGCTGCGCGCCGCCCTCGAAGGCGTTGAGGTAGCGCAGTCCGCCGCCGGAGCGGAGGTAGAACGCCATGTGCAGGACCGACAGTTCGGCCGGGTCGGCGGCCATCATCTCGCCCAGGAAGAGCGGGAGGAAGAGCCGGGCGTCCGGGTGGGTCAGCTGCTCCCCGGCCCACTCGGCGACGGTCGTGGTGTCCAGCCGCTCGGCCTCCGGGGTGAGCCAGGGCGCCTCGGGCCGGACGGCGGCGGTCAGTTCGTCCAGCAGCTCGAACAGGTCGCCCAGGGCGACCGCGTTGAGCGGGGGGAACCGCCCGTCCCGGGTGGCGTCCGCGCCGCCGAGTGCGAAGCGGCTGGCGCCGGACATCGTGGTCGGTGTGGTCTTGAGGTCCAACCGCGCCATCGTCGCGAGCAGTTCGGTGTGCCGGTCGCCCAGGTAGGCGGCGCCTGCGTCGATCCGGCGGCCGGGTGCGACCTCGATCCCGCGGGTGCGGCCGCCGACCCGGTCGCGGGCCTCCAGGACGGTGACGTCGATGCCGCGGGCCGCCAGTCCGGTCGCGGCGGTGAGGCCGGCCAGACCGGCCCCGACCACGACGGCGGAGGTGACGCCGCCTGATGTGCCCGCTGCGCGAGCGGTGGCCGGTGGCCGGGCGGGGGAGTCGTCGCGGCCGGTCATCGGGCGGTCGCGATTCTTGCGGCGAGCGCCCGTGGGGTCGGTGCGAGCAGGAAGTCCTCGAAGGCCAGCTCCACCCCGCTGCGGCGGGCGACCGCGCTCAACACCCGGGTGGCGACCAGGGAGTCGCCGCCGAGCAGGAAGAAGTCCGAGTCGGCCGTGACGTCCTGGCACTCCAGCACCCGGCCGAAGATCGCCACCACGTCCTCGACGGCGGCGCCGGGGTGTGCGGCGGCGGGGTCGGTGGCGGCTTCGGTGCCGGTTCCGCTGCCGGTTTCGGTGCCGGTGGTGTCAACGCTCATCGAAGGTCTCCTTTGACCTGGGCGTCGGGCGAGTGCCGCCGGTGCGAGCCCGCCCGGTCGACTTTTCCGCTCGCGGTGTGCACGAGCTGCGGGACGACGGTGATCCGGCTGGGTACGAGGTGGCCCGGCACCCGCTCGCGCAGGTACGACCGGACGTCGGCGTCCAGCGCGCCGGGGGCGGCGCCGGTCCGCGCCACCACGTAGGCGACCAGGGCGGCGCGGCCGGCCACCGTCGCGCCGACCACGGCCACCGCGTTCACCTCGGGGTGGCCGGCGATATGGGCCT
Organism: Kitasatospora sp. NPDC052868; assembly: GCF_044547105.1. Classification (NCBI taxonomy): domain Bacteria; kingdom Bacillati; phylum Actinomycetota; class Actinomycetes; order Kitasatosporales; family Streptomycetaceae; genus Kitasatospora; species Kitasatospora sp. NPDC052868. Next base: position 90,448 of record NZ_JBITZW010000012.1, on the reverse strand, counting down.
CGACCTCGGCCGGGTCCACCCGGATGCCGCGGACCTTGAGTTCGTGGTCCAGCCGGCCGCGGTGGGTGAGCAGGCCGTCCGGCGCGCGGCTCACCCGGTCGCCGGTACGGAAGCAGCGCTCGCCGTCGACGACGGTGAACCGGGCCTCGGTGGCCTCCGGCAGGCCGTGGTAGCCCAGTGCCACCGAGGGGCCGCCGATCAGCAACTCGCCCTGCCCGTCGATCCGTTCGTCGACGTGCGGAAGGGCGCGGCCGATCGGCGCCGGCGCGCCGCCGGACCAGTCGGGCGCGGGTGGGAGCGCCGCCGGGCCGTGCAGGTCGACGGCGTGGGTGATCAGGGTGGTCTCGGTGCAGCCGTAGGTGTTGAGCAGCCGGATCCGCCCGGTGTCCAGGCCCGCCCAGTCGGCCAGCCGGGCCGGGTTCGCCGCCTCGCCGCCGATGACCAGCAGGCGGACGCAGTCCGGCAGCGGCCGACCGTCCTCGACGAGGTGGAGCACCAACTCGTGCCAGTAGGCGGTGGGGAGGTCGAGGACGGTGATCCGCTCCCGCTCGACCATCCGCAGGAAGCGGGGGAACGACCCGGAGTGCGCCTCGGCGTCGAAGACGAGCGCGGCACCGGTGGTGAGGGTCGGCAGGATCTCCTCGAAGCAGGTGTCCCAGTTCAGCGAGGCGAACTGGAGCACCCGGTCCTCGGGGGTGAGGTCGAACAGGTCGCGCAGCGAGTGCACGACGGCGGAGACGGCCCTACGGGGCGTCACGACGGGTTTCGGCTGCCCGGTCGAACCCGACGTGAAGAGAATGTAGGCCGGATTGTCGGGATCCACCCCGACATGCGCTCCGTTGTGCGGTGCGGCGCGCTGTTCGTTGCGCCGGCCGTCGCGCTGTTCGTTGTGTCGGCCGTTGTGTCGTCCGTTGTGCGGCGGACTCCCGGAAAGCTCCGATAAATGGCGTAACCGCATTGATTCCACGGCTGGTTGGGATTCCGGACCGGCCTCGGAGAGGACCATTGCGCGGCAGTCGACCGCCGTGAGCATCGCCTGTCTGCGCTCCGGCGGGAATGCCGGATCGACCGGGCAGTAGACGCCTCCGGCGGCCAGCACCCCGAGGAGTGCGACGACGGTTTCCGGCGTGTGCGCGGCCTGGACCGCGACCACGCCGGGATCGGTGCCCAGCTGCCTGGCCAGTGCGTTCGCCAGCTCGTGGAGCCGGCGGTAGCCCATGGTGTGTCCGTGGTGGACCAGCGCCGGGCGGTCCGGAAAACGCCGGGCGATTTCCGTGAACGCGTCAAGTAGATCGGACGCCGGTGGGTTGGTGCCGTGGTTTGACATGCCCGCCCCAAAAGAATGCCTGCGAGCACTGCTCCGCGCTCGGCGAACCGGGACTCTACCTTCGAACATGCTTTGCCACAATGGATGTTGAGGCGACTCGTCCGGGGAGCCGCGGGAGAAATAGCGAGCCCTTCCCGGCCGCCGGTCGGCGGGGGGGTTGTCCGGTTCCGGACATTGCCCTGGCGGGGGGCATGTCACCCGCCTTGAAAGCAGGCGCGGCCCGACGGGGCGTGGTTTGTCGCACCGTCGGGCCGGGCACGGAGATCTGCGCGTGGTGCGGTACGGGCCTCCCGGGGCGGGTGGGGCCCGACCGCCCGCGCCTGCCGTCACGGTCGGCAGGGGAGCGGCATCCGCCCGGTCAGGCCTGGCAGATGCAGAAGGGATGGCCGGCCGGGTCGGTGAGCACCCGCGCCCTGGCGGCGTCGTGGGGCTGGTGCTCCGGCTTGCCCGCACCCAGCTCCAACAGCAGGGCCTCGGCCTCGTCCAGATCGGCGACGTCGAAGCAGAGGTGCACCTGCTGGGGCACGGTCTGCTCGGGCCAGCGCGGAGCCCGGTAGCCGTCGACCCGTTGAAAACCGATGAAGAGCCCGTCCTCGCGGTCGAGCCCCGCGAAGTCGGCGTCCGACCTCGGGTGCGGTGCGAAGCCGGTGGCCTGCTGGTAGAACGCCGCCAGGGCCGGCGGATCAGGGCAGTCTAGTGTGATCGCAACCAGCTTCATCTGCAGGGGCATTGGCACCTCCGGGCCTCCGACCAGTGGACTCGCGTGATCACCACTCTAGGCCGGGCTCCCGACCGCGCCCCTGCCCTTTTCACGGGGAGGGCTCGTGACCCTCCCCCGTGAACCGTGCGCCGCCGGCGGGTGAACGGGCCGCACCGCCGGGTGTCATCGACTGTCGTGCGGTTCCCCGGCCGTCCAGTTCCAGCCGGTGAGCGTGGCTCGCATCAGACGGGCGGCGGGGGACAGCTGGTCGTCGGCGCCCCAGTACAGGGTGAGTGTCCGGCGGCAGTCGGGACTGTCGACGGTGACCCGGGTGAGGGGGACGCGGACGGCGGCGCGCCAGGCGGCGGCCGGGACGAGGCCGACGCCCAGTCCCGCGCTGATCAGCTCGGCGACGGTGGCGAGTTCGTCGCTCTCGCAGACGATCCTCGGCGTGAGGCCGCGGCCCGCGAAGAGCCGGTCGAGAAGCCGGCGCTGCCAGTGCCCGGTGCGAGCGGTGATGAAGGGTTGGCCGGCGAGTTCGTCGATGCTCACCGAGGCCCGTCCCGCCAGCGGGTGGCCGAGCGGCGTGGCCAGATACACCTCCTCGTCGAGCAGCTCGACCGCGTCCAGACCTGCGGTGGGGACCGGTTGCGAGGCGACGCACAGGTCGACGTCCCGGGCCCGCAGTCGGCGGGCCATCTCCTCGGCGGACAGTTGGTGGAGTTCGATCTCCACCAGGGGATGGGTCCGCTTGAACGCCGCGAGCGGCCCGGTGAAGGTGAGGAAGGTCTCCGACGCCAGCCGCACGCTGCCGAACCCCTCGCCGGCGGCCTCGGCGACGGCCCGCCGCCCGGCGTCGAGCTCGCCGAGGCAGCGCTCGACGTAGCCGAGGAAGAGCCGCCCGACGTCGTTCAGCCGCAGCCGGCCGCCCCGGTCGAACAGCGGGGTACCGAGTTCGTTCTCCAGTCGGGCGATGGTGCGGCTCAACGACGGCTGGGCGACGCGGAGTTCGTCGGCCGCGCGGCTCAGGTGTTCCAGCCGTGCCACCGCCCGGAACTGGGTGAGGGTGTTCAGATCCACGGCCGTACCTCCGGCAGCGCCACGGTCATGCCTCCATCGGTATAACGGCATAGCGATATTGATCTTAGACAGGATAGCCAGCGGGTCATAGCTTCGTGGCTGGTCGCGCATCGACAGCAGCGCGAGCGAGCACCACAACGAGGAGAGTGACTCATGGCCACCGCCGCCAACGGGTTCCGCCCGGACACCCGGACCCGGTCCGGCCCCGGGGAGCGGACCGGGCCCGCAGGGTGGGTCCTGCGGGCCCTCGTCAGCGCGCACGTGGTCGTGATCCTCGGCCAGCCCGTCTTCGCCGGCGTCTACCTGAGCGGCGACTTCGACGGCCTGCGCTGGCACGCGCTCGGCGCGAACATCGTCACCTCCATCGGATACGTGCAGGTGATCGCGGCGGCCACGGTCTGGTTCCGGCTGCGCCGGCTCTGGCCCCTGTCGGCCACGCTGGCCGTGGTGGCGGCCGAGACGGTGCAGTACTTCGCCGGGCTCGCCGGGGCGCTGTGGCTGCACCTGCCGCTGGGAGTGGCGACCGTCGCCGGACTCGTCGTGCTGTCCATCGTCGTATGGATCCGGCCGATGCCGCGACGGCCGCGCCCCGCGTCCGCCGGGGTGCCGGGTGCGCAGGAGGGGGAGGGCCATGCGTGAGCCGCACGAAGGCGACCGGTCCGGCTTCCTCGGGGGGCTGCCGAGGCGTCGGCTGCTCGGTATCGGCGGGGCGTTCGGACTGCTGACGGCCGCCGGTCTGGCGTCCTCGGCCGCCCTGGCGCGCCGCCCGGCGAGTACCGGTGCCCACCTGCGCAGCGCCGTGCCGCTGCCGCCCGCCTTCCAGGTCCCGCTGCCGGTCCCCGCCGTACTGGCACCGGTCGGCACCTCGGGCGGCGTCGACCGCTACGAGATCACCCAGCGCGAAACGACCGCGGAGATCCTGCCCGGCGTCAGAACGCCGCTGTGGACCTACGAGGGCACCTTCCCCGGGCCGACCATCGAGTCGCGCCGAGGCCGGCCGGTCACCGTGACACACCGCAACGAACTGCCGGTGCCGACCGTCGTGCACCTGCACGGCGGGCGGACCCCGGCGGACTCCGACGGATACCCGACCGACCTCCTGCTGCCCGAGGGATGGCCGAGCGCCGCCCACGGCTCGGGCGCGGGGCACGACGGGGCCCGCGTGCACGGCGGCACGGCAGCTATGGACGGCATGAGCGGCATGTCCGATCCGCGCGCGGTAGAGGCCAGGCTGACGCGGGACTACACGTTCCCGCTGGACCAGCGCCCGACGCTGCTCTGGTACCACGACCACCGGATGGACTTCACCGCCCCCGCGATCTGGCGCGGCCTCGCCGGCCTGCACATCGTGCGCGACGATGCCGAGGAGGCGCTCGGTCTGCCCTCGGGCCGGCGTGAGCTGCCCCTCATGATCGTGGACCGTGTGTTCTCCGCCGACGGCACCCTCGCCTACCCCAGCCTCGATCCCACCCTGCGCGAGCGGCCCGGCGTCCGTGAGCCCTACCTCGCCGGGGTCCTCGGCGACGTGATCCTGGTCAACGGTGCCCCGTGGCCGGTGCACGAGGTCGACGCGGCCCGGTACCGGCTGCGCATCCTGAACGCCTCGAACGCCCGGCACTACGAACTCGAAGCGGTCGACGACGACGGGCGCCGGCTCGACCTGGTCCAGGTCGGCGCCGACCAGGGCCTGCTCGCGGCCCCGGTCGTCCACCGCCGCCTGCCGATCGCGCCGGCCGAACGCTACGACGTGGTCGTCGACTTCGCGGCCGTCCCGGTCGGCGGCCTCGTCCGGATCGTCAACCGGCTCGGCACCGGGCGCACCCGCGAGGTGATGGCCTTCCGGGTCGCCCGCAAGGCGGCCGACGACAGCCGGATCCCCCGCACGCTCTCGGACGACCTGCCGGTCTGGCGCCGCACGGACGCCGTCCGGGTGCGCGACTTCTCCTTCCGCGCCGGCCGGATGAACGGCGGACACGGCTGGCTGATCGGCGGACTGCCGTTCGATCCCGCCCGTACCGACGTAACCGTCCGGCTCGGTGACGTGGAAGTGTGGCGGCTGGTCGCCGACGTCCATCACCCCGTCCACCTGCACCTCGTCGGCTTCCAGGTGCTCTCGCGAGGTGGTCGGCCACCGCTGCCGCACGACGCGGGCCTCAAGGACACCGTCTCCCTGCGGCCGGGCGAGTCGGCGGAGATCATCACCCGCTTCGACGGCTACCGGGGTCGCTACCTCTTCCACTGCCACAACGCCGAACACGAGGACATGGGGATGATGGCCAACCTCGAACTCGTCTGACCTCGAACTCGTCTGACCTCGAATTCGTCCGGTGCCCGCGAAACGTCCGGCGCCCCGCCCCCGGCCGTCCGTCAGGCCGCCGGCGGAGCGGGCAGCGGGCCGTCGGCCAGGCGGGCGGCGACGAGGCTCGTGCCGGGGGCCAGGCGTCCGCCCGGGCCGGGGAGGAAGCGGACGGTGTCGTGGGTGAGTTCGTCACCGCAGTGGTGGCAGGTGACGGTCGGGACGGTGGGGTGTCCACAGGAGGTGTGCTCCGGTACGAGGGGCGCCCCGGCGTCCTGGGCGCGGTACTTGTCGCCCCAGGCGAGCAGGGCCAGGACGATCCCGTACAGATCCCGCCCGGCCGCCGTGAGGTGGTACTCGTGCCGGGGCGGGTGGTCCGTGTAGCGGCGGCGCTCGGCGATGCCCTCGGCGACCAGGTGGTCGAGGCGGGCCGTGAGGATGTTGGTGGCGATGCCGAGGTCCTGGCGCAGTTCCTCGAACCGGTGCAGCCCGAGGAACAGATCGCGCAGCACCAGCAGTGTCCAGGGGTCGGCGATCGCGCCGGCGGCGCGCGAGACCGAGCAGGGGATCGTCGCGAAGCGGTTTCTGTCCACCCCGCCAGTCTAGTGCCTTGCGAATTGCAAGTGACCTGGTTACGGTCGAACGGGACGCATGCTCCGGCCTGCCGGAGCCGAGGAGGTTGCGATGTACCACGCGATCACGCGCGCGCGAGTCCGGTCGTTGTGGCGGCGGATCGGCGCGGGTGACTACGGCGCGGCGGTGTCCACCGCCGCACCCGGCCTGAGGTTCCGCTTCGTCGGTGACACGCCGATCAGTACGGAACTCACGGGCCGTGACGCGTTCGAGGTGTGGTTCCGGGAGCTTTTCGACCGCTTCCCGGGGCTGCGCTTCACCGCCCGGGACGTGGTGGTGCGCGGCTGGCCGTGGGACACCACCGTCGTGGTCCGGCTCGACGTGGCGGCCACGCTCTCCGACGGGACGCCCTACCGCAACGAGACGATCCAGTGGATCAGGCTGCGCTGGGGGCGGATGGTGAGCGACGAGATCCTGGAGGACACCAAGCGGCTGGACGAGGCGTGCCGACGGCAGGAGGAGTTCGCCGGCCGACAGTGAGCACCTCGTCCGGCTCGCGGTACAGGCCCCGGAGGAATCGAGCCCGTGACGCCCGTCCGGAGCGCCTTCGGGGGCGCTTGCCCGGTCGCGGCGTCCGTTCCCCGCACCCCTCCTGTCTCCTGAGGTGTCTGCGTGATCACGTAATGGCGTGATCACGTGGTGGCCTGCTGCGACCTTTCGCGGCGGCATCTGGTGCTTTGACGGAGAGCCACTAACATGAGTCATCCTCATGTATTTGAGCCTCCGCCCATCGCCACCGCGAGTAAGGAGCAGGCCGTGCCGAACCGACTCGACCTTCCGGCGGGCTTCCGCTGGGGCGTCTCCACCGCCGCCTACCAGATCGAGGGGGCCGTCGAGGAGGACGGGCGTGGGCTGTCCATCTGGGACGTCTTCGCAAGCCGCCCCGGCGCCGTCCGCGACGGGCACACGGGCGCGGTGGCCTGCGACCACTACCACCGCTATCCCGAGGACATCGCGCTGATGAAGGACCTCGGACTGGACGGCTACCGATTCTCGATCGCCTGGCCCCGGATCCAGCCCGCCGGCGCGGGCGCGGCGAACCCCGCCGGACTCGCCTTCTACGACCGCCTGACCGATGCCCTGCTGGAAGCCGGCATCACCCCGCTGCCCACCCTCTTCCACTGGGACCTGCCGCAGGCCCTGGAGGATGCCGGAGGCTGGCTGAACCGCGACACCGCGTACCGCTTCGCGGAGTATGCGGGAGTGGTCACGGATCGCCTGGGCGACCGGATCCCCGCCTGGATCACCCTCAACGAGCCCTTCGTGCACATGGTCTACGGCTACGCGTTGGGCATCCACGCCCCTGGCCGCGCCCTGATGCTCGACGCCCTGCCCGCCGCCCACCACCAGCTCCTCGGCCACGGCCTCGCCGCCTCCGCGCTGCGCGAGCGCGGCCTCCAGGTGCTGATCGCGAACAACCTCACCCCCGTCCGGCCCGCCTCAGGGGAGTCGGCCGACCTCGCTGCCGCGCAGGCCTATGACGCCCTCCACAACCGCCTGTTCACCGATCCGCTGCTCCTGGGCCGCTACCCCGACCTCTCCGCCTACGGGGTTGCCGCCGACCTCGGTGGTGCCGTCCGCCCCGGCGACCTCGACCTGATCTCCGAGCCCCGCCTCGACGGCCTCGGCGTCAACTACTACAACCCCACCCGCATCGCCGCCCCGACCGACCCGGGGCTCCCCTTCACCGAGGCTCCGATCGAAGGCGTCCCCCGTACCGCCTTCGACTGGCCCGTCGTCCCCGACGGCCTGCGCGAACTCCTCGTCGGCCTGCGGGAGAGCTACGGCGACGCGCTTCCGCCGATCACCATCACCGAGAACGGCTGCTCCGTCGCCGACGAGGTCCACCCCGACGGCACCGTCCCCGACCAGTCCCGCATCGACTACCTGGCCGGCCACCTCGACTCCCTCGCCGCCGCCGTTGCCGAGGGCGTCGACGTTCGCGGGTACTACACATGGTCACTGATCGACAACTATGAATGGGCTGAGGGCTACCACCAGCGCTTCGGGCTGGTGCACGTCGAATTCGAAACCCAGCGTCGTACGCCGAAGGCGTCGTATGCCTGGTACCGCGACCTCATTGCCGAGCACCGGGATTGCCACGCGCGGTAGTTGGGATTCGGTGTGGGGCTGGAGCCCTGGTGTGCTCGATGCGCTCCTGTTGCCCGATGCGGACAGAACTGCTCGCGATCGAGCTCCGTAGGCGGGCCATATGGCAGAGCGTTTAGCAGGTCTGAAAGATGTCGCCAGATGTCCAGGTTGCTCGTATGCCCAGTGGTTGCGGCCCGTGGTTGTTGGAATCCACGCCGAGTTGGCCGTGGCCGAGCGGGAGTGGAACGAGTGGATCACCGTTCGTTCCACTCCCGATCGCGCGTCGGCGAGGTGCTGGCCCCGGATGGTGACGCCGTCGCCGGCACGGGGTACGGCCGACTCGCCGTTCGCTACGGAGGCGACAGTGCTGCTCGCAGCCATCGATGAGCAGCTGTGACCAGCAGGTTCGAAGCAGTCCCTAGCCGACCGGGACGAGGTGGCTTCCGGCGGCCAGTTGGTGGAGTAGTCCGATGGTCTCTTCCTCGTGTGACGCGAAGACTCCGTGGTCGCTGTGCCAGGTGATCGCGCGGGTTGCGCGTGTGGCGAAGTGGCGTTGCAGGTCCGGGTGCATGGCGCGGTCCTCGGTGCAGATCACGTAGGTGCTGGGCCGCTGGTGCCAGGCGGCGCTGGTCGTCGGCTGATGGCCGGAGGCCATCCTCTGGGGGACGAGCTCGGCGGTGTGGCGGGCACGTTCCTCTTCGCCGAGTTGGGCATGGAACAGTCCTCCCGCAGCCTTCGGGTCGATCGTCGTGGTTCCGGCAGGGTCACCGATCATGCCGGCCCTCAGATCGGTGGGCGGTGCACTGGCGAGAAGGCCGAGGGCGGTCTCGCCGCGGTCGGGCATCATCGCGGTGAGGTACACGAGGTGGTCGATCTTGTGCGGCGGAAGGCCGGTGATGACAGCGCCGCCGTAGGAATGACCGCACGCTATGGCGGGGCCGCCCTCGGGCAGCTGGTCCAGTGCGGTCTCGGCCGCGGCTATGTCGGCTGCCAGCGACCCGCGGTGCAGCTCGGCGACGGTCACGGCGACACCACGTGCCCGCAGCCCGGCCGCGACGCCCTCCCAGGCATGACCGGTATGCCATGCGCCGTGCACCAGCAGCACTCCTCGGGACGCGATGGAGGGTGAGGGAAGGATCATGAGGGGCCTCTCGGTGTTCGATCGGTCGATTGCGGCACAGGGGGGCGGCATGCGGACGGCACCCGCAGGACTGCCACGCAACTGCACACCGGCAGCGCAATGGCCACCATCCCGACGACGGCCACGGCTGCCGAACCTCCTCCAGTACGCCCTCCCAGCCGTTCGACCATAAGAGCCACCAGCCGGGAGAAGGATTCAGCCTCCGCCGGGAAATCCTCCACAGGGGGTCTGTGCGGTTCGTCGACGTCCTCGGCCTGATCCGGTTCGTCGAGCGCCTGCTTCCGCCGAGCGGCGGTGTGTAGCCCCCTCTGCCGGTCGGCCTGGTACCGCGGCCTGATCGCCGCCCACCGCGTCGAGTACGGCGGGTAGTTGAGGGGCGAGGGCGAAGCGCCGTCAGGCGGTCTCGGCGCCCTTCCGACACGCACCGGCCCCCGTCGGGACGGGGGCCGGTGGACTCGGGCGGCTGTCAGCAGTTCTCGTCGATCTTGTACTGGAGCGCCCTCGGGTAGTCGTGTCGGCTGAGCCGGACGCGGGCCAGGATCGGCGCGTGGTTGAGGTCGTTGCCGGGATCGGCGATGTCCAGCAGGAGTGAGTCGAGCTCGGTGTGGGTGGCGAGCTCGAACCCGTGCATCCGGTCCTTCTCCGTGCCGAAGACCTCGGCCAGCTTCTCGTACCGCCACGGGTGCAGCACGTTGTAGAAGTCGGCCCCGTTGGACGGTTTCTCCTTGTAGTAGCAGGGGCTGACCAGCATCTGCTCGATGCCGTAGAAGCCCTCGTTGTCCAGGACGAAGACCACCGGCCGCAGGTGGTGGCGCACCTGGGTGGACAGCTCCTGGCAGATCTCCTGGAACGAGCCGTCCCCGACGAACACGAGCGGGCGCTTCATCGGCTGCTGCCGGCCCAGTGCCACGCCGGTGGCCGCCCCGACGGAGTAGCCGATGGACAGCCAGCTGTTCTGTGCCAGGAAGCCGGCCCGCTCGGTGATCCGCAGGTTCATCGAGCCGAGCAGCGCGAACGCCGCGTCCGAGACCACCGTGAACGGCGAAGGGGCCTGTGGGTCCCCACCGGTGGCCTGGTGCTCCAGGAAGGAGTTGATGCGCTGGAAGAAGCTGTCGTACGTCAGCTCCGTGGGGTACTCGTCGGCGCTCAACGAGTCCAGGAAGTCGGACGTGCTGGCCGGGACGTCCAGGCCCGCCGCGTGCGCCAGCGCGAAGTGGTCGGCCGGGAAGGTCTGTCCCGCCAGTGCGTTGCGCAACGCCGCGATGAACCGGCCGAGTTGGACCTCGGGAAAGTACCTGGCGCCCACGCTGACGCCGTCGCGGGCCGCCACGATCCAGTCGTCGCCGATCGACTGGTCGCCGCCGAGGTTCTTGGACGTGGACCAGGTGCCCAGGCCGATCCGGCACCCCGCGTTCCTGAACGTCTTCCGGATCTCCGGCAGGCTCGCCTTGCCGTTGTAGACGCCGGCGAACAGCGGGTGCCGTTCGGACACCACGGACTTCGCGCCGACCGTGGTGCAGAACTGCATCCGCGTGGCCTGCACGAACTCCAGGAGCTCGTCCTCCAGCCGCCGGCGGACCAGCTCCTCGCCGGCCCAGACGATGGGTGTGCCGAACTCCCTGATCAGCTCCACCGCCGCCGTGACGGCCTTGTCCAGCATCTCCTTGTTCCGCTGGGTGAACGGGCGCTCGTGAGCGCGGAGTTCGCCCTGCGGCGGGGCGCACGGCGCATGCCAGAGGTCCTCCATCACCTCCAGGTAGACGGGCTTGCGTTCGGTCAGGCACGCGGTGATCGCGCTGTCGATCTGCGAAGGCGCGAGCCCGGGGTTGGAGAGCACCTGCGCATCCACCGTGACCTGCCGGTAGACGTCCAGGTTGCTCTCCCGGCGCGGGCTCATGTGCGAGGTGAGCAGGCCGACCGCCTGCTGGTTGAGCCACTGCTCGTAGGACGGTGCCGCGTTGATCGCGATCAGCGGTACGTCCTCGACGTACGCGCCGCCGATGGTGTTGAGCAGGCTGAAGGCGCCCACTCCGTAGGTCACCGCAACGGCTCCGACGCCCGGTTCGCCTCGGTCCGGGTCGGCGTCGGCGGCCCGCACCCTGGCGTAGGCGTCCGCGGCGTAGCCGCCGCCCATCTCGGTCGGGGTGCCGATCCAACGGATGCCGGTGGTGTCCTGCATGATCGTCAGGAACGGTCCGAGGAAGTCCCCCGGCACCCCGAACAGGTACCGGATGCCCAACTGCTCAAGCCTGGTGGCCAGGTAGCGGGCCACCGTCCAGTCGTCACCGCTCATTTGCGCAGGGCCTCCTGTCGGCTCTCCGGCCGGAGCCGGACCTCGGGCCGGATCTCCGGTTCCACCGGGGTCGGCGGTGGCGCTTCGTGTACGGCGATGGCCGCCCGGACGGCGGTCTCCACCGCACCCTCGATCCAGGCGTGCTTGAGCGAGACGTGCTCGCCGGCGAAGTGCACCGGGCCCTCCGGCTTGACCACGTCGAGGTGGAAGCTGGTCATCTGGTGCGGGGTGTACACCGCCGCCTCACCGAAGGCGTACGGGTCGCGCAACCAGCTCTGGGTCTTGCCGTAGCCGGTGTAGAACACCTCGATCCGTCGGCCGTGCACCGACTGGAGGTTGCGCAGCGCATACACGTACCGCTCGTCGTCCTCCATGGAGTCCCAGCGCACCGCGTCGTCCGACCAGCTGTAGCTGGCCAGCACCACCCCGCCACCCTCGGCGTCGGGCACCGGGTGGGAGGGGTAGTACATGAAGCGGTTCGGGTTGTCGGTGGTCGAGCCTCCGCCGACGCAGTCGGTGGCGGGGCGCACGCTCGCCCGGAGCAGCGGGGTGTGCTGGTACACCTCCCGCTGGGCCTGGCTGATCCGGCGCTCGTCCACGCTCGCGTGTGCGCCGAGCAGCATGTCCGGCAGGTTGTGCGGGGGCCGGTGGCCGTTGTGGGCGGCGGCCATGGCCGCCTCGGCGTCATCCTCGCCCGCCCGCTGGTAGTACTCGTACAGGCCGGGTGCGATGGAGTCGAGTTCGGCCTTCCAGTCCGCCTCGGTGAACTCCCACCACCGGCGGGAGAACTCCAGTAGCACCTTGGTGGCCTGGTCGTAGTGGGTCTCGATGATCGCCCGGCGCTTCTTGTAGGAGAACGGCGGCGTCACCTGGACGAACCGCAGGGCGGAGAACGGCACCGTGACGATCGCGAAGTCCCCCTTCCAGATGGTGGGTTCGGCGTTCGGGTCGTCCTCGGGGACGGTCTCGACGGCGACCTGCGGCCCGATCGGGCCGACGTTCCGCGCTCCTCCGCCGTCCCGGCGCGGGTCCCAGTGCTCCATCCGGATCATCCGCTCGCCCATCCGCAGCTCCTCCCGGAGCTCGTCGGCGAGCTCGGCGGGCAGCTTCCAGCTGCCGCCCGCGATCTCCCAGTAGGTGGCGCTGGGGTTGATGTCGCTGCGGCCCAGGAAGGTGTGGAAGAAGGCCAGGTGCAGGCGCGAGGTCATGTTCTCGATCGTGCCGATCGCCTCGATGGCCTCGTCGCTGAAGCCCGCGTACTCGCGCAGGAAGCGGCCCATGGAGTAGCCGTCGAAGTCGCGGATCACCCGGGCCCAGCCGTCCAGCCACTCGGCGAACGGCTTGTTCACCCGCTTGCCGTCCCTGATCTCCGAGTAGTAGTCGCGGACCGGTTCCAGAGCCTGGTTGACCATGTCGCCGGCGGTGATCCGCGCCTCGTCGCCGGTGAGGTGGAAGCCCTCGTTGACGCAGCTCGGGTCGGCGGCGTACTCCTTGCGGCGGGCTTGGAGTCGGTTGGTGCGGATCCAGGAGTTGAAGCGCTTGACCGGCTCGCGGAAGTCGGGGCTGTCCGCGCCGTACTTCCAGACCTTGCCGGGCTCGAAGGACTCGTAGACCACCGGCGGGACGGGCGCGTCCTGGCTGCCGGTGTCCGGATCGACGTCGACGTTGAAGAACAGCTGCCGGTTCAGGCCGAGTCGGTCGACCAGGGCGAGGGTGAGCGGGTGGAAGCTGGGCAGCCGCATGGCGCCGGCCTCCGCGTACTGCCGCGGGTCGTGGAACGGCCCGTCGGCCGCGTCGTCGGTGGAACGGAAGGTCTTGATCCGGCCGCCCACCCGGCTGGCGTTGGCCTCCAGGATGGTGACGTTGTGTCCGGCGTCCTTGAGCAGCTTCCCGGCGACCAGGCCGGCGATGCCCGCGCCGACGATCAGCACGTTCTTGGGCCTGTCCGTCTCCGGGATGCCGTCCTTGATCAGGACGTCGAGGTAGCGCAGCTTCAGGTCCTTGTCGTCCGGACCGACCAGCAGCAGCTCGCGCGCCAGCTGCTGACAGGTCTGCCAGCGGGCGCGTTCACCGGCTCTGCCTTCGATGACGGGGTTCTCCATGGTGTCTCCTCGGGGCGCTCGGCAGTCAGGGGCCGAACGGATGGTTGGGGAGGCCCTTGCCCTCGGCGAGGAGGCGCGGCGTGCTGATCGAGGGGGTGAAACCGTGGAGCGCGCCCGCCGTGCGCAGCTCCGGCCGGGGCGGCTGTTCGATGAACCGTACGGCGGTGGGACGGCTGGGGACCGCGGTCACGCTCGGACTCCTCGCGGTGGGGCAGCGGGCAGGGTTCGTCACGGAATGTGATGTTCCACGTACTCAACGTAGCTTCGTGGTCGAAGGTCCTGCCACCCGGAGGTCGGCCTCCCGGCGGATGGACCCGCCCTCGACCGCGAAACTGTCCGAGCAGGAGCTGTTCGCGCGGCTGCCGGCGGCGGCATTCGCGCTCACCGCCGAGCACGTTGGGCCAGTCGGCCGGGTCTTCGCCTGGCACCCCCCGAGGCCGGCGCGATGCCGGCCGCCGCCCGGGGCGTGTGGGGGCTCCGCGTCATTCGGGACGTGGGCGACCTCGCGCGGATGGACGACCGCAGAGGGGGAAGTCCACAGGCTGGCGCTGGACCAGGCCGTCCGGCCCGCCTCGGCCGCCCGCACCCGTACGGGCATGACCCGTTCGCCCGTCCGTTCCGGCCGGCCGTTGGACGTCGTTCCGGTCCTGCCGTGGGGGAGTCGGCGCCGGGGCTGGGGCCCTGCGGTCGCTCGCCCTGGCCGGCGCTTCCCATCGGGCCGATCTTCACCGGCGATCCGCTGCCGTCCGTGACGGGCAGCGAGCCGGTGCCCGGCCAGGGCAGGGTGACCGCTTGGGTCTCGTCCGGCGGGGTCACCACCAGGCCGGCGATCCGGACGCCGGAGCCGCCCGCGAGGTGTTGGCCGGGTGACTGATACCGAAGTACGTCGACTTGCCGTTCGGCACGACGCCCGTGACGACCGGCTCGCCTGAGCGCTTCGCGGACAGCGTGCCCGCGGAGGCCTTGAGGTCGACGCCCGCGTACCCGGAGAGCGTGCAGTCCGTGCCGCTGTGGTTCCTCAGCTCGACCACGACGGTGTTGTCGGCGTCGCCGGTGATGGTGCGGTCCGCGGCGGTGATGGTGCGGTCCGCGGTCCGGTACTTGGCGGTCCTCCCGGCTCCGGTGGAGCCGGCCGGCGCGGCGGTGGACGGCGCGTTGCCCTTCGCCGGCCCGCCCGAGGTCGCCCGCCCGAGGTCGGCCCGCCGCCGGGGAGGCACTGGTGGACGCGGTCGGGGCGGCGGTCGGGGCGGGGCTGTGCGGGGGACCGGAGGGCGCCCGACACGGGGCCGTCAGCGCTGGAACTGGCGGCGGTAGGTCGAGGGGCTGATGCTCATCGTCTCCCGGAAGTGGTGGCGGAAGCCGGCGACGGTCAGGCCCACACGGCCGGCCACCGTGTCGATCGGCTGGTCCGTGGATTCCAGCAGTACGGCGCCGGCCCGGATCCGCTGGTCGGTGATCCAGCGTCCCGGCGGCAGACCGGCCGCCTCGACGAAGCGGCGTTCGAACTGCCGCACCGACAGGTGCGCGACGGCGGCCAGTTCGTCGACGGTGAGCCGCCGGTGCAGGTGGTCCAGCGCGTACCGCATGGCCCGGCCGATCGGGTCGTCGGACGGCGCTCTGCCCACCGGATGCTCCGCGAACTGGGCCTGACCGCCCTCGCGGTGCGCGGCCACGACCATGCGGCGGGCCACCCGGGCGGCGATGTCGGCGCCGTGGTCCTTGCGGACGAGGTGCAGGCAGGCGTCGATTCCGGCGGCGGTGCCGGCGGCGGTGATGACGGATCCGTGGTCGACGTAGAGCACCGACGCGTTGACCTTCACCTCCGGATGGCGTTCCTGGAGCAGCGGGGCGTGCCGCCAGTGCGTGGTCGCCTCCTTGCCGTCCAGCAGACCCGCGGCCGCCAGAGCGAATGCGCCGCTGCAGATGGAAACCATCCGTGCTCCTCGCGCGGAGGCGTCCCGCAGCGAGGCCAGGACCGGCGGGGCGACGTCGCGGCGCACGTCCGGAACCCCCGGGACGATGACGGTGTCGGCGTGGCGGAGCCGGTCCAGTCCGTGGTGCACGACGATGTCGAAGCCGCCCACGACCCGGTGCGGCCCAGGCACCTCGGCGCACAGCTCGAACCGGTACCACCACCCCACGTCCAGTTCCGGACGGGAGACCGCGAACACCTCGGCCACCGTGGCGAGCTCGAACGGGGCCATCCCGTCGAAGGCGAGGCAGGCGATCCGGTGGTGGGCCATGGCGGAATCCTAGCGGTGAGCGCCGTTTCCGGCACTGTCGCAGGGTGTCCGCGAGGCCCGAACCTTGTGGGCATGGCACCTGATACCACTGCTCCGATGACGTTCGGAATGCTCGTCTTCGACGAGGTCGAAGTCCTCGACATGGGAGGCCCTTTCGAGGTCTTCAGCACCGCCGGCCGGCTGGCCCGCACCGCCGCCGACGAGCCCCTGCTGCGCGTCCTGACGGTGGCGGCGACCGGCCGGCCGGTCCGCGCCCGCGGCGGACTGAAGGTCGTGGCCGATCACACTCTCGACGAGGATCCCCCGTTCGACGTGCTGGTGATCCCCGGCGGCGTCACCACGGCGGTCGAGACGGACACGGACGTCATCGACTGGCTGGCCCGGCGCCGGAAGACCTCCGTGCTGACGTTCAGCATCTGCACCGGGGCCTTCCTGCTGGCCGCCACCGGGGGCCTGAACGGCCGTCCGGCCACGACCCACTGGGAGGACCAGGACGAACTGGCCCGGCGCTGGCCGGACATCCGGGTGTGCACTGACCTCCGGTGGGTCGACGACGGCGACATCGTCACCTCTGCCGGGATCAGCGCCGGCATCGACGCCAGCCTGCACATCGTGAGCCGGCTCTTCGGCGAGCAGCTCGCACATCGCACCGCCCGTCAGATGGAATACACGTGGACGACCGCGCCACGCCTGGGCCGGGGAGCGGCAGGCGACCGCGGCGTCGGGTGAAACGCAGGCCGGTGTCGGTCACCGGAGTCAGGGATCGGCACAGGCCGCCGGTGCTGGACAGTGGGGGACCGGAGCACCCAGCCTGCTTACCCCTCGGAACATGTGATCACGAGTCAGGTCTCGACCTAATTCGCCGACGACCTGCTACGCCGGTGGCCCGGATCCGCGCTCAAATTGGCTTGCCGACCCGGCGGGTGTGTGCCACTGTTCGGCCTGAATGTCTGGCATGTTGGCCGCCCTCTTCAGCTGCCTGCTGAAGAGGCGCAGGAATGAGAAGTGGTGCCATGGAAAGTCAGTACGCAGATGAGTGCCGCCGGTCGCTGGCCGGAGAGCAGGCGAAGAGCCTTGCCGAGACCAACAACTGGGAGCACGTGGACAGAGGCCAGGTCCATCAGGACTGGGACGTGCTCTATAAGGAGATCGCGGCTTGCCTGGACGGCTCCCTGCCCGGAGATCCGAAGACTCAGGAGCTCGTTCTCAGGCACTTTGACATAGCCTGCCGATTTTACACCCCCACCAGCAGGGCTTACATCGGCATGGCGCTCTTCTATGCGGAAGACGATGCCATGAGGGAGTTCCATAATTCCTACCACCCTGGGATGGTGGAATTCCTGGGTGATGCAATGATTATATTTGCTGAACGGGGAGTCGGGTTCGCTTCACCGGCGGGATCCGGGGCTTCGGCGGGATCCGGGGCTTCGGCGTAGCTGTCTGGCGCCCGGTTCGTGGAGGGTGGGGGCGCACTCGCATGGTGCTTGCCGCATGTGGTGCCATCACGGTGAGGTCGGCGGGCGGCCGCGCCGGGGCGGGCCAGGGCGATGGCCCGGCCCCGGGGGCTCCTAGGTCCTAGAGGTCGAGCTGGTACTCGAACGTCGTGTGCGTCGGTGCGTAGCCGAGGGCGTCGTTGATGTGGCGCATGTACGGGTTGTTGTCGGCGGTGTCGGTGAGCAGGCCGCCGAGGTCGGGGTGCCGCTCGCGGGCGTGTCGGATCGACGCGGCCTTCATCCAGCGGCCGAGGCCGTGCCCGCGGTGCTCGGGGAGGACGCCGGTGCCGTAGTGCTGGCCGTCACCCTTGCCGTCGCCGGGGACGACCAGTTCGGTGAACCCGGCGATCGAGCCGTCCGACTCGTCGATGGCGACAACGGTGTGCAGCAGGTTGCCACGCTTCTCGACGGCCGCCGCCGCGGCCCGGACCCGGTCCAGGTCCCAGGTCACCGTGCCGAAGTCGGTGCCGCCCATCGGCATGTCGTCCATGGCGTGGCGCGACGCGACGAACGTCTCGGCGAGGCTGTCGGGGACGGTGCCCTCCCAGGACGCCAGCCGGTAGCCGGGGTGTGCCTGTTCGGTGATCCCGGTGAGGGCGGTGATGTCCGCCTCGGCCAACGGCAGCCGGGTGAAGGTCAGGGTCAGGACCGTGCGGAAGCCCCGGGTCGGCAGGAACCGGTCGGCGGGGGAGCCGGCCTCGGCCTGGGTGATGACACAGCGCCGGCCGTCCCGGCGCGCGGCGGCGACGGCCGCGTCCAGGAGTGTGGAGCCGACGCGGTTGCGCCGCTCGGCCGGATGGACCTGGAGGTCCAGTTCGGCGAGGTGCTCCTGCCCGGGCCTGGTGAAGAGGCGCAGGAACGCCGACCCGAGGGGGATTCCGTCGGCGTCGGATGCCAGCCACGCCAGACGGTGGCCGGACGGGCCGGTCTCGGGGTCGGTCAGTGCGGTGATGCGAACGGACAAGGTGTCTCCGTCGTAGAGATAGGGATGAACTGGGCTGTGCCTGCGGGCAGTCGGGCAGTCGGGCGGCCGGGGAGTCAGGCGCCTGTCGGCGGTACCCATTCGGTGAGCTGGACGACCACTCCGTTGGGGTCGGTCACCCGCACCACCAGCTCGCCCCATGGCTCTTGCTGGAGGGTCACGGCCAGGCCGGCCCCTTCGTTCCGCAGCCGCTCGTACTCGGCCGCGATGCCGGTGACCGCGAACGACACGATCACGTCGGTCGGCCCTTGGCCCGACCCGTGCTGTTCGAGGTCGCGCCGCACCAGGATGAGGTCGACGGCCGCGTCGTCACGGCAGAGCTCCACGACGTCCTCGTCGACCACGACCTCACGGAACCCCAGGTGGGTGGTGAAGAATCGGCTGGAGGCGGCGGGGTCGGTGACCGTGAGGGACACCGCGGAGGACACGACGTTCATCGCGCACCCCTCTCTCGTGCTCGATCGTTGGGATGGATCAAGCTTCGGGCGCGCCGGTACGGGGATCAACTGCGACTTTCGCAACGGTCGTTAACCCCGGTGTTGGCGATCCCCACTCCCACGCGGCACTGCAGCCGGAGACGCGGCCCATCGGCACGCCTCAGTCGGGCAGGGGCCCCAGGTCGCGTACGACGCGGGCGAAGGAGCGGATCATCTCGTTCTCCGACTCGGTGCGCCACACCAGCGAGTACGAAAGCAGCTCCAGGCCCTTGACCGGCAGGTAGGCGATGTCCGGGCGAGGGTAGTAGCGGGCCACGTGCACCGGGAAGAGGGCCACGGCATCCTGCATGCCCACCGTCATGAAGATCTCCTCGATGTTGTTCACGACGGCGCCCCGGTCGATGAACCGGCCCTGGGGAGTGTGCTGCGGAACGTAGTGGTCCATCCAGTAGTCGGGCGACGGGTTGACGCTCACGTGCTGGAAGTCGCTCATCTCCTCCAGGGTCACCGTGGACCACCGCGCGAGCGGATGCCCGTGGTCCACGGCCAGCGCTCTCGGCTCGGAGAAGAGGGTGGGCCCCACGGTCAGATCCGGCTCGTGGACGGCGGGCCAGGTGACCAGGATGTCGGCCTCCCCGTTGCGCAGCTGGCCGAAGGGATCGGCGTAGGCCGACATCCGCAGCCGCAGGTCCCACTGCGGGTGGCGGGTGCGAAAGGTCTCGAAGTACCGGCGCAGCTCCTGGATGTTGGCAGGGAACAGGCTCACCCGGAGCGTGCCCGTCTTGCCCCGGGCGGCCAGCCGGGCCCGCGCCAGACTCTGGGTCAGCCCCTGGTGCACCACCCGCAGGTCGTCCCGCAGCTGCTCACCGATCGGCGTCAGCCGGACGTTGCGGCTGTCCCGGGCGAACAGCTCCGCGCCGATCGAGCGCTCCTGCTTCTTGATCGCCTGGCTGACCCGTGCCCCGGAGACGTGCAGCCGCTCCGCGGTCCGGCCGAAGTGCAGTTCCTCGGCCAGGGTCAGAAAGATCTCGATGTCACGCAGTTCCACATGCCCCCACTTACCCCGTGACGTCCGCGCGGCGGACCGCCACGGCCCATCCTTCCAGGTCCGAGGCCCCGACCCGACACGGACCCCGGTCGGGCCGGACACCCTCGGCACCACCCGGCGCCCGGAAGGTCACCGTCCGTCAGTCCAGGAGCTCGACGTACCCGTCGGTTCCGTGCACGCGGATCCGCTGCCCGTCCCGGATCAGCCGGGTGGCCTGATCCACGCCCACGACGGCCGGCAGGCCGTACTCCCGCGCGATCACCGCGCCATGGGTCATCAGGCCGCCCACCTCCGTCACCAGGCCCGCGACGGCGACGAACAGCGGTGACCAGCTGGGGTCCGTGTGGGCCGTGACCAGGATGTCGCCCGCTTCGAGATCGGCCTGCGCCATGTCGAGGATGATGCGGGCCCTTCCCTCGATGGTCCCGGCGGAGACCGGTAGGCCGACCAGGGCGCCGGCCGGCACGCCGTCGCGCCGGTACGCGCCGGCGACGGCCTCGCCGTCCGAGGTGAGCACCCGGGGCGGGGTGAGCGCCTCGTACGAGCGGAACGCCTCCTTGCGCTCCTGGATGAGCCGGCCGTCCACCTGCCCGGTGCGCACGGCGTCGTGGAACTCCTGGAACGTGAGGTGGAAGGCGTCCTCCGGCTCATCGAGCACGCCGGCCCGCACGAGGCGCTCGGCCTCCTCCAGCAGGGACTGCTTGTAGACGAAGTAGCGGCTGACGATGTGGTACTTCGGGTACTCCCGGTACCCGATGAAGGTCCGGACCCGGTCGATCATCCGTTTGGTCTCGTCGGCCTTCCGCTCGCCGTCCGGCAGGGCCCGCAGGCGCGACAGTACGTCCTGTTCCTTCCGCAGCGCCTCCTGCCGCCCGTGCTCGAAGCGCCGCCCGGCCGCGCCCGGCGCGAAGAGCCTGACGTTGTCGAGGATCAGGGGCACGAGTGTGCCGGGGCGCTCGCGCCACCGCGGCCGAGTGATGTCGATCTCGCCGACGCAGCGCATGCCGTACCGGTCGAGGTAGGCCTCGACGGCGTCGCGCGCCTCGGGTCCGCCCGCGAGCTTCGCCAGCCCGTCCAGGAAGTCCCCGCCCGGGGAGTCCTCGTGCTGGACGCCCTCGCCCGGGCTGCCCTTGCCCGGGACGCCCTCGTGCTGGACGCCTTGCAGGAACGCCACCACCTCCGGATGCGGGCGGATCACGTCGGCGACGTCGAGCAGCGCCAGCCCCATCTCCGAGGTGACGTTGTCGGGGGCGGACAGCGTGAGCGTGTCGGCCGCGCTCTTCTCGCCCAGCCACTCCTGCAGCCTGTCGTTGAGCCACCAGGTGGCCTCCATCCCCGCCATGATCGCCTGCATGTTCAGCGGATCACCGAGGTCTCGTCTGTGCTCCTCGAAGGCGCCCAGCAGGAAGTCGAACAGTGCCGGTCCGGTCTTCGTCCGGATGTCGCGCCGCAGGGCGGCGAGGGACGCCTCGCTGCGCGCGATCAGCTCGGCGACGATGGCCGGATCGGTCTCGATCGGAGCGGACGCGCCGTCCCCCGGCGGCCTCCCGGGCCCTGCGGGACCGGCGTCCGGGAGCGACGGAACGAAGTCGCCGCGGTCCAGGACGGTCTCCAACGCGTCCCTGACCAGCGGATCGCCTCGCCCCACGAGGTCCAGCAGGCCGGCGCGGCTCGCGGGCGAGGCCAGGCGTCCGGTGACGTCGACGAACAGCCTCCCGCCGGCCTCGTGCATCGGCACCATCGCCGTCAGCTGCCACATGGACAGCCCCAGCGGCTTCATGGGGTCGGTCATCATCTGCTGATGGCCGACGGAGACGTAGACGTGGTTCTCCTGGTCGGCGGCCTGGGGGACGGGGAACAGCGTGGTGATCGGCCGGCTCTGGACGATCCGGAAGTCGTCGTCGACCAGGCACCATTCGATGTCCTGCGGGCGGCCGAGGTGCGCCTCGATCCGTCGCCCGAGCTGCACCAGCCGCACCACCTGGGCATCGGTCAGGGCCGGCTGCTCCTGCCGCCGCAGGTCGATCGCCACCTCGTGCGTACCGCCGGCCGGGCGGGGGTGGAGGGCGCGCGGTTTGGTGGCGATCGTCCTGGCGATCACCTCTCCGTCGCGAACCTTGAAGACGTCCGGGTTCACCAGGCCGGAGACCAGGGCCTCGCCGAGGCCGAAGCCGGCGTCCACGGTGGCGGTCCGCCGGTTGCCCGTGACGGGGTCGGCCGTGAACAGGACGCCGGCCGCATCGGGGAAGACCATCCGCTGGACGATCACGGCCATCCGGACCGTGCGGTGGTCGATGCCGTTGCGCCGGCGGTAGGCCACGGCCCGCTCGGTGAACAGCGAGGCCCAGCACCGGCTGACGTGCCTGAGGACCGCCGCCGGCCCCACGACGTTCAGATAGGTGTCCTGCTGGCCGGCGAAGGAGGCCGTCGGCAGGTCCTCCGCCGTCGCGCTGGACCGGACGGCGCAGGCGGCCTGCCCGCCGAGCCGGGCGAGCGCGTCGGTGACCGCCGTCGCGAGATCGCCCGGGACGGCGATCGCCTCGATGGTCCGGCGGATCTCCGCGCTGAGCGTGCGGACCGCCTCCAGGTCGTCCGGGTCCAGGCGGGACAGCCGGTCGAGCCGATCGTCGATCGACGGCGCCTGCGCCATGATCCGCCGGAAGGCCTCCGTCGTCACGCAGAAGCCGGCCGGCACACTGGTGCCTTCGATCCGGGACAGCTCGCCCAGGTGCGCGCCCTTGCCGCCGACGATCGCGACCTGCGTCCGGTCGACCTCCCGAAGGTCGAGCACGTACTGCCCGGTCATCGCGCTACCTCCGCGGCCGTGGTGTCCCGGCGCACCCCACCGGCCGATTGCACTGCCGGTCCCATCATCGGACCGGCTGACACCGGACCGGCTGACACCGGACCGGTGTCACCGCGTCCCCCGTGTGTCGACAACAGCACCCGCACGTCGTGCCCTCATTTCCGCAGGTTGTGGCCTCGGCCAAGGATTCTGCGCGGTGACCGGGGTCTTGCCGCAAGCCCCCCGGTGGGTTATACGTTGAGAGTGGCAAGGAGAGACGTATCTCCTTGCCTTTCCTTTTTTCTGCCGGTTGTCGTCCGCGCTGGAACCGCCAAGCCCCCCGCCGAGCGGCGGCGCGCCGCTTGCTGCGACACGCGCCACCTACGCCACACGCGCCCCCTGCAGCCACACTGCGCCGCCGGCCCCTCCGGGCCGCGCGGCCGGTCGGGCAGGCCTTGACGCGGCGTACACGCGTTGTTGATCACCTCTCTCTACGTTCGTGCGAGCCCGCGGCCGTCTCGGCCCGGATTGTTCTGCATGTTCCTGTGAAGGTGAGGTTCCCGACGCCCATGCGCCGGGATTTCTTCGGTTCCAGACTCCGGTCCCTGGTGGCCGCGACGATTTCGGGGGTGATGACGCTGCCTCTGCTGGGCGCCGTCGCGCCGGCCGCGCAGGCGGTCGAGGCACCGCCGTACCTGCATCCGTGCCTCGACACGAGCACGAAGCTCCCCCAATTCGTGTATCGCGGGGTGGGGCTGAACCTGCGGAGCGACAAGACCGACGGGAACGCTCCTGAAGAGGGTTGGAGAGCCGAAGGGGTCGACCCGGAGACGATCTTCCGCGACGGCTTCACCGCGAAGGGCGCGGCGGTGGGCGTGTCGGACTACTCCGTGCCGCGCCATGTCACGGGCGACTCGGCATCCGGGCACAGCACCACCAATTCCGGCTACGTGAGCACCACGTCCGAGATGAGTGTGGCGAAGCGCTTCGCCGCGCTGCACAGCGGATTCTCCCAGGTCGGCACCGACGACGGGCCCAGCACGGCGGAGAAGACGGGTTGGGTCTACGTCATACGCCCTGACAGGCGCTTCTTCGACATCTCCTCCCAGTACCAGAACGTCCCCTCCAGCGCTCTGGGGGAGTACGAATGGGCCGCGGTCGGAAAGATACCGGGCAGTTTCATCGTGTCCGCGACGAAGGTGACCCAGAAGTTCGTCCGTACGGCCAACGGCATGGAGGCATCTGGAGCGATGCAGATGCTGGAGACCGTTCCGAACAGGAGCGCGGTCGATCCGCCCCGGGACTCCCTGCCGGGCCTGCTGGAATTCGGTTGGGGCCCGCAGGCGCGGGTCGTGGTCATCGCGCCCCAAGCGGCGGACCGGGAGGCGTGCCTCAAGAAGCCCCCGACCGAGGAGCCGAGCTGCCCGGCGAAGCCCACCACGGCGGCGGCGGCCGTGCCGGGTGCCGTGCGGTCGCTCGCGCTGGCCGGCACGACCGGCGCGGTGACGCGGACGGCGTCGACGGACCCGCCGTCCGGCGGCGGCACGACTCCCGCCGCCGCGCCCGGCACCTCCGGCGGCAGCCCGCGGCCGCTCGACGGCGCGACGTACCAGCTGACCGCCTCGGCCTCGGCCTACAGCCCGACCTTCAACCTGGACGTGCGCGGCGGCGTGCCGTCGAGCGGCACGGCGGTCCAGGCGTTCTCGCGCAACTGCACCGTTTCGCAGGACTGGCGGCTGCGCGAGGTGTCGACCGGCCTGTTCGCGCTGGAGAGCGCGCTCGCCCCGGGCCTCGTTCTGCAGCAGGATCCGTACAGCCACAACACCACCGTGTCGTCGCTGCGGAACGACGCCGCGGGCAGGCCGAACGGCAGCGCCGACCAGCAGTGGACGTTCAAGAACGCCGACGACGGCGGGTTCAGCCTCGTCAGTGCGGCCGACCAGCAGTGCCTGACCATGGCGGGGCAGCAGTCCACCGGACTGGGCGCCAGGCCGTGTGACGGCGGCGTCGCGCAGAAGTGGAACCTGTCCGTGCCCTGCGCGCCCGCGGACCCGGTGGTTCCGGGCGCCGGTCGTACCGTTCCCGGCTACCAGGGCCTGCCGTGGCCGACCGTCAAGGGCCACCCCGAGCTGACCTGGCCCGCGCTTCCCGGCGGCAACACCGGCGGCGGTGGCGGCTCGCAGCCGGACAACTGCGGAAGCCAGCCGCAGGGCGCCGAGCAGCGGGGCGGCTGGATGTGGAAGGGCTGGAACCTCTGCCGCGGCGCCGCGATCACCAGCGGCAACGCCGACCAGTGGACCACCCTGCAGATGAAGGGCGACGGCACGCTGGAGCTCGTCTACAGCTGGGTCAGCGACTGGACCGGCCAGACGAGTTCGGCCGTGGCGTGGACGGCACCGGGCAGCACCGGGTGCGGCCGGCGGGCCACCATGCAGCAGGACGGCAACTTCGTCGTCTACGGCGACGGCGGCCGGGTCTGCTGGGGCTCCGGAACCGAGGGCCACACCGCAGCCTGGCTGGAGGTCAACCCGTCCGGAACCCTGACGATCTGGTGGGTCGACGACCGCGCCCTGGCGGCGGCCGGCATTCCGCTCAACCTCGCGCAGGCCTCGCTCGACCTCATCCTGGCGCTGGCCGCCTCCATCCCGCGTCTGCAGTGGCAGCAGGGGGTCCAGCACAGGATCCCGACGCCGAACTGCCAGAAGATCCAGTGCACCTGACCCCACCAGGAGGCCACTTCCCCGGGGAGTGATCGAGTAGACCAGGGCCGGGTGGTCCGACGTACCCGTCGGGCCGCCCGGCCCTTTTTCGAGCTTGGACCACCGTTGGGGACGGCCGGGGTGGGGGTGTAGGGGCGGGAAATGGTCTGGGCTCGGCGGGATTCATATGATGGCAAGTCATTAGTTATTTGTCGGTGCCATGATCTGCGGACGGCGCCCCGGACCAGGGCGCGCCCAGGGAACCGGGCCGGTCCGCGGATGCGCACCGGTCCTCGGGCTTGATTCAGGGAGAACCATGCGTGGCACCGTACTCGGCGACCGCTACCGGCTGGTGGACTGGCTGGGCAGCGGGTCGATGGGCGACGTATGGCTCGCCGAGGACGAGGTCCTGGGCCGCCGGGTGGCGGTCAAGGTGGTGAAGCCGGCCCTGCTGGACGAGCCCGGCTTCGCCGAGCGCTTCCACGCCGAGGCGCGCGTCATGGCGCAGCTGCGGCACCCGGGCATCGTCGGTGTGTACGACTACGGGCACAGCGCCGCGGACGGGCTGCGCTCGGTCGGCTACCTGGTCATGGAGCTGATCGACGGGGAGCCGCTGAGCGCCGTGCTGGAACGCCGCGGCGCCCTGCCGGTGGCGGAGACCCTCCGGATGGCGCTGCAGGTGCTGGAGGCGCTGGAGGCCGCGCACGAGTCCGGCGTGGTCCACCGGGACATCAAGCCGGCCAACCTGATGGTCCGCGCCGACCGGACGGTGATCGCGGACTTCGGCATAGCCCGGCCCGGCTGCGACGCCCGGCTGACCGTACCGGGGATGGTGCTCGGCACCGCCGCCTACCAGGCGCCGGAACAGGCCTCCACCGGGACGGTCACCGCCTCGGCGGACCTCTACGCGCTGGGCGTCGTCCTCTACGAATGCCTCGCCGGACGGCTGCCGTTCGAGGGGGAGACCGCCCTCGAGGTGATCCTCAAGCACCTGACGACGCCCGTGCCGCCGCGTCCCGAGGGCGTGCCCGCGCCGGTGTGGGCGCTGGTCGAGCGGGCGATGGCCAAGGAGCCCGGCCAGCGCTGGTCCGACGCGGCGACGATGGCCGCGGCGGTGGAGAAGGCCATCGTCCGGGCGGGGGAGCCGGTGCCCGCGGCCCCGGTCCGGCCCCGGCCGTCCGCCGGACGCGCCGCGCGGGCCCGGCTGCGCCTGCGCGGGCTGGTCGGGGTGACGGCGTTGTCGCTGGTCTGCGTGGCCGGGGCGGCCGGAGCGACGGTGATCCCGCCCGACCGGGACGGCGCACCGGACATCGTCGCCGCGCCGCCGGTCGGCCTCGCGGGCCCGGGGGTACCCGTGCAGGCGGCGACCGACCGCAGGCTCGCCGGACAGCAGCCCGTCCAGGCGGCGGCTTCGGCGCCGTCGGCCGGACCGGGCGCGGGCGAGAGCCCCACACCCGGGCCCGGGCCCGATCCGTCGGCCGGACCGACCCCGGCCGCGCCCGTCCGGCCGGGGGACCCGTCGTCCGCCGGGTCCGCCGGGGGCCAGGACACCGCGGCGCCCGCGCCGTCCGCGGTCGTGCCCGTCCGGCCGGGTGCGCCGGATCCCTCCTCCGCCGGGTCCGCCGGCGGCCCGGACGCCGCGCCGCCCGCGCCGCCCGTGGTCGCGCCCGTCCGGCCGGGCGCGCCGGATCCCTCCCCCGCCGCGCCGGCCGGGGGGCAGGAGACCGGCACGCCTGCGTCGACCCCCAGCCCCTCGGCCCAGCCCACCCCGCACGAGACGGCCACGCCCACGCCGTCCGCGACGGCGACGCAGCCCACCCAGCCGCCGAAGCCGCAGCTGCCCTCCCTGGTGCAGATCACCGGTACCGGCGGCGCGCTGGACAACTCCAGCTCCGCGGACCGGGACGGCAACCTGGTCGGCACCTACCTCATCAACGGCACGCTGGCCCAGACCTGGCGGCTGGACAAGGTCGCCGAGGGCAAGTACTACCTGCGCAACGCCTCCAGCAACTTCACCAAGGTGCTGGACCTGGACTGGCGCACCGGGTCCGTGCAGATCTGGTCGAACCCGCCGGGCGCCGAGAACCAGATCTGGTCCTTCGTGCCGGTGCCGGGCGGCCACCACATCGTCAACGCCTTCACCAAGGGGTGCCTGACGTCCGACGGGATCGCCCAGTGGGCCCGGATGTCGGCCTGCTCGGACGCGGACAACCAGGTGTGGACGCTGTCCTGAGCAGCCGTCGGAGCGCCGGTTGAGCCTGGTCACCCGGGCAGTTGGAGGGAGCCCCCGCCCGGCGGTCAGGCCGGGAGCCCGCCCGGCGGTCAGGCCGGGAGCCAGGACGGCCACTGCCGGCGGGGCCGGCCGGCGGGCCCGCCGAGGCCGATCAGGGCGTGCAGCCGGTCGGCCTCGGGGGAGCCGATGGAGGCCAGGATGTCGTAGGCCTCCGACCGGCAGGCCCGGGCCGCCTCCTCGGTGGCGCCGCCGTCGGCGAGCGCGTCACCGAGCGCCGCCAGGGCCAGCCCCCGCCCCCGGCGGTCGCCGTCGAGCGTCAGCACCTCGACCGCCCGGTCGGCCGCCTCCACCGCCTCCGCGCTGCGGCCGACGGCTCGAAGCGACTCGGTGAGCCGCAGCAGCGTGCGGCCCGTCCGGCGCCGGTCGTCCGGCCGCAACAGGGCCAGGGCGCGACGGTGGTGGCGCAGGGCCAGCTCGAACTCGCCGCGGTCGTGGGCGATCGTCCCCAGCGAGTCGAGGGCGAGCGCCTGGAGCTCGTGGTCGGCGAGTTGGTGGCAGATCAGCAGGGACTGATCGACCACGCGGACCGCCGCTTCGAACCGGCCGAGCTCGGTGAACGCGCCCGCCAGGTTGAGCAGTTCGACCGCCACCGAGCGCCGGTCGCCGAGCCGCTCCCAGACCGGGATCGCCGCCGTGAAGGCGTCGACGGCATCGCCCGGCCGGCCGACCTGGACGAACAGGGCGGCCAGCGAGGCGTGGGACAGCGCGAGCAGCGGCCCCGGCAGGTCGTGGGCGGTGCACAGGTCGCGGGCCCTGAACAGCTCGCCGAGCGCGGCCGGTTCGGAGCCGACCTCGGTGAGCAGCCGGCCGAGCACCAGCCGGGCCCTGGCCTCGGACGTCCGGTCGCCCTGCCGGACGGCGGCCTGGAGCAGGACCTTGGCCGCGTGCCCGAGCGGCCGGGTGGCCTGGCCGGTCTCGCACAACAGGCTGCACCCGAGCAGCAGTTCGGCCACCAGATCGAGCCGGTCCGGCGCGGGGAGCCCGGCGTACTGGCCGACCAGGGCGCCGATGCCGGGGAACTCGCCGCGACCGCGCGCCACCGCGCGGGCGTCGGGGGCCTGCGGCGCACCGGCTCCGGACAGGGCCGCGCGGGTGGCGGACGGGCCGAGGGCCGCGACGGTGCCGGCGTGGTGGTGGACCGCCAGACGGGTGAGGACGGCGGCCGGGCGGTCCGCCACCGCATCCGGGTCCGCCACCGCATCCGGGTACGAGCCCGCCCCCGAGCCCGCCCCTCCCGAGCCCGCCGCCGGATCCGGGGTGAGCCGCTGGGCGAAGGTGCGCAGCAGGTCGTGGTACCGGTAGCGGTCCGGGGGCGCGGTCTCCAGCATCGAGCAGTCGACCAGCGACTCGGCCAGCTCCTCGGCCTCGTGCTCGGGCAGGCCGAGCACCGCCGCCACCGCGCCCGGCGACAGATCGGGCACGTCCGGCACCGCCAGCAGACCGAAGGCGCGGGCCTGGTCGGGCGTCAGCTGGTCGTAGCCGAAGCGGAACGCCGATTCGACGGCGAGGTCCCCGGTGCGCAGCACGTCCAGGCGGCGGCGGTTCTCGGACAACTTGTCGAGCAGCTGGGCCATGGTCCAGTCCGGCCGGCAGGCGAGGCGGGCGGCGAGGATGCGCACGGCCAGCGGCAGGTGGCCGCAGAGCCGGACGAGCTCCCCGGCGGTGTCCGCCTCGGCCTGCAGCCGCTGCCCGCCGACCACCTGGCCGAGCAGGTCGAGGGCCTCCTCCGGGGCGAAGGCCGGCAGCACGACGACGTGGGCGTTGGGCAGCGAACCGAGCCTGGCCCGGCTGGTGACGAGCACGGCGCAGCCGGGCCGGCCGGGCAGCAGCGGCCTGATCTGTTCGGCGTCCCGGGCGTTGTCGAGGACGACCAGCACGCGGCGGCCGGAGAGCAGCGAGCGGAACTGGGCGGAGCGTTCGGCGAGCCCGGCGGGCAGCGCGTCCGCCGGCACGCCGAGGGCGCGGAGGAAGGCGCTCAGCACCTCCTCGGGCAGGGCGGGGCGGCCGTCCGTCCCGTGCAGGTCGACGTAGAGCTGGCCGTCGGGGAAGTCGGCGGCCAGCCCGTGCGCGACATGGACGACCAGGGCCGTCTTGCCCACACCGCCCAGGCCGGACACGGTCGCCACGGGCACGGTGTGCGGGGCGAGCAGGGCGGTCCGCAGCGCCTCGGCCTGCGCCTCGCGGCCGGTGAAGTCGGCGAGGTCGGCCGGTACCTGGGTCGGCCGCACCGGCGCCCGGGCCGGCCGGACCGGTGTCTGGTGCGGCAGGCGGCCCGCGGCGCCACCGGGCCGGGGCGGCGGGGGCGGGGGCGCCGCGAGGGTGGCGTCGGCCACCAGGATCCGGCGCTGCAACTCGCGCAGGCCCGGTCCGGCGGCGACGCCGAGCTGGGCCCGCAGCAACCGGTCCGTGGCGCGGTACACGCCCAGGGCCTCGGCCTGCCGTCCGGTGCGGTAGAGGGCGAGCATCAGCAGCTCGGAGAACCGCTCCCGGTGCGGGTGTTCGGCCGTGACCGCGGTCAGTTCGGCGACGGCCTCGCCGGACGGTCCGGCCTCGACCTCGGCCTCCAGGCACGACTCCAGGACGGTCACCCGGCGTTCGGCCCACTCGCCGCGCTGGCGCTCCGCATAGGGGCCGGAGAGCCCGGACATCGGCTCGCCCTGCCAGAGGGCCAGCGCGGAGCGGAGGGTGGCTGCGGCGCCGGCGTGCTCCCCGGCGGCGCGGAGCTCCTTCGCCGCGCCGACGAGCTCCTCGCAGCGGTGGATGTCCAGCCCGGTGGGATCCATGGTGAGCAGGTAACCGCCGGCGAGCGAGGTCAGCGGGGCGGGCCCGAGGATGCGGCGCAGGCGGTGGACGTACGTCCGGATCACGCCCGTGGCCTTGGCGGGCGGCTCCTCGCCCCACAGGTCGTCGACGAGTTGACCGGCCGACACGGGGTGGTTGGCCCTCAGCAGCAGCGAGAGCAGCAGGCTCCGCTGTTGCGGCGAGCCCAGCGCGAGCTCGCCGCCGTCCCGCCACCCCCGTACCGGTCCCAGTACCGCGAACCGCAAACCACCCACCGACCGTCCCCCTCCGGACGCAGACGAACCCCCGGCCGCATGATACCGACCGCCTCACGGCCGGCCGGAGGTTGCCGCTCGGAGGGTAGGCGGGGTGCCTCAGGTCGCCGACAGGTATCCGGGGGCGGTCCACGCGACGTCGTCGACCGCGAGCCAGGGCGCGGCCGCCACGGCCCCGGGCGTCACCCCGGCGAATTCCAGCACCTCCCGGTGGAGGTGGGACTGGTCGGCGTAGCCGGTCTCGGCGGCCACCAGGGCGGGGCTGTGCCCGGCCGCGAGACGGTGGGCGGCATGGTCGAAACGGACGAGCCGGGCCGCCTGCTTGGGGGTGAGGCCGATCTGGGCGCGGAACCGCGACCACAGCCGCTTACGGCTCCAGCCGACTTCGCCGAACAGCCCGTCGCCCAGGTCGACGGCCACCGTGACGGCCGGGTACGGGACCACGCCCAGCTCGACGAAGTCGGCGGTCCGGGAGCGGAATCCGGCCATGGCGACCCCCGGCAGCCGACCGGGCCGCGACGGGGTGGCGATGTCCCACAACGCCGTGGCGTCCTGGGCGGAACCGGCGTACCGCATATCGGCAGGCTACGCGAGGTCCGTCCGCGGCACTACGGCGTGGGCACGACGACAACCGGACAGGCCGCTGTGGCGTGGTCGGGCGAAGGCGGTCAGCTGGAGGCCCGGACGACGAGCTCGGGGCGGACGAGGGCGTGGGCCGCCGGCCGGGCCGGGTCGGCGAGTTGGGCGACTACCTGTTCCACCGAGAGGGCGCCCAGGAGGTTCTTGTCGATGTGGAGCGTGGTCAGCGGCGGGCTGGTGATCTCGGCGAGGGTGAGGCCGTCGCAGCCGACGACGGCGCAGTCCTGCGGGGCGCTCAGGTTCCGGCGTTCGAGTTCGAGGAGGGCGCCGACCGCCATGACGTCGTTGTAGGTGATGACGGCCGTGGTGTCGGGGTGGGCGTCGAGGAGGCGGCCCATCGCCTCCTGCCCGCCCGCGATCGAGTTGCCCGAGCCGACGATCCGGGTGGTGTGGTCCCCGGGGGTGAGGGGCGCCGCGAGTTCGCCGAAGAGCAGGCCGCGCGGGCTGCGGGGCCGGTCCCTGCCCAGGTCGAGCATGCCGATCCGGGTGTGGCCGCGGGCGGTGAGGTGCGCCAGGATCTGCCCGGCGCCGTCCCGGAAGTCGATGTCGACGCGGTTGAAGGGCCCGGTCTCCGGGGGGAGTTCGGCCTCCCAGCCGAAGACGGAGAACGGTATGCCCAGCCGCCGGGCCTTGGCGAGTGCGGCGGGGTGGTGGAGGTAGCCGACGAAGCCGTCGGTCTGCCGGTCGATGAGGTCGAGGGCGGCGAGTTCGCCCTCCTCGGTGGCCCGGGTCGCGACCATGACGACGTGGGCGCCCGCCGCCTCGGCCGAGTGCATGACGCCGTCGGCGACCTCGGGGAAGAACGGGTTGGTCAGGTTGGGGAGGATCATGCCCAGGGTGAGCGTGTCGCGGCGCATCATGCCGCGGGCGAAGCGGTTCGGCCGGTAGTCGAGCGCGCGGGCCGCCTCCAGGACGCGTTCCCTGGTCCGGGGGTCGATTTCGCCCTTGTCGTTGATGGCGCGGGAGACCGTCTGCCGGGAGACTCCCGCGGCCCGCGCGACGTCCTCGATGGTGGGCCGTTTGGCGGACGACGGGGACATTCGCGCTCTCCTCGCTGAAGGTCGGTTTCGCCGCGATTGCCGCAGCGTCGGACAGTTTATCCGTGCCCTCACCGGTGGGTTTACCGGCGCGAAATGGAGCCTTGACTTTGCTTGCGGCGATCGACGAGCATGACCCGTGACAGCTCACGTGAGCGCTCACGGGACAAGGGATTGGAGCCGCATGACCGAGGTGTGGGAACCGTACGCCCCGGCTGTCGCCGACGTGCCGCACGAGATCCGGGTGGGGGATCTGGACCTGCGGATCATCGGAACCGAGTCCGGGCCCGTGGACGTGGGGAACGGAGTACTCGAACTGGAGGTCCGCGGCGAGGGGGAGGTCCGGGTCGAGTGGCGGATCCCCTGCACCGGGGCCACCGCCTACTGGACGCCGACGAACAACGACGCCTACTGGCTGCCCACGGCCTGGGCGGCGCCGACCCCGGTCTCCTTCGTCCGCGGCGCGCCCGTCGCGGCCCTGATCGGGCAGCACGACCGGGCCCTGTGCGCGTTCGCGGCGGTGCAGGCGGAGGCCGTGATCGGCAGCGGGGTGGTCGAGGCGACGGGGGACTTCCGCTTCTGGGTCAAGTCCGACAAGGTGCTGCGGCTGCGGATCGACCGGTCCGGCCGGCACTTCGCCCGCTGCCTCCAGGACCTGGTGGGCTGGTGGCCGGGGAGCGACCGGCGGATACCGGACGTCGCCCGGATGCCGGTCTACTCGACCTGGTACGCGCTGATGCAGGAGGTCTCGCCGGAGCGGATCGAGCGGCAGGCGGCCCTCGCCAAGCGGATCGGCTGCGACAGCATCATCGTCGACGACGGGTGGATGACCACCGACCGTGCCCGCGCCTTCGGCCACTGCGGGGACTGGGAGCCGCTGTCCCTTCCGGAGACCGCCGAGCACGTCGCGCGGGTCCGGTCGCTGGGCATGGCGTACCTGCTCTGGTACGGCCTGCCGCTGGTCGGGCAGGAGAGCTCGGTCTGGGAGAAGTTCCAGCCCTACGCGCTCCAGCGGGTCGAGCCGCTGCGCGCGATCGTGGTCGACCCGCGCTATCCGGAGGTCCGCGCGCACCTGGTGGAGACGACCGTCCGGGCGATCGCGGAGTGGGGGATGGACGGGTTCAAGTTCGACTTCCTGGAGCGGTTCAGCTCCGTCGGCGCGCCGCCCGCGGGCCCCGACGCGGACTTCGCCGACGTCGGCGAGGCGGTGGCCGAGCTGCTCCGCGAGATCGTGGCGCGGGCGTCCGAGGTGCGGGGGTCCGTCCTGCTGGAGAGCCGCCAGCCCTACGTCGGACACGGCTTCTGGCCGTACGCCACCATGGTGCGCGCGGTCGACTGCCCGCTGTCCACGACGCAGAACCGCAGGCGCACCATCGATCTGCGGCTGACGGCCGGTCCGCTCGCCGTGCACGCGGACATGGTCATGTGGCACCCGCAGGAGAGCGCCGAGCAGATCGCCGCGCAGCTGATCGGCGTCCTGTTCTCGGTGCCGCAGATCTCGGTCGACCTGACGGAGCAGACCCCGGAGCAGATCGAGGCGGTCTCGTTCTGGCTGGGATTCTTCCGGAAGTACGCGGAGGTGCTCCAGCAGGGCGAGTTCGTGCCGTCCCGCCCCGAGCTCGGCTACCCGGTCGTCCGGGCCGGGGACGGCCGGACGGTGGTGGTCGCCCGCTACGCGCCGGTGGTCGTGGACGTCCCGGCGGCGGGGTGGTCGGAGTTCCTGCTGGCCAACGCCGATGCCGACCGCCAGGTGACCCTCTCCGGCGGTCCGCGCCGAAACGTTTCCGCCACCGTCCGGAACGCGCGGGGGGAGGTGCTCTGGGAGGGGCGGCTCGAACTCGGCCGGGGCACCGTCGTGGTCGAGGTGCCGACGGGAGGCCTGGTCTCGCTGGCCGACACCGCGGCCTGACCGGGCCGCGGGCCCCGCCCGGCCCCGCGGCCCACCGCTCGCCATCAACCCCGCCTACCGCCGCCCGCCTCGTCTATCGCCCCCCGCCCGGTGCGCCCCTGCCGGGCGGGCCCGGCACCGCCCGGGCTCTGCTCGGCCCGGATCCCGGCCTGCCCGGCGCCACTGCTCGGGAAATCCCCGGGTCACCCCTTTCCGCGGATACGGGGATCCCGCCGCCCACGTATTCCGCCTGCCGCCGGCGCGCGATCACGGCTGCGCCGCCGCGGCCGATTCCATGCCAGTGCGATCGGCGGGTCTCCCGCCGTTTCGCCTGCATTCCCCTGCGATTCCGTCGTGAATTCGGCGCGGTTCCGCCGTCGAATTCGCCGATCCCGCACGCCCGAATCCGAATTGCCCGTTCGGGCGCTGTGCCGTGCATTCCGGCCCGGCCCCCGAAACACCGGGCAGCGCGAAACAAAGCAGCGCCCGACGAAGCGAAGCCAACTAGCGAAGCCGAGAACAGAGCAGGGCGAAACCCAACAGAACAGCGCGGAACAGAACGGTGCGCAGCGCGCCGTGCACGGACAGCAGCGGGTCTTGACGATGAGAGGCGAGTGTCCGAAGTGGCTCGACACGGCACGGTTCAGAGCACGGCGCAGGGCATGGTCAAGGGCGCGGCCCAGGGCGCGACACTGGTGCTCGGCGGGTTGGGCGCGGACTCCCACTCGGTGGGCCTCTTCGTGCTCCGCAACGCGTTGGAGGCGGCCGGCTTCCGGGTGGTGGACCTCGGCATCCAGAACGACTTCGCCCGCTTCGCCGCGATGGCGGACGACTGCGACGCGGTCCTGATCTCCAACATGGACGGGCACGCGGAGTACTACCTGCGCGAGGTCGAGGCCCTGCCGGGAGGGTGCCTCTGGTACCTGGGCGGGCTCCCGGCGGTCGCCGGGCGTACCGGGGAGCTGCTGGCCCGCGGGTTCGCGCGGGTGTACGGCGGCTTCGTCGACACCGACGAGGTGGTCGCCGCACTCGCCGAGGACCTCGCCGGCCGGGCCCGATGTACGCCGCGCCCGTCCGTCCCTCCGGTGCCCCCGCCGCGCCCGTCGGCCCCCGCGGTGCCCCCGCCCCGCCCGGGGCGCGGTGCGGGCCCGGACCCGGCGGGCCGGGCGGAGGTCCTCGCCCAGTGGCCGACGGGCGCCGGTGCGCGCGACATCGAGGCCAACGCCGAGGTGCTCGCCGCGCGGCCCTCGCTCGCCCTGCTGCAGGGCGGCGCCGCCCGGACGCTGCTGCACCCGCGCTCGGGGGTGCGCGGAAGCGACGACCAGCAGGAGCTCTTCGCCGACCTGTACGCGGCGGGCGCGGAGGTGCTGTCCTTCCAGGTCGACTCGCTGACCCGGGACGGGCGCTACGCCGAGGTCGAACAGGTCGCCCGGGACGGCGGCGCGCTCAACGGGTTCCCGGTCGTCAACCACGGGGTGGACACGCTGCGCAGGATCAGCGCGGCCTGCCCGGTGCCGCTGCAGACCCGCCACAGCGCCCGCGATCCGCGGCTGCTGGCGGAGGTGAGCTACGCGGGCGGTGTGACGGCCTTCGAGGGCGGTCCGATCTGCTACAACATCCCGTACTACGCGGACCTCCCGCTCGCGGTGTCGCTGGCGCGCTGGCGCTACGTGGACGAGCTCACCGCCCGGTACGCGGAGCTCGGGGTGGTGCTCGACCGGGAGTTCTTCGGCACCCTGACCGCCACCCTGATCCCCCCGGCGCTCGCGATCTGCACCAACATCCTGGAGGGCCTGCTCGCGGTCGGGGCCGGGGTGCGCTCGGTGTCGCTGGCCTACGCGGAACAGGGCAGCCGCGCCCAGGACGTGGCGGCCGTCGAGGTGATGGGACGGCTCGGGCGGGAGTACCTGGGGCGCGGCGGCCGGGTGCGGGTCGCCACCGTGTTCCACCAGTTCATGGGGGCCTTCCCGGCCGACCGGGAGGAGGCCGAGCAGCTGATCCGGGAGTCGGCCCGGACGGCGGCGCTCGCCCGGGCGGACCGGGTGGTGGTGAAGACCCCGGCCGAGGCGCTGCGCATCCCGGACGTCCGCGACAACGCGCGCGGGCTGGCCCTGGCGGCCGCCGGCCTGGAGCTGGCCGCAGCGGACCAGGGCGCAGCGGACCGGGCCGCAGCTGACCGGGGCGCCGTCGACGGGATGGAGGCGCACCGGATCGAGCGGACCGCCCGGCACCTGCTGGAGGCGGTGCTCGCACTGCGCCCGGGGGACGTCGGGGGCTGCGTCGAGGAGGCGTTCGCCACCGGGGTGCTGGACGTGCCGTTCTCACCGAGCCGGTACAACGCGGGCCGGCTGCTGACCGGCCGGGACACGAACGGCGCCGTCCGCGTCATCGACCCCGGCGGGGTGCCGCTGCCGCCGGACGTCCTGGCCTTCGAGACCGAGCGGATGCGCGAGCGGCTGGCGATCGCCCGGGTGCCGCGCGCCGAGGCCTGGCGCCTGGTCGCCCGGGACGTCCTGGAGGCGAGCCGCCTGCGGGCGGGCTGGCCGCTGGACGGGCGCCGGACGATCCGGGCCGTCGGATGAACCCGGACCTCTGGCTGCCCGCCGCGGACCGGCCCGGGGCGACCAGGCGGCTGGTGATCCTCCCGCACGCGGGCAGCGGCACGGCCGTGTGGTTCCGCTGGGCCGCCGGCCTGCCCGCCGACGTCGAGGTGCGGGTGGCCAGGCTGCCGGGGCGGGAGAACCGGCTGGCCGAGCCCGCGCCGGCCTCGGCGGCGGAGGCGGTCGACGCCCTGGCCGGGGCCCTGCGGTCGCTGCCCGCGATGCCCCTGGTGGTGCTGGGCCACAGCCTGGGGGCCACGCTGGCGCACGGCCTGTGCGCCGCGGTGCCCGGCGCCGCGCGGGCGCTCGTCCTCTCGGGGGAGACGGCGCCCGGCACCCCGCGCAGCCACAACGACCTGCTGGCGCTGGGGGACACCGAGCTGGCCCGGACGGCCTCCCGGCTCTGGGGCGGCGTCCCGCCGGAGGTCCTGGACCACCCGGGCGCGCTCGCGCTGTTCCTGCCCGCGCTGCGCGGCGACCTCGCCCTGGCGGCGAGCGTGCGGGCGCCGACCGGTCCGCCGCTGGACATCCCGTTCGACGTGTTCGTGGGAGTGGACGACCCGCTCGACGAGGACGGTTGGCGCGGTTGGGCCGCCCTCACCCGCGGCGCCACCGCCTTCCACCGCCATCCGGGCGGGCACCTGGCCGTCCTCGACGTGCCGGCCGTGGCCGACCGGATCACCCGCACCTGCCTTGGGAGACTGTCGTGACGTTCCTCCACCGGGCTGTCGCCCTGGCCGAGCAGGCACCGGACGCGCCTGCGGCCACCCTCCTGTCGCCGGACACCGGACCGCTCACCCTGACCCGCCGTCAACTGATGGACCGGGCAGGCAGCGTGGCGCGACAGGTCCGCGCCCGCACCGCGCCCGGCGACCCGGTCCTGGTCGCCCTGCCGACCGGTCCGGAGCTGGTAGCCGCGCTGATCGGCGTCCTGCTGGCCGGCCGGGTCGCGGTGCCCGCCCCCGCGGACCAGGGCGCCCGGACCAGGGACCGGCTGCGCGGCATCGTCGCGGACGCCGGGTGCGGGCTGGTCCTCAGCCGGCTCGACCTCGCGGACGCGGCGGTGCCCGACCTGGCGGGCGAGCCCGACCTCCGGGTGGAGCCCGCCGACCTCGCGGTGCTCCAGTACACCTCGGGGTCGACCTCCGCCCCCAAGGGCGTCCGGGTGGGCACGGCCAACCTGGAGGCGAACCTCTCCGCGATCGAGCGGGCCTTCGACCAGCGGCACACCGACGTGGTCGCGGGCTGGCTGCCGCTCTTCCACGACATGGGCCTGGTGGGCACGCTGCTGCACCCGCTGCGGATGGGCCTGCACACCGTCCTGATGGCCCCCGAGCACTTCGTGCGCCGGCCCGAGAGCTGGCTGCGGGCCGTCTCCGACTTCGGCGTCACGACCAGCGGCGGACCGGACTTCGGGTACGCCTGGAGTGCCGACCGGGTGGATCCGGCCCGGCTGGCCGGCGTCGACCTGAGCCGCTGGCGGGTGGCTTTCACCGGGTCCGAGCCGATCTCGCCCCGCACGCTGGAGCGGTTCGCGGACGCGTTCGCCGGCCACGGCTTCCGGGCCGAGGCGCTGACGCCCTGCTACGGGCTCGCCGAGTCCACGCTGCTGGTCGCCTCCCACCCGGTCGGCACGGCCCCCCGGCCGGGCGCGGCCGGGGTGAGCTGCGGCCGGCCGCTGGAGGAGGTCGTGATCGTCGACGGCGACGGCACACCGGTCGACGGCGTCGGGGAGATCTGGGTGCGCGGCCCCAGCGTGGCCGGGGGCTACCACGGCCGGCCCGGGGACGGGTCGTTCGACGCGCACACGGCCGACGGACGCGGCGGCTGGCTGCGCACCGGCGACCTGGGCGAGCTGCGGGACGGCGACCTGTACGTCCGCGGCCGGTCCAAGGACGTGGTGATCCTGCGCGGGGAGAACCACCACGCGGCCGACCTGGAGGAGATCGCGGCCGGCGCGCAGGGGGTGCTGGCCGCCTGCGCCTTCGCCGCGCCGGGCGGCGACGGCCGGGAGCGGCTGGTGGTCGCGGTGGAGGTGCGACGGTCCGCCGGGGAGGCCGTCGAGCCGGTCCGCCGGGCCTTCCGCGAGCGGCTCGCCCTCGAACCCGACGAGGTGCTGGTGGTCCGCGGCCGCGCCCTGCCCCGGACCACCAGCGGCAAGCTCCAGCGCTCCGCCTGCCGGGACGCCTGGGCGGCGGGGGAGCTGCCGGTCCGCCACCGGTGGACGGCGGCCGCGAGCGGCCCAGGCCGCCACGGCTCGGGTCTCGACGGCACGGGTCTCGACGGCCCGGTCGAGGAGGCCCTGGCGGAGCTGTGGCGGGACCTGCTGGGAGCGGAGGTCCGCTCCGCCGACGAGAGCTTCTTCGCCGCCGGCGGGGCCAGCGTCCTGGCCGTGGAGCTCTCCGTGCGGGTGGCCGACCGCTTCGGCGTCCGGATCACGCCGGCCGAACTGCTCGCGGCCGGCACCTTACGCGCCCAGGCCGGGCTGATCGGGACGGCCCCCCGGGGCGCCGCCGCCCCGCCCGAGCCGGACAGCGCGCCGCTCTCGCTCCAGCAGGAGGGCCTCTGGCTGCTCTCCCGGCTGTCCCCGGACGCACAGCCCGCGATCCGGATCACCGTGGGCGTGCCGGCCGGCGCGGACGTCGACCTGGCCCTGTCCGAGCTGGTGCGCCGTCACCCCGGGCTCGCGACGGCCGGCCCCGACGAGCACGGCCGCCAGCACCGGACGGCGTGGAGCGCCCCGGCGGGGCGGCCCGACCCGGCGGCGGGGCACCCGTTCACGGCCGAACTCCGCGGGGACCGGCTGGAGCTGGCCTGGGACCACCGGGTGGTCGACGGCTGGTCGATCCGGGTGCTCCTGGAGGAGCTGGACGCCCTGCTGGCCGGCCGCCCGCTGCCGCCGGCCCCGCCGTCCGCACTCGCCTGGGCGCAGGCCCAGCGCGAGGCGCTGGCCGCCGGTGACGACGCCGCCGACCTGGACTTCTGGCGCGACCGGCTCTCGGCCGGCCGCACCGCGCTGCCCTGGGCCGAACCGGGCGGCGCCGAGGCCGGCCTGACCTCCCGCCGCCTGCACGGCGCCGAGGCCCTCGGCCGGCTGGCACGCGAGCTCGACACCACCCCCGCCGTGCTGGTGCTGGCCGCCGTCACGGTCGTCCTCGGCCGGCTGAGCGGCCAGCAGGAGGTCGCCGTCGGCATCCCCTTCGCCAACCGCACCCCGCCGTGGACGCGCACCGTCGGCTGCCTGGTCTCCGTGCAGCGCGCGGTGGTGCACCTGCCCGACGGCGTCACCGGCACCGAGCTGGTGCGCCGGCTGACCGCGGAACTCCAGGAGCTGCGCGGGCACTCGTCCGTCCCGCTGGAGGCCCTGCCGGGCCGACTCGGCCTGCCCGGGGACCAGGCCCGGGTCGACGTGGTCTTCGACCACCTGCACGTACCCGAGCGGGTCGGCGCCCTCACCGTGCTCGGTACCTCGCTGGACAGCCGCCCGCCGCAGGCCAAGGCCCCGCTCACGATCACCGCGGTGGAGGACGGCGGCCTGCGGCTGCACCTGCTGCGCCGGCGCTCCTACCTCGGCGACGAGATGGCCGAGGAGCTGGCCGACCAGGTGCAGCTCGCCCTGGACGCCCTGCTCGCCGCGGCCGACACCCCGTGCCTGGGCTGGTCCCTGCGCACCGCCCGGGCCGAGCGGGAACTCCCCCTGCTCACGGCGCCGCTGACCCGGCCCGACGTCCCCTCGGTGCCCGCGTCGGTGATGGCCGTCGACCCGGACCGCACCGCCCTGCGCCGCGGCGCGTCCACCTGGACGTACGGAGAGCTGCAGACCCGGGCCCTGGCGGCGGCGGGCACCCTCCAGGAGGCGGGCCTGCGCCCCGGCGACGTGGTCGGCGTGCTCGGCAGCGCCGGCTTCGACACCGTCGCCGCCGCGCTGGGCACCATGCTCGCCGGCGGCGCCGTGCTGCACCTGGACCGGCGGCTCCCGGCCGGACGGCTGGCCACCATGGTGCGGGAGTCCGGAGCCGCGCTGGTGCTCCGCGCCCAGGGCCGGGACGCCCGGGACGCCGCGCTCGGGCGGGTGCTGGAGATCGGCACCCGGCCCGGCCGGGCCGTGGCGGCCGACCCCGGCGCGCCCGCGTACGTCGTCTTCAGCACCGGGACGACGAGCGCGCCCAAGGCGATCGTCGGGACGCACCGCGGCCTCGGCCACTTCCTGGACTGGCAGCGGCGGGAGTTCGCCGTCGACGGCGGGGACCGCTTCGTGCTGCTCACCAACCTGGCCTTCGACATGGCGCTGCGCGACCTCTGGCAGCCGCTCGGCACCGGCGGGGTCCTGCACCTGCTGGAGGACCCGGAGCGGGTCGGCGGCGACCACGTGGTGCCGCTGCTCGCCGCCCGCGCAGTGACCAGGCTGCACCTGGTGCCGACGCTGGCCCGGTCCTGGCTGGCGACCGCGGAGCCCACCCCGCTGCCCGCGCTGCGCAGCGTCTTCCTGGCCGGCGAGCCGCTGAGCGGCGCGCTGGTAGAGCGGTTCCGGCGGCACTTCCCCGGCGACTACGAGGTGCTGAACTTCTACGGCCCCTCCGAGACCACCCAGACCAAGGTGTTCCACCGGGTGCCGCAGCGGCCGCCGCTGGGCGTCCAGCCGATCGGACGGCCGCTGCCGCAGACCGCGGTCACGCTGGTCAACCGGGCCGGCGCCGCGTGCGGCCTGGGCGAGTCCGGCGAGATCGTCCTCAGGACGCCCTTCGCGACCCGGGGGTACGCCAACGCGCCGCAGGCCCAGGCGGAGCGGTTCGTCCTGGACCGGTTCGGCAGCGGGGAGCCGGTCTACCGCACCGGCGACCTGGGCCGGGCCCGGCTCGACGGGACGCTGGAGATCCTCGGGCGCGGCGACCGCCAGGTGAAGGTCCACGGCGTGGCCGTCGACCCGCAGGAGGTCGCGGACCTCCTCGGCGGCCTGCCCGGAGTCCGGCAGGCCGCCGTCCGGGCCGAGCCGGGGGAGGACGGGGACCACCGCCTGGTCGCCTGGTTCGCCGCCGACCGCGGCTGGGACGACCTGCGGGCGGAGCTGGCCGACCGGCTGCCCCGGGCCCTCGTCCCCGAGCTCGCCGTGGCCTGCGAGCGGCTGCCCGTCCACCCCAACGGCAAGGTCGACCTGCGCTCGCTGCCCGCGCCCGGCCCCGCGGCGCCCGCCGCCGCCGAACCGCCGGCGGACGCGCTGGAGGCCGCCGTGCTCACGGTCTGGCGGACCGTCCTCGGCGAGCCGGACCTCGACATGCACGCCGACTTCTTCGTCCACGGCGGCCACTCGCTCAAGGCCCTCGAACTGGTGGCCGCGCTCGCCCGTGAACTCGGCCGCGACGTCCCGCTCGCCGACGTCCTGGCCGCCCGGACCCCGCGCGAACTGGCCCGCCGGCTGCCCTCGGCCTCCGGCCCGGCCGGGGCGGACCCGCCCGAGCTGGTCCGCGCGCCGGACGAAGCCCACCAGCCGTTCCCGATGACCAGGGTCCAGGAGGCGTACTGGGTCGGGCGACGGGACTTCCTGGAGCTCGGCGGCGCGGCCGCCCAGACCTACCGGGAGCTGCGCTGCCCCGCCGGCCTCGACCTGGAGCGGCTGGAGCAGGCCTTCCAACGGCTCGTCGAGCGGCACCCCTCGCTGCGCACCGTCGCCACCGAGGACGGGCGGCAGTACGTGCTGGCGCAGACGCCGCCGTTCCGGATCCGGGTCCAGGACCTGCGCCCGCAGACGGACCCCGAGGCCGGTGTGCGGCGGTGGCGGGAGGAACTCGGCCACCGGGTGCGCCCGCTGGAGGAGTGGCCGCTGATCGAAGTCCGGGCCAGCCTGCTCCCGGACGAGGTCCGGCTCCACGTCGGGATCGACGCCTGGGTGTGCGACGCCTGGTCGCGGGTGGTCCTGGTGGACGAGCTCAGGGAGCTCTACGAGCGGCCGGGGGAGGAGCTGGCGGAGCTCGGGCTGACCTTCCGCGACTACGTGCTCAGCGTGGACACCGTCGTCAAGGACACCGACCTGGAGTGGTGGCGGGGCGAGCTGGAGAGCCTGCCGGAGGCCCCCCGGCTGCCGCTGGCCCAGCGCACCGGCTCGCGCTTCGTCCGCCGCCAGGGCCGGCTGGACGACACGGCCTGGGCCGCGTTCCGCCGGCGGGCCGCCGACAGCGGCGTCACCCCGTCGGCCGCGCTGCTGGCCGCCTTCGGCTGGGTGCTCGCGCGCTGGGGGGCCCAGGACCGGCTGGCGCTGAACGTCACCGTGTTCCGCCGGCTGCCGGTGCACCCCGACGTGAACCGCATCCTCGGCGACTTCACCTCGGTGCTGCCGCACGCGATGGCCTGCCGCTGGGACGACTTCCAGGGGCACGCCCGCGACGTCCAGGCCCGGCTCTGGCAGGAGCTGGCCCACGGCTCCGTCTCCGGCGTGGACCTCGCCCGCGCGTCGGCCCGCCGCTCCGGGCGGCTCGACGCGACGGGCCTGCCCGTGGTGTTCACCAGCGCCCTGACCGCGCCCGGGTTCGGCCGCGCCTTCGACTGGGCCTGGCTCGGCGAGCTGGTCGACGGCATCTCCCAGACGCCGCAGGTGTGGCTGGACCTCCAGGTGTACGAGCACCGCGGCGAACTGCACTTCAACTGGGACGCGGTGGAGGAGATGTTCCGGCCGGAGGTGCTGGACGGCATGTTCGGGGCGTGGACCGTACTGCTGGCCGAGCTGGCCGGCGGCTCCTGGCGCACGCCCGCCCCCGAGCTGCTGCCCGAGGACCAGCGCCGGCTGATCGACGAGGCGAACGCGACCGAAGGACCGGTGCTCGCGCAGACCCTGGCGGACGGCGTGCTGGCGACCCTCGCCCGGACGCCCGACGCCCTCGCGGTGATCGACACCGACCGGTCCCTGACCTTCGCCCAGCTGGTCGAGGAGGCCGAGCGGGTCGCCGCCGCCGTGCTCGCCCGGGGCGTGCCGGCCGGCGGCCGGGTGGCCGTCCTGCTGCCGCACGGCCGGCGCCAGGCCGTCGCCGCCCTGGGCGTCGTGCTCGCCGGGGCGGCCTACATCCCGGTCGACACCGCACAGCCCGCCGAGCGCGTCGACAGGATCCTCGAAGACGCGCTGCCGGACTGCGTGCTGGACCTCGACGGCGCCCGCCCCGGCGCGATCGCCTTCGAGACCCTGCCCGCCGGCCGCGCCCGCCGGCTGCCGGACCCGGCCGACACCGCCTACCTGATCTACACCTCCGGCACCACCGGCCGCCCCAAGGGCGTCGTCATCCGCCACGAGGCGGCGGTGAACACCCTCGCCGACATCGCGGCCCGGATGGACCTGACCGACCGGGACCGGGTGCTCGCGGTCTCCCCGTTCGCGTTCGACCTGTCGGTCT
This sequence comes from Kitasatospora sp. NPDC052868, assembly GCF_044547105.1. Classification (NCBI taxonomy): domain Bacteria; kingdom Bacillati; phylum Actinomycetota; class Actinomycetes; order Kitasatosporales; family Streptomycetaceae; genus Kitasatospora; species Kitasatospora sp. NPDC052868. The sequence goes on along the minus strand of NZ_JBITZW010000012.1, from coordinate 46,209 downwards.
GGGACCTCTTCGGCAGCTGGCGGATCGGCGCGGCGGTCGTCTACCCGGGCGACCGCGCGGACCCGCGCGACTGGGCCGCGACGGCGCACACCCACCAGGTGCGGCTGTGGAACTCGGTGCCCTCGATCATGGGCATGCTGGTCGACGCCTGGGAGGCCGACCCGGCCGTCCCGCTCCCTGCGCTGCGCACCGTCATGCTCTCCGGCGACTGGATACCGCTCCAGCTCCCGGACCGGCTGCGCACCGTCGCGCCCGAAGCCCGGCAGTGGTCGCTCGGCGGCGCCACCGAGGCCTCGATCTGGTCGATCGCCCACCGGATCGAGAAGGTCGACCCCGCCTGGTCGAGCATCCCCTACGGCCGGCCGCTGACCAACCAGACCTTCGAGGTGCTCGACGAACACCTCCGCCCGTGCCCCGTCCACGTCACCGGCGCGCTCTTCATCGGCGGACGCGGCCTCGCCGACGGGTACTGGCAGGACGAGGCCCGCACCGCCGAACGGTTCCCCGTCCACGACGGGGCGCGCCGCTACCGCACCGGCGACCTCGGGCGCCGGCTGCCCGACGGCTCCATCGAGATCCTCGGCCGGGACGACTCCCAGGTGAAGATCCGCGGCTACCGGGTCGAGCTGGGGGAGATCGAGCACGCGGTGGAGCAACTGCCCGGCGTGGAACGGGCGGTGGTCCTCGCCGTCGGCGACCCGCAGCGGGACCGCCGACTGGTGGGCTTCGTGGTGGCCCCCGGCGGCCCGACCGAGGAGGAGCTGCACCGGGGCCTGTCCGACCGGCTGCCGCCGTACATGGTGCCGTACGCCTGGCGGCTGCTGGACACGCTCCCGCTCTCCGCCAACGGCAAGGTCGACCGGGCCGCCCTGCTGCCGAGGGCACCCGCGGACCCGGCGGTGCGCGCCGCGCTCCCCACCGACTCCGAGGTGCTCGCCCAGGCCTGGACCGAACTGCTGGGCGCCCCGCCGACCGGTCCGGAGGACAACTTCTTCATGGCCGGGGGCGACTCGGTGACCTGGCTGCGCCTGTGCGCGCAGGTCGCCCGGGCCGGCTGGAGGCTGCCCGTCGCGGCGATCGCCCGGGACGCCACCTTCGGCGGCATCGGCGCCGAACTCGCCCCCGCCGAGCCGCAGCAGCCGCTGCCCGAGGGGCCCGTACCGCCCGGACCGATGCGGACCTGGCTGACGGCCAGGGGCCTGCCCGGGCACTTCAACCAGGCGGTCGTCCTGCGGCTGCTCCGGCCGCTGGACGCCGCGGCGCTGGACCGGGCGCTGGCCGCGGTGGTGGCGGCGCACCCGGTGCTCGCCTCGACCCTCGGCGCGGAGAGCGGCGGCGGGCACCTGGTCGAGCAGGGCGGGAGCGTCGCGGACGCCTGCCGGGGGTTCCCGCCGGACGGGCCGCTGCTGCGCGCCACCCTGCTCCCCGGCCGCCTCGTCCTCTGCGCCCACCACTGGATCGTGGACGCGCAGTCCTGGCGGGTCCTGGTCGCCGACCTCGAACAGGCACTGGACACGCTGGAGGCGGGCGAGCGGCCGGAGCTGGTGCCGGAGGCCACCGGGTACGCCGCCTGGTGCCACGCGGTGGCCGCCCTGCCCGCCCCCGAGCCGCCCTCGGTGGCGCAGGCGCCCGCGGCGGGCACCGAGGGCGAGGCCCTCGTCACCACCAGGGCCTTCCCGAAGGCCGGCGAGGAGGAGACGGCGGCGGCCCTGCGCACCCTGCGCTGCACCCGGGAGGAGCTGCTGCTCGCCGCCGCGGCCTGGGCCGACGGCGCCTCCACCGGGCACTGGGCGGTGGAGTTGGAGCGCCACGGCCGCAGCCTGCGGGGCGTCGACCTCAACCGCACCGTCGGCTGGCTCACCACCCTGGTGCCGCTGGCCCTGCGGCCGGGGACACCGGCCGAGGTCCTCGTCCAGGTCAAGGGCCTGCTCCGGGCGATGCCCGAGGGCGGCCTCGCGCTGGGCGCCGCCCACGCGGCCTCCGGCGGCTCCACCCCCCTCGCCGTCAACCCGCTCGGCCGCCTGGACGACCAGGCCTCCGACCGGTTCGAACTGGTCCGGGCGGCCGGGCTCCCGCTGCGTTCGGCGGACCTCCCCCGGCCCAACGAACGGCGCTGCACGCTCTTCCACCGCGACGGCGTACTGCAGGTGGAACTCGGTCACCGCGGCGACGGAGAGAGCTGGCTGGCCGCACTGGACGAGGCGCTGACACGGCTGCTGGCCACCACCGGCCGGGCCGCCGCCAGCACCCACGACTTCCCCGACAGCGGGCTCGACGATCAGGAACTACAGCGGCTGCTGGCCGGCCTGGAGAAGACAGATGACTAGGATTCAGGACATTCACGCGCTTGCCCCGTTGCAGCAGGCCATGCTGGTGCGCGCGGTACTGGAGCCGGACTCCGGGGCGTACGTCGAACAGCTGCGGATCGCCCTGGGGGCGGTGCCCGACCCGGACGCGCTCCACCGGGCGTGGGCCGAACTGGCGCGGCGCCACCCGGTGCTGCGCAGCTCGTTCCACCACGCCGGCCTCTCCGAGCCGCAGCAGGTCGTGCACGCCGAGGCGGCGCCGCCGTGGCGGGTCGAGGACTGGCGGGTCGAGGACCGGCGCGACGGCGGCGGGGCCGATCTCGACGCGCTCGCCGCCGCCGAACGCGCCCGCGGCTTCGACCTCACCCGTCCGCCGCTGTTCCGCCTGGTCCTGGTGCTGCTGCCGCACTCCGCCGTCCTGGTGTGGACCTTCCACCACCTGCTGCTGGACGGCTGGAGCCTGGGCCGGATCCTGACCGAGATCGACCAGGGGTACCGGGCGGCGCTCGACGGGCGGGCCGATCCCGCCGCGCCGGCGGTGCCGTTCGCGCACTTCGTCCGCTGGCTGCGGGCCGCCGACCCGGAGCCCGCCCGGGCCCACTGGAGCGCCCGGCTCGCGGGTGCGGCCACGGCCCCGGTCGTCGGCGAGCGCGGGGGCGGCGGCGGAGAGCGCCGGATCCTGCTGGGCGCCGAGGAGTCCGAGCTGGTCCGGGAGCTGTGCCGCCCCCGCGCGGTCACCCTGGGCACGCTGGCGGCGGCCGCCTGGGCGGCCTGTCTGGCGGAGCCCGGAGGCCTTCAGGACGTCACCTTCACCTCGCTGGTGTCGGGCCGCCCCGCCGACCTGCCCGGCGCCGACCGGATCGTCGGCATGCTCGTCAACACCGTCCCCTGCCGGGTGCACTTCGCCGCGGGCGAGAGCGTCCACGCCTTCCTCACCCGGCTCCAGGGGGAGCTGGCCCTCGACCGGCGGCACGGCTGGCAGGCGCTCGACGAGGTCGCGCGCTCCACCGGGCTCGGCCCGGTCGAGTCGGTGCTGGTGGTCGAGAACTACCCGCTCGACCGCGCGGTGATCGAGGACTCCCCGCTGGCCGTCCGCGCCGTCACCGTCCACGAGCAGGCGGACGTCCCGCTGGTGGTGGCCGTGGTGCCCGGCGAGCGGATCGAACTGCGGCTGGCCGCGCCGCCCGGAGGCCTCACCGACGCGGCGCTCGACGCCCTGGGCGAGCGGCTGGCGGCCTGGCTGGTCGACCTCGCCGAGGGCATGGACCAGGAGAGTGCCGAACTGCTCGGCCGCCGGGAGCGGCTGACCCAGCAGCGGCTGCGCGCCCGCGTGCACACGGCGCCCCCGCAGGCCGACGGCCTGGCCGAGGCGATCCTGGCCGCCGGCCCGGCCGTGGACGACGGTGACGAGAGCTGGAGCGCCGAGCGGGTCCTGGCGACCGCGCGGGAGTTCGCCCGCGCGGTCGCGACCGGGGAGCCCGGCCCCGTCGCCCTGGTCGGCGACACCGACCCGCGGACGGTGGCCAGGATCCTCGGCTGCGTCCTGGCCGGGCGGCCCTACGTACCGCTGGAGGGCACCGACCCGCGCCGACGGGAACGGATCGCCCACGCCGGCGCGCGGATCGTCGACCCGGGGCCGGCGGAGGAGCCGTCCGGCCCGGCGGACCTCGCGCCGCCGGCGCCCGACACCACCGCCTACCTGCTCCACACCTCCGGCTCGACGGGCCGCCCCAAGGCCGTCGTCCAGACCCACGCCGGGGTGTACGCGCACGCCCGGCGGTACGCCGCCGCCATCGGGCTGCGGCCGGGCGACCGGCTCTGCATGACCGCGTCCTTCGCCTACGACGCCGCCGTGATGGACATCTTCGCGGCGGCGACCGTCGGCGCGACGCTGCTCCTCGGCTCGCCCAGGCGCCACGGCCTGCGGGAGCTGCGGGAGCGGATCCTGCCCCGCGCCACCGTCCTGCACACCACGCCGAGCCTGTTCCGGCTGCTGGCCGAGGAGCGGCTGCCCGCCGGGATCAGGCTGGTGGTGCTGGGCGGCGAGGGCCTGCTGCCCTCCGACCTCGACCTGTTCGAGGCCGCCGCCCCCGCCGGCTGCGTGCTGGTGAACGGCTACGGTCCGAGCGAGAGCAGCACCGGGCTGCAGTGGTTCGCCGACCGCGGCACCCGCACGGCCCCGGTGCCGGCCGGACTGCCGGTGGCCGGCACGGAGGCCTGGATCGTCGACGCCGAGGGCCGGCGCGACGACGCGCCCTGGGCCCGCGGGGAGATCGTCCTGGCGAGCGACGCGGTCGCGCGCGGCTACCTCGGCGACGACACCGGGGCGTTCCGCGCGACGGCCGCCGGCCGCAGCTACGCCACCGGCGACCTCGGCCGCCGCCGGCCGTCCGGCTGCATCGAGGTGCTGGGGCGCCGGGACGACCAGGTGCAGATCGGCGCCGTGCGGGTGGAACCGGGCGAGGTGCGCGCCGCGCTGGCCGCCCTGCCCGGGGTGACGGCCGCCGAGGTGCTCGCGGTGGGCGACGGGGCCGAGGTGCGGCTGCACGCCTGGGTGACGCCCGGAACGCTCGACCCGGGCGTGCTGCTGCGCGGGCTGGCGGCCCGGCTGCCGGCCGGGTTCCTCCCGCGCCGGGTCGACTGCCTGGACCGGCTGCCGCTGCTCGCGAACGGCAAGGTCGACCGTGCCGCCCTGCGGTCGGGGCCGGCCATCGGGTCGGCCATCGGGTCGCCGGAGCCCGCGCCGGAGCCAGTGCTGGAGCCTGCGTTGGAGCCGGAGCTGGAGGCGGTGCTCGCCGTCTTCGCGGAGGTGGTCGGCGCCCCGGTGGATCCCGACCGGGCCCTGTTCGAACTCGGCGCCCACTCCCTCGACGCGCTGCGGATCGCGGGCCGGCTGGAGGCCCGGCTGTCCCGCCGGGTCCCGCTCCAGCTGCTCTTCGAGCACCCCGCCGCCCGCGCCCTCGCCGCCGCGCTGGCGGCCGCCCCCGGTGCGGCGGCCGCCGGCCCGATCCCGCGGGCCCGGCGGGACTGGCGCTCGGACGGCCCCGACCGGGCTCCCGTGCCGACCCGCCGGTGGCCGGGCCTGAGCCTGTTCTTCTTCGCCGGCCGGGCCGAGGACCCGGCCGCCGCCTACCGGCTGATGCTGGAGGCGTCCGTCCGCGCCGACGAGCTCGGCCTGGAGGCGGTCTGGACCCCGGAACGGCACTTCGACGAGTTCGGCGGCGTCTACCCGAACCCGTCCGTGCTCGCGGCCTTCCTGGCCGCCCGCACCCGCCGGATCAGGCTCCGGGCCGGCAGCGTGGTGCTGCCGCTGCACGACCCCGTCCGGGTCGCCGAGGAGTGGGCGGTGGTGGACCAGCTCTCCGGCGGCCGGGTGGACCTGGCCATCGCCTCCGGCTGGCACCAGCGGGACTTCGTGCTCGCCCCGGACGCCTACCGCGACCGCAGGGAGCGGCTGGCCGAGCGGATCGACCTGCTGGGCCGGCTCTGGTCGGGCGAGCAGGTCGAACTCCCCGGCCCGGACGGCGAGATGCTCGCCGTCCGGACCTGGCCGCGACCGGTCCAGGGCCGGGTGCCGCTCTGGCTCACCGCGCAGTCCGCGGAGACCTTCGAACTCGCGGGCGCCGCCGGGCACCACGTCCTGACCAACCTCAACTACAAGTCCCTGGACGAACTCGCCGAGCGGGCGGCGCGCTACCGCCGGGCCGGCGGTGGCGGCGGCCGGGTCACGGTGATGACCCACACCCTGGTCGGCGCCGGCGACCAGGAGGCGCGCGAGAGCGCGACCGAGGCCTACACCGCGTACGCGCGCCGCAACCTGGTGCTGCAACAGGCCCACGCGCGCGGCGCGGACCGCGGGTTGCGGCCCGCCGAGGCCGATGTGACGGCGCTGGCGCGGCGGTCCGCCGAGCGGATGGTGCGCTCCGGCGGGCTGGTCGGCGACCTCGACCGGTGCCGCGAGCGGCTGGCCGAGCTGGCCGAGGCCGGCGCCGACGAGGTCGCCTGCCTGATCGACTTCGGGGTGCCGGACGAGCAGGTGCTGGCGGGCGTCGAACTCCTGGGCGAGCTGGTCGAGGCGCCGGCGCGGCGCTCGGGACCGCGCTCCGCCGAACTCCCGGCCGCCCCGCTCCAGGCGCAGCTGTGGGTGCTCGACCAGCTCTCCGACGCACCGGGGACGTGGATGATCCCCACCCTGGTCCGTCTGGAGGGCCCGCTCGACCCGGCCGAGCTGCGGGAGCGGCTGCGGCAGGTGTCCGCCCGGCACGAGGCCCTGCGCACCTCCCTCCAGGAGCGGCGCGGCCGGGTGGTGCAGGTGGTGGAGCAGGACGCCACCGTCGACCTGGAGGTGCGGCCGGTGGCCGACGAGGCCGAGGCGCTGCGCCAGGCCCGGCGGATCCTGGACGAGGGCGTGGACCTCACCAAGGCCCCGCTGGTGCGGGCGGTGCTCTTCGAGGTGAGCGGCGGGCACCGGGTGCTGCTGCTCGCCTGCCACCACGCCGTCGCCGACGGCAGCTCCACGGTGGTGCTCGCCGGCGAACTGCTGAACGGCTCGTCCGGCCCGGCCCCGCTGCAGGCCGGCGACTGGGCGGCCTGGCAGGCCGCGCGCGAGGAGCGCGGCGAGCTGAAGCACCAGGAGGACTGGTGGGACGCCGCCCTGCGCGACCTGCCGCCGCGCCCGCGCCTGGGCGGCGGCGTACCGGACGGCCGGCGCGCCGTCCACCCGGTGCCGTTCGACGGCGCGGAAGCGGCCGCGCTGCGGGCCCTGTGCCGGGGCTCAGGCTCGACCGCGTTCGAGGTGGTGCTGACCGCCTTCGCCCAGGCGCTCGGCGCGGTGTCCGGGCAGGACGACCTGCTGATCGGTCTGCACCACGCCAACCGCGACCGGCCCGAACTCGAAGGCGTCGTCGGCCCGTTGGTGAACCTGCTGCCGTTCCGCGCCCGGCTGGGCGCGGACGGCGGCCCGAGCGGCCAGAGCGGGCTGGACGGCCTGAGCGGCCTGAGCGAACTGCGCCGACAGGTCCGGGAGGCGCTGGAGCACCACGCGGTGCCGTACGCCCGGCTGGCGGCCCGGCACGGGCGGGCGCGGCAGGCCGGCGCCGATCCGCTGCTGGACGCGGCGCTGCTGCACCAGAACCTGCCCGCGGTGAGCTCCGGCGGCCCGGTGCGCTGGACCAGGATCGATCTGCCGGGAGGGCGGGCGCGCTTCCCGCTCACGCTGGTGGCGACGGAGCACCCGGACGGCCTCTCGCTCCAGCTGGAGGTGGACGCCGGACTGATCCGCGAGGCCGAGGCCGAGCGGCTGGTGCACGCCCTGCGGACCGCCCTGGACGCCCTGTTGAGCGGCCCGCAGGCTCGGCCGCCGGCCCGGATCGAGGCCGGCCGGCCGCGCTACTCGGCCGGCCCGCACCTGCTGGCCGCGTTCGCCGGGCACGCCACAGAGGCGCCGGACGCGGTGGCTGTCAGCGGACCGGACGGCAGCCTCACCCGGGCCGAACTGCTGGACGCCGCCCAGCGGTTGGCCGGCGCGATCCGCTCCCGGGTACCGGCCGGCACCCGGGTGGGCGTCCAGGTGCGGCCGGGAGCGGACATGCTGGTCGCCCTCTACGGCATCCTGTGGGCCGACTGCACCGCCGTCCCGCTCGACCCGCGCACCCCCGCGGCCCGGCGCCGGCTCGAGCTCCAACTGGCCGACGTGACACTCGCGGTGGCCGACACGGAGGTGGAGGTGCCCCGGCTGGCACCCGCCCAGAGCGGCCCGCCCCGTACGGAGCGGCCGTCCGGCCGCCACCTCGCCTACGTGATCTTCACCTCCGGGTCGACCGGGGTGCCCAAGCCGGTCGCCGTCGGCCACGACAGCGTCCGCGCCCTCATCGGCTGGGCCCGCACGGCCTACTCCGACGCGGAGTTGAGCGGTGCGCTGCTGACCGCCCCCATCCGCTTCGACATGTCGGTGTTCGGCCTCTACGTGCCGCTGGCCGGCCCGGGCTCGGTGGTGGTCGTCGACGACCTGACCGCCCTGCTGGACGGCCCGCCGCCGGCCCCGGTCAGCCTCGTCTACACCGTGCCCTCCGCCCTCCGGGCCCTGCTGGGCGCCGGCCCGCTCCCCGCCACCGTACGCACCGTCAACCTCGGCGGGGAGGCGCTCGCACCCGACCTGCTGCCCGCCCTCCTCTCCCGGGTCGACCGGGTGTGCAACCTCTACGGCCCGACCGAGAGCACCTCCAACGCCTTCTTCGAGGACTACACCGAACCCGCGGAACCGACGATCGGCCGCCCGATCACCGGTACCGGCGCCTGGATCCGGGACCTCGCGACCGGCGCCTGCGCCGCCGTCGGCGAGCCGGGCGAGCTCGTGCTGACCGGCGCCGGACTGGCCGCCGGCTACCTCGGCGACCCGGGACACCCGTCGTTCACCGCCGACGGCTACCGCACCGGCGACCTCGCCCGGCTGCTCCCCGACGGCCGGACGGTCTACCTCGGCCGCTCCGACGACCAGATCAAGGTCCGCGGCCACCGCGTCCGGCTCGGCGAGATCGAGACGGCGCTCCACGCCCTGGACGGCGTCCGCGCGGCCGCCTGCCGGCACCGGGACGACGGCCTGGAGGCCTGGATCGTCCCGGCCGCGGGCTGCGACCGGGCCGCCCAGGCGGACCAGGCGCGGGCCCGCGCCTGGTCCGACCAACTGGCGGCCGCCCTCCCGGCCCACCTGCTGCCCTCGCGCTGGATCCTGCTGCCCGAACTGCCGCTGACCGGGCACGGAAAGCTCGACCGCGCCGCCCTCGCCGCCACCGCATGGGCACCGCTGCCCGCCGGCGCGTTCACCGGCCCGGCGCAGCTCCGGCTCGCGGCGGTCTGGGAGGAGGTGCTGGGCACACCGGTGCCCGACGCCGACGCCGACTTCTTCACCCTCGGCGGACACTCGCTGCTGGCCATCGCGCTCTGCCGCCGGATCGAGGACGACATGGGCGTCCGGGTACCGCTGCGCACCCTCTTCGACCACCCCACCGTGGCCACCCTGGCGGCGGCGCTGCGGGGCGCCGAACCCGCCCCGGCCACGGCCGCGGTACTGGTGCCCGACCCCGCCGCCGCCGCCGAGCCGTTCCCGCTCACCGAGCTCCAACAGGCCTACTGGGTGGGCGGCCGGGACGACCTGGAGCTCGGCAGCGTCGGCACCCAGGGCTACGTGGAGATCGACACCGGGGTCCCGGCCGAGCGGGTGGCCGCCGCGATCCGCACCCTGGTGGACCGCCACGCCATGCTGCGCGCCGTGTTCGAACCGGACGGCACCCAGCGGGTGATCACCGACCCCGGCGAGTTCCCGATCCTCGTGGAGGACCTCGGCGACGCCCCCGACGCCGAACTGCGGGCCCGCCGCGAGGCCCGCTCGCACCACCGGCAGGACCCGGCCGACTGGCCGCTGGTGCGGGTCTGGATGTCCCGGCTGAGGGAGCGCACCCGGATCCACCTCAGCGTGCCGGCCCTCGTCGCCGACGCGCACAGCGTCTACCTCCTCGCCCGCGAGCTGACCGCGCTCCTGGAGGACCGGCCGCTGCCCCCGCCCGGCCCGAGCTACCGCGACCTGGCGCTGGCCCTGGCGGCCGAGGACCGGACCGCCGACGACGCCGCGTTCGCCGAACTGGCGCCGACGTTCCCGGCCGGCCCGCTGCTGCCGCTGGCGGTCGACCAGGCCGGGCTCGACACCGTCCGCTTCGACCGCCGCGAGCTGCGACTGGACGCCGACACCTGGCGCGCCGTCCGGGAGGCCGGCGCGGCCCACGGCCTCACCCCGGCCGGCACCCTGCTCGCGGTCTACGCCTGGATCCTCGGCGCCTGGGCGGAGGACCAGGACTTCGCGATCAGCGTGACCTTCTTCGATCGGCCCCCGCTGCACCCCGAAGTGGACCGCGTGGTGGGCGACTTCACCAGCGCCCGACTCGTCCGGGCGGCCCCGGCGGCGGACCTGGGCGCCTTCGCGACCGGCGTGCAGCGCCGGCTCTGGGAGGCGCTCGACGGGCGGGCGCGCGACGCCGTCCGCTGCGTGCGCGCACTACGGCGGCTCGGCCGGCCGCACACCTTCCCCGTCGTCTTCACCAGCACGCTCGGCCTCGACGTACCGGCCCGCGGCAGCCTCGGCGAGGTGGTGTACGCGCTCACCCAGACCTCACAGGTGTGGCTGGACCACAAGGTGCGGGAGGACGCCGGCGAACTGGTCAGCACCTGGGACTTCGTGGACGGCCTGTTCCGGCCCGGCGTGGTCGAGGCGATGATGGCGGCCTTCGAGGCGACCCTGCGCACGCTGCCGGAGGACGGCTGGCGGGCACCGGCCCCCGAAGTCCCCGCCGAACAGGCGCGGCTGCGGCCCGCGGCCCTGGACGCCCGCTGGACGCGCACCGGCCCGGCCCTGCTCCACGAGACCCTGCTCCAGGAGACCCGGCTCGGCCGCCCGGACTCGGACGCCCCGGCCCTGGTGGCCCCCGACGGAGAAGTCCTGACGCGACGTCAACTCGCCGCTGCCGCATCGGCGGTGGCCGCACGCCTGGTCGCCGCCGGGCTGCGGGTCGGCGGCACGGTGGCGGTCGAGTCCCGCCACGGCTGGCGGCAGGCCGCAGCCGCACTCGGCGTGCTCGCCGCGGGCGGCGCGTTCGTCCCGGTGGACCCGGCCTGGCCGCAGCGCCGGATCGACGCCGTGCTGCGGACCGCCGGCGCCGAACTGGCCGTCGCACCGGGCGACTGGGGCGCGGGCCTGCGCACTGTCGCCCTGGACGACACCGACCGGTGGGGGCGCTGCGAGCTGCCGGACGTCCCGGTGGGCCCGCAGGACCTCGCGTACGTCCTCTTCACCTCCGGATCCACCGGGGAGCCCAAGGGCGTCGAGATCACACACGCCGGCGCCGTGAACACCATCGCCGACCTGTGCGACCGCTTCGGGCTGGACGGGGACCGCGTCCTCGGGGTCTCCGGGCTCCACTTCGACCTGTCGGTGTTCGACCTCTTCGGCAGCTGGCTGGCCGGCGGCGCCGTGGTCCACCCGGACTCCACCCGCGACCCGGCCGCCTGGACGCAGCGGCTCACCGACGAGCGGATCACGGTGTGGAACAGCGTCCCCGCCCTCGCGGAGATGCTGGTCGGCCACCTGGAGACGACCGGCACGCACCTGCCCGGGCTGCGCCTGGTGCTGCTCTCCGGCGACTGGATCCCGGTCACCCTGCCGGACCGGCTGCGCGCCGTCGCCCCCGGCTGCCGGGTGGTGAGCCTGGGCGGCGCCACCGAGGCCTCGATCTGGTCCATCGCCCACGAGATCGGCGCGTACGACCCGGACTGGGCGAGTGTCCCGTACGGCCGCCCGCTGCGGAACCAGGGCGTGCACGTCCTCGACGGCCGGCGCCACGAGCGCCCGGACTGGGTCACCGGCGAGATCCACCTCTCCGGGCTCGGCGTCGCCCTCGGCTACCGGGGCGACGAGGAGCGCACCCGCGCCGCGTTCTGGCGGCACCCCGGGACGGGCGAACGGTACTACGCCACCGGGGACCTGGGCCGCTACCGCCCCGACGGCACGATCGAGTTCCTCGGCCGGCGCGACAGCCAGGTGAAGGTCCGCGGCCACCGGGTGGAGCTCGGCGAGATCGAGGCCGTCCTGCTGGAGCACCAACAGGTGCGCCAGGCCGCGGTGACCGCGCCGCAGGGCCGGTCCGGACAGCGGCAGCTGGTCGCCCACGTAATGACGACGCTGGACCGGGCCGAGCTGCGCGCCCACCTGGCCCGGTCGCTGCCGGACGCCCACGTCCCGCGGACGCTGCGGCTGATCGACGCGCTCCCGCTCACCGCCAACGGGAAGGTGGACCGCGCGGCGCTCGACCGCGAGCCGGATCCCGGGCCGGAGCCGGAGTCGGAGCGGCCGGCGAGCACCCCGGTCGGGGACGCGGTGCTGGGCCTGGTCCGCGCCGTCCTGGAACGGGACGGGATCGGCCCGGACGACGACTTCTTCGCCCTCGGCGGGGACAGCGTCCTCGCCATCAGGCTGCTCGGCCGGGTCGAGCGGGAGCTCGGCCGGCGGGTGCCGATCCGCCGGTTCTTCGCGGACCCGACCCCCCGGGGCCTGGCCGCGCTCCTGCGGCCCGAACCCGCAGATCCTGCCGGACCCGCGGGCCCGGCCCGGGCGCTGACCGAGCGGCTGCGCGCCGACGCGGTGTGGCGCGGGGCGGTCGCCGAGCCCTCGCCCGGCCCGGTGCTGCTGACCGGCGCCACCGGAGTGCTCGGAACGGCCCTGCTGGCCGAACTCCTGGACCGCGGGCACGAGGTGCACTGCCTCCTGCGGGGCGACGCCGACTCCCGACTGGCCGCCGTGCTGCGCGCGGAGGGCCTGGAGGCGCACGCGGACCGGGCGTTCGCCTGGCCCGGCGGGCTGGACTCGCTCGGCCGCGACCTCCGGGAGCACGTCGGCACGGTGGTGCACGCGGCGGCCGACGTCTCCTTCGCGAAGGACTACGCCGCGCTGGCGCCGGTGAACGTCGAGGGCACCCGCCGGGTGCTCGAGCTGTGCGCCCGGGGGGCCGAACTCCACTACGTGTCCAGCCTGTCGGTCTTCAGCGAGCACGGTCGGGCCGCGCTGCCGGAGGACACGCCCCCGCCCGCGGACCCGCCGGGCCGCTCCGGCTACGCACAGAGCAAGTGGGTCGGGGAGAGCCTGGTCAGGTCCTTCGCGGCGGCCGGCGGCCGGGCCCACATCCACCGGGTCGCGCTGGTGCCCGACGCCCGCCCGGGCGCCGACGACTACTTCGGGGCCCTGGTGCGGGGCTGCCTGGCGGTCGGCGCCTACCCCGAGTCGGCGGACCTCGTCGTGCCGGTGGTCCGGCGCCGGGTGGCCGCCGAGGCGATCGCCGCCGCCCTGGGCACGCCGCCGCGCACCTGGCACCACCAGGAGGCCGCGCCGACCCTCGCCCAACTGGCGGCCGCCGCGGGGGCGGAGCCGGGGGCGCTGACCGCGGCCGCCCCCGAGGAGTGGCTGCGGCGCGTCGAGTCGGCCGTCGCCGACCAACCGGAGCACCCCCTGGCGCGGTACCTGGACCACCTGCGCGGCTCGCTCGGAGCCGGCGCGCTCGGACCGCTCGGTCCGCGCGGCGGCCGGCTCGACAGCACGGAGAGCCGTCGCCGCCTCGCCGAACTCGGCGTCCGGCCCGACCACGACCTCGACACCCTGCTTCGGGAGCTCCTATGACCTGGCTGTACGACTGGCCGTCGGCCGCCGGGGCGTTCCGTGCGCTCGCGGAACGCCACGGCGAACTGCACCGGATCCCGCACGGCGGGCTGGGACCGGGCGGCGAGCAGCTCTCGGTCGACGTCGCCCTGATCGGCCCCGCCGACGCCCGGCGCTGCGTCGTCGTCTCCTCCGGCCTGCACGGCGTCGAGGGCGTCGCCGGCTCCGCGATCCAGCGGGCCTGGCTGGAGGCGTACCGCGGCGGTGACACCCGGCTGGTGATGGTGCACCTGCTCAACCCGTTCGGCTTCGCCTGGCAGCGCCGGGTGGAGCAGGACAACATCGACCTGAACCGGAACTTCCTGCCGGCCGGGGAGCCCTACCGGGGCGCGCCGCCGCACTGGGACCGGGTCGGCGGCTGGCTGGCCCCCGAACGGCCGGCCAGCCGACTGGACCCGCTGCTGCCCAAGGCGCTCGTGGCACTGGCCCGGATGGGACGCCGGCCCCTGCTGCAGGCCGTCGGCGGCGGGCAGTACGAGAACGAGCGCGGCCTGTTCTACGGCGGGTCCGGGCCGGCCTCGCTCCAGCCGCTGCTCCGCGGGGCCCTCCCGGCGTGGACGAAGGGCGCGGCGGAGGTGCTGCACCTGGACATCCACACCGGCCTGGGCCGCAGCGGGGAGCTGCAACTGCTGCTGCCTCGCCTCCAGGGCACCCCGGCGGCGGACGAGCTGGTCGCCAGGTTCGGCCCGGACGCCCGGCCGGCGCTGGGGGAGGTCCGGCACTACCGGGTGCAGGGCGGGCTGGGCCCGTGGTGCGAGGCCCTGCTGCCGGACGTCCGGTACACCCTGTGCGCGGCGGAGTTCGGGTCGGTGTCCTCGACCGCCGTGCTGTCCGCGCTGCACCAGGAGAACCGCGCCTGGTTCTGGGGCGGGCGCGAGGACCGGCCGTCCGCGTGGGCGCGGGACCGGCTGGCGCACGCCTTCGCACCCCTCTCGCAGACCTGGCGCCGGCGGGTGCTGGAGCGCGGGGTCCACCTCATCGACCAGGCCCTGGAGGGCTGATGACGATCGACCGCTTGATCCGGCAGACGCACGCCCGGGTCGCGGACACCCAGCAGGGTGTCCCGACCTACTACGACCGGAGGGTGATCCGGCAGGAGGAGGAGCACGACCCGGCGTGGCGGGCGCGGTTGGAGCACCACCTCGCGGACCGGCGGGAGGGACGGTTCGTGCCGTGGACGGTCCGGGCCGGCGTCCGGCGGGAGGGGCTCGACCCGCACCGCCGCAGCGAACTCCCGGACGAGACCCTGATCATGAGCCAGGGGACGGCGCAGCCGATGCGCTGGCGCGGCGGCCACCTGTTCAAGAGCGTCTACGACTTCGCGCTCACCACCATGCTGCTGGAGGAGCTCCGGCCGGCCGCCATCCTGGAGATCGGCTCGGGCACCGGGACGAGCGCGCTCTGGCTGGCCGACCTCGCCGCGTCGATCGGCTTCCCGTGCCGGATCGTCTCGCTCGACCTCAAGCCGGTCGAAGTCTCGCACCCGGCGGTGGAGTTCGTGGTCGGGGACGCCCGCAGGATCGGCGAGGTGCTCGCCTCGGACGTGCTGGCGGCCGGGCCGCGGCTGGTGTTCGAGGACGCCCACGTCGGGGTGGCGGAGGTCCTCGGGTACGTCCACCCGAGGCTGCGGGAGGGCGACTACCTCGTGGTCGAGGACAGCGTGGGCAAGGCGGAGCAGCTGGCCGCCTTCGACGCGGCGCACCCGGGGGAGTACGCCGTGGACACCGGCTACACCGACTTCTTCGGCCGCAACACCACCAGTTGTGTCGACTCGATCATGCGGAGGATGGCGTGACCTCACTGCTGTCGGTGTTCCCGGCCGGGCTGCCGATCGGCGGCGCGGAGCCGGTCCGGGCCGCCGTGCCCGGCCTCGCCGCCCTGCTGACCTGGGGCGACCTGGAGCGGATCCTGGCGACCTCGTGCTTCGAAGGGGCCGGGAGCGAGGCCATCCGGGACGCGCTGGACCTGCCCGGGCCGGGCCTCAGCCGGGTCTGTGTGCTGACGAACGGCGAGTCGATCTGGCGGGCGCCGCGCGCCACGGCGCTCGCCGACCTCCGCACCCGGCTGCCGGGGGCGACGCTGCGGGTCGAGGCCCTCGAAGAGGTCCATCCGCCGCTGGCCGCCGTCGCGGCCGAGCTGTCGAGCGCCGGCGGGGCCGTCTACATCAACGCCTACGCGGCCTGGAGCGACAACAAGGGCCTGGCGCTGCACTACGACTACACCGACAACCTGGTGCTGCAGCTCGAAGGGCGCAAGCACTGGCGGGTCTACCGGCCGACCCGTCCGGCGGTGCGGGGGCCGGCGTCGTCGGCCTACAAGGAGGGCCTCCAGGCGGCCGCGCGCGGCGAGGGGTCGGGCGACCACCGGGGGCTGCGCGAGGTGCGGGCGGGGCTGTACTGGGAGGGCGACCTGACGGCGGGCGACGTGCTGTACGTCCCGCCGGGCTGGTTCCACGAGGTGGTTCCGGTGGGGGAGCCGACCCTGCACCTCGCCTGCGCCTACGCGGCCCCCGGCACGGCCTTCCGGGAGCCGGGGACGATCCGGCTGCCGGACGGGCTCCGGCCCCTGCCGCCCGCGTAGCGGCTGGGCCGGTGCGGGCGGCCCGGGTGCGGCCGGGCCCGGTCCGGAGGCGGCCCGGGGAGCGGGTGCGTGGTGCCCCGCCCCCCGGGCCGCCCGGCCGTCAGCTCCGGTGGACCCGGACCTTCACCTGGCCGCCGTCCGCCACCGCGCCGACCAGCGTCGGCTCCGGGGCCTCGGCGTAGGCGACGGAGGTGGCCAGCACCTCCGCGGCCAGGAACGCCTCGTGGGCCTGCACCGCCGCCAGCACGTCGTCCGAGGCGTCCAGGGTAAGCGCGATCCGCTCGGACACGTCGAGGCCGGCGTCGCGGCGGGCCTGCTGCACCAGCCGGACGACGTCCTTGGCGAGGCCCTCGGCGGCGAGCTCCGCCGTCACCGCGGTGTCCAGCACGACCAGCCCGGTGCTGTTCGGCAGGGCGGCGCTCTCGTCCGGGTCGGAGGCGACCAGGCGCTCGGTGAACTCGCCCGGCAGCAGCTCGATCCCGGCCGCCGTCACCCGGCCCGCACCGTCCTGGGTCCACTCGCCCGCCTTGACCGCGCGGATCACCTTCTGGGTGTCCCGGCCCAGCCGCGGTCCGCAGGCCGAGGCGTTGACCGCCAGCTCGAACCGGCCGTGGGTGTCGACGTCGGTGGTGAAGAGCACCTCCTTGACGTTGATCTCGTCGCGCAGGATGTCGGCGAACGGCTCCAGCCGGGCGGCGTCGGCGGCCGCGACGGTCAGCCGGGCCAGCGGCAGGCGGACCCGCAGGCCGCGGGCCTTGCGCAGCGACAGCGCGGCCGACGCGGCCTGGCGCACCCGGTCCATCGCCGCGACCAGCTCGGGGTCGTGCGGCAGTTCGTCGCCGGCGGGCCAGTCCGTGAGGTGCACCGAGCGCCCGCCGGTGAGCCCCCGCCAGAGCTGCTCGGTGGTGAGCGGCAGGACGGGCGCGGCCACCCGGGCGGTGACCTCCAGCACGGTGTGCAGGGTGTCGATGGCGTCCGGGTCCGCGTCCCAGAACCGCTTCCGGGACCGCCGGACGTACCAGTTGGTCAGCACCTCGGCGTGGTCGCGGATCCGCTCGCAGGCGCCGGCGAGGTCGAGCGCCTCCATCGCGGCGGTGACGTCGTCGACCAGCGAGGCCGTGCGCGCCAGCACGTACCGGTCCAGCACGTCGGGGCTGTCCGTGCGCCGCACGCCGCGCCGGCCCGCCGCCCCGGCGTAGAGGGAGAGGAAGGACCAGGTGTTCCACAGCGGCAGGATCGCCTGGCGCACGCCCTCCCGGATGCCCTGGTCGGTGACCACCAGGTTGCCGCCGCGCAGGATCGGCGAGACGAACAGGAACCAGCGCATCGCGTCGGAGCCGTCCCGGTCGAACACCTCGTTGACGTCCGGGTAGTTGCGCCGGGACTTCGACATCTTCTGGCCGTCGTCGCCCAGCACGATGCCGTGGGCGAGCGCGGAGGAGAAGGCCGGCCGGTCGAACAGGGCCGTCGCCAGCACGTGCAGGGTGTAGAACCAGCCGCGGGTCTGCCCGTTGTACTCCACGATGAAGTCGCCGGGGTAGTGGTCCTCGAACCACTCGGTGTTCTCGAACGGGTAGTGCACCTGGGCGAAGGGCATCGCCCCCGACTCGAACCAGCAGTCCAGCACCTCGGGGACCCGGCGCATCGTCGAACGCCCCGTGGGGTCGTCCGGGTTGGGCCGGGTCAGCCCGTCGATGTGCGGCCGGTGCAGGTCGGTGGGGCGCACGCCGAAGTCGCGCTCCAGCTCGTCCAGCGAGCCGTAGACGTCGGTCCGCGGGTACCGCGGGTCGTCGGAGACCCAGACCGGGATCGGCGAGCCCCAGTACCGGTTGCGGGAGATGTTCCAGTCCCGGGCGCCCTCCAGCCACTTGCCGAACTGGCCGTCGCGCAGGCTCGAAGGCACCCAGTCGATCTGCTGGTTGAGCTCCACCATCCGGTCGCGGACGGTGGTGACCCGGACGAACCAGGAGTCCACGGCACGCTGCATCAGCGGGTTGGCGCAGCGCCAGCAGTGCGGGTACGGGTGGTCGTGGGTCTCGTGGCGGAGCAGCACACCGGAGGCGTGCGGGGCCCCGTCGCGGAGGTCGCGGATGATGGTCTTGTTGGCGTCGAAGATCTGCATGCCCGCGTACGGGGCCACGTCGGGGGTGAACTCGCCGCGGGTGTCGACCGGGATCACCACCTCGATGCCGGCCTCGTCGGTGACGGCCTTGTCCTCCTCGCCGAAGGCCGGCGCGAGGTGCACCAGCCCGGTGCCGTCCTCGACGGTCACGTAGTCGGCGGCCAGCACCCGGTGGGCGTTCTCCCGGCCGGTCAGGAAGTCGAACGGCGGGGTGTAGGAGAGCCCCAGCAGGTCGGCGCCCTTCAGCCGGCGCAGGACGGTCGGCTCCTCGCCCAACTCCCGGGCGTAGTGCGGGACCCGGGCCTCGGCGAGGACGTAGCGCCGCGCGCCGCGCTCGGCGTCGGTCTCCACCAGCACGTAGTCGATGTCGGGGTGGACGGCGACGGCCAGGTTCGCGGGCAGCGTCCACGGGGTGGTGGTCCAGATCAGCGCGTAGGCCCCGTCGAGCGCGTCGTCCGACCCGGCGTCCGACCCGGCTGTGGTCCCGGCTGCGGTCCCGCCGGTGCTCCAGGTCGTGGAGAGCCGGAGCCCGACCGTGACGGCCGGGTCCTGCCGGTCCAGGTAGACGTCGTCCATCTTGGTCTCGGTGGCCGACAGCGGCGTCTCGCAGCGCCAGCAGTACCAGAGCACCCGGAAGCCCGAGTAGACCAGGTCCTTCTCCCAGAGCTGCTTGAACGCCCACATGACCGACTCCATGTAGGAGAGGTCGAGGGTCTTGTAGCCGTGGTCGAAGTCGACCCAGCGGGCCTGGCGGGTCACGTACTCGCGCCACTCCGCCGTGTACCGCAGCACCGAGGAGCGGCAGGCGTCGTTGAAGGCCGCGACGCCCATCGTGTCGATCTCGGACTTGTGCTTGATACCGAGCCGGCGCTCCGCCTCGACCTCCGCGGGCAGCCCGTGGGTGTCCCAGCCGAACCGGCGCTCGACGCGCCTGCCGCGCATCGTCCGGTAGCGCGGCACCGCGTCCTTGACGTACCCGGTCAGCAGATGGCCGTAGTGCGGCAGGCCGTTGGCGAACGGCGGGCCGTCGTAGACGACGTACTCGTTGCTCCCGTTCTCGCCGGCCGGGCGGGCCTCGACCGATGCCGTGAACGTGTCGTCGGCCGCCCAGAAGTCGAGCACCTCGCGTTCGAGCGCGGGGAAGGAGGGATGGGCCGGGACAGCGGGGTAGGCGGTGCCGGGACGGTCGTCCATGGTGTAGCTCCTCGTGCAGCGGGATCGAAGCTTGCTGGCACGGGGACGACGGCCCGGTCCGGGACGCCGCGGTACCACCCCGCTTGCCGCCCACGGATGGGCGACCTCTCGTAGGCGGCTGTGACGGGCCGCACCCGTCCGGTTCTACTCCGGGCCTTTTCGGGTCCGTTTCTTCCGGAGGCTCCCCGGTGATGGCCGGATCGACGCCAGTGGGACTTTTCAGTTGTCGTGGAACCGCGCGACTCCAGGGGCCGGAAATCACCCGGCCAGGCCTTTCGGGAGGCCGTGGCCGACCGCTCGGATCGGCCGGATCGAATTCCCGGAATTCCTGCGCACAGGCTACCCCATGGCCCGGGCCCGGCGTCGCGGCTTTTCTGCTGACGGACCGACAGAACAGCGTTGAGCTGGGTATTTTTGTCCCACCTCAGACCGCGTAGGAGTTCGCCTGCCGCCGGTAGAGCTCGGCATAACGGCCCGGTGCGTTCATGAGTTCGTCATGGGAGCCCTCCTCGACAATGGTGCCGCCGTCGAGCACGACTATCCGATCGGTCATGCGGACGGTGGAGAACCTGTGCGAAATGAGAATCGCTATTCCGCCGCGGTCCGCGATCATTTCCCGAACCTGCTGGGCGAACCGCTGGAAGAGTTCGTGTTCGGCCGCCGGATCGATCGCGGCGGTCGGCTCGTCCAGAACGAACAGGAGCGGGTCGCGCCGCATCAGGCCGCGGGCGACGGCGAGCTTCTGCCCCTCGCCCCCGGACAGCTCGACGCCGTCGAACACCGGCCCCAGCTGCGTGTCCGGACCGTCGGCGAGCCTGTCGACCAGCGCCGTGGCACCGGCCCGGTCGATCGCGGCGCGGACCGCCGACGGATCGTCGATCCGGGGCAGGTCGCCGAGCCCGACGGCCTCCCGGACCACGGTCTGGAACCGGGCGAAGTCCTGGAACACCGCCGTGCACCGCGCGGACCACTGCGCCGGGTCGAGCTCGGACAGCGCCGTCCCGTCGATCAGGATCCGGCCGGACGTCGGTTCGGCCAGCCCGGTCAGCAGCTTGACCAGGCTGGACTTCCCGGCGCCGTTGAGGCCGACCAGGCCCACCACCGTGCCCGGGGCGATCCGCAGGTCGACACCGTCCAGCACCGGGCGGTCGGAGCCGGGGTAGCCGAAGGTGACGCCCCGGAGCTCGATGCCCCGGGCCAGCCGGTCCGGCGGCGCTGCGCGGCCCCGTCGGGCCCGGGCCGCGTACTCGGTGAACCAGACGTAGTGGTCGATCGTGCGGGCGCTCTCGGTGAGCCGACCGGCCCCGTACACGGCGATGGCCACCTGCTGGGTGAGCTGGCCCATCAGCGAGATCAGCATGACGATGTCCGCGGGCGTGGCCCGGCCCTCCTCGCGGAGCCGGACCAGGGCCGCGAAGGCGGCCGCCATGGCGGCGAAGAAGCAGACCCAGCCGGTCAGTTCCCACCGCAGGCCGCGGATCCGGGCCCGCGACTCGGCCCGTCCGGCCCCCGTCCAGAGCTCCGCGGCACGCCGGTCCAGCTCGACCGCGCTGCCGGCCACCCGGACGTCGCCCGCGGGCCCCGGGCGGGTGCAGAGTTCGTGCAGCTCCCGCTCCAGCCGGGCCGCCGGGGCCGAGGCGTCCCGGGCCTCCCGGACCAGCCGCCGGGCCCGGGAGGTGCAGTAGAGCATCGGCGCGGCCGCGAGCATCACCGCGGGGAGGAGCGGATCGACCTGGGCCAGCAGCCAGACCCCGAGCGCCAGCCCCAGGACCGCCCCGGCCGTCTCGGCGGCGAACCAGCAGGTCTCGGCCATGTCCCGGGTGCCCTGCCGCAGCCGCGTCAACCGGTCGGCGAACTCCGGGTGTTCGAGGTGCGCGATGGTCGGCACGCCCGCCGCCGCGGCCAGCACCTCCTGGTCGAGGTCGCGGGCGACCAGCTCGCCCAGGTCCGCGCAGCGCAGCTGGCGCAGCCTGGTGAGCGCGCTCTGCGCGGTCATCACCGCGACGCCGAGCGCGGCGGCCGCCAGGACGGCGGAGGTCGAACCCCGCCCGGCGCCCTGCACGATCCAGCGCTGCGCCGCCGCCGTGCCGGCCAGCGAGGCCGAGGCCGCCAGGATCAGCAGGGCGACCAGGACCACGCCGCCGCGGTCGGCGCGCAGCCCGAGTGCGAACAGGTGCCGCGCGGTGCGCAGTCGCTTGGTCATGACGCGGCCGCCCCGGTGTCGAAGTGGTCCGACTGGAGCCGGAAGAGGGCCGCGTAGACGCCGTCGCGGTCCAGGAGGTCGGTGTGCCGGCCGGACTCCACGATCCGCCCGTCACGGAGGACGACGATCCGGTCGGCGTGCCGGAGCGTGGAGAGCCGGTGCGAGATCAGCACGGCGGAGGCGTCCCCGATGGCGGTGACGACCCGCTGGAAGAACTCCGTCTCGGCCCGGACGTCGAGATTGGCGGTCGGCTCGTCGAAGACGACCAGGCGGCGTCCGTGCGCCACCCCGTACAGGGCGCGGGCGATCACCAGGCTCTGCCACTGGCCGCCGGAGAGGTCCCGGCCGGCCTCCCCGCCGCGCCACAGCACGGTGTCGAGCCCGTCCGGGAGGGTCTGCAGCAGCGGCCCGGCGCCGGCGCGGTCGAGTGCCCGCAGGACGGCGGCATCGTCGGCGGGCCGCTCGGGCGCGGCCAGCGCGACGTTGTCGCGCAGCGACGCCGGGTACCGCAGGAAGTCCTGGAAGACCACGGCGATCCGGCGGCGCCAGTCCTCGATGTCCAGCTCCGTCAGATCGGTGCCGGCCACGGTGATCCGGCCGCGGGTCGGGGTGTGCAGGCCGGCCAGGAGCTTGATCAGGGTGGTCTTGCCCTCGCCGTTGGCCCCGACGACGGCCAGCACCTCGCCCGGGCGGATCTCCAGGTCCAGGCCGTCGAGGATCTTCCGGGACGCGCCCGGGTATCCGAAGGAGACGTCCTCGAAGCGGACGGCGCCCGCGACCGGTCCGACCGCGGGCGCCGCCTCCTGGCGGGGCGCCGGGCGGGCGTGTTCCAGCCGGTCCAGGGCCCGGACGGCGCCGAGGCCGTGGGCCAGGTCCAGGTCCTGGCCGAGCAGGACGCCCATGCCCCAGACCGTCATGGCCGCGACCAGGCAGGTCGCCAGCTCGCCGGCGTCGAGCCGGCCCGCGGCGGCGGCGACGCCAGGGACGACGAGGGCGCAGGCGGCGGAGAGCGCGGTCAGGGCGACGGGCGCGGTCTGCCGCCGGACGACGACCCGCCGGGCGGCCCAGCGGACCGACATCCACGCGTGGTGCTCGGCCCGGCGGCGCTCCACGATCCAGCCGGCCAGTCCGAACAGCCGGACCTCCTTGCCCGCCGTCGGGCCGGCCGCCACCTCGGACCAGTACTCGGTCTTCCGTTCACCGGGGATCGCGTCGTCCTCGACCGCCACGAGGTGGACCCACTGCCTGCGGACCACGGCCCGGTTGAGCATGGTCACCACCAGCAGCGGCAGGGCGAGCAGGGGCAGGTGCCAGGCCAGGACGGCCGTCGCCGCGACCGTGCCGACGAGCCGGGCGAGGAGGTGCACCTGCCCGGTGGTGGCCGTTCCGGCGGACCGGGTGCGCCAGGTGAACCCCAGGTCCGTGGCCCGGGCGGCATCGGCCATGAAGCCGGGCTCCGACAGGTGGCTGATCTCCCTTGGAGCGGTGGCCAGTTCGCGGATCCGCCGACGCACGCCGCCGTCGATGGCCCAGGCCACCCGCTGCTCGAAGATCTGCTGGACGGTGGAGGAGGCCTGGAACAGCAGCATGGTGGCGAGGAGGCCGCCGAGTGCGAGGAACGCCTCGGTGGTGCCGGTCGAGCCGGTCGGTTCTCCGGCCCGGGCGACGGCCCCGACCAGTCGGCCGGCCGTCATCGCGGTCAGCGGGGCGGCCAGCACGAGCAGCCCGGCGGCCGCGAGGAGTCCGATCCGGTCCCCGCGCCGGGCCAGGCCGAGCAGTCGTAACAGTCGCCACCGTTCGCGGATCAGCCCGCGCAACGGGTCCGCCCCAACCCCACCCAAGGAGACCCTCCCGCCCCGTGAACGCTCACGTGATCGATCACGGGATTATGGTGCGCCTCGCCGAACGCTGTCAACGCCGGGTGGTCGAGCGCTGTCGACTCCGCGTCGTCGATACCGGACCGAGACGGTCTTTGCGGCACCCTGACGTGACCGATGAGCCGATGAGACACTCCCTCAACAGGACGCTGACGTCCCGCTTCTACCGTGCCACCCATGTCACATACACACGGTCCGACCACCGGTCACCACACCGCCGCGCACCGCCGCACGTCCCCCCGGCGGCTCGCCGCCGCCGGGTCCCTGCTGCTGAGTGCGGTGACGACGACGGCGGTGCTGCTGCCGACCGCGGCCTCGGCCGCGGAGCCGGCCTCCGTCACCACGCATGCCGGTGCCACCACCGAACAGGAGCGCAGCCGGATCGACACCTACTGGACCCCCGACCGGATGAGGCTGGCCGGCGCGATGGTCCCCGAGATCACCCCCGTGCCCGAGGACGACAACACGCCCGACGACCCGCGCCCGCTCCCCGCGAACACGCCGGACCCGGGCACGGTCTGGACGCACGCCGGAGCGGCGGACCGGAGCATCGGGCGCCTCTTCTTCACCTTCTCCGACGGCTACGACGGCAGTTGCACCGCGACGGTCGTCACCGGCGCGAACCGCAGCACCGTCATCACGGCGGCGCACTGTCTGCGCGGCGTCGGGGATCCCGCCGCCGACGGGACCTGGAACCACAACCTCTACTTCGTGCCCGGCTACCGCAACGGGACGAAGCCGCTCGGCGGCTTCAGCATCAAGTCCATGGCCACCTCCTCGCGTTGGGACGCCGACCCGGGCACGACCAACTCCGAGGCGATCGCCGTCGCCGGGTACGACACGGGGATGCTGGTGGCGAACCCGTCGGCCGGCGGGCGGCGGATCGCGGACGTCACGGGAAGCCAGCGGATCGCCTTCACCAGGCCCGTGCAGGGCGAGTTCGTCCACACCTTCGGGTACCCGAAGGACCGGCTCAACAGCCCCGACGCCAAGTACGCCGGATCGCGCATGATCCACTGCGCGGGACCGGCCCGGCCCGGGACGAAGGCCCCGCTGTTGTGGGGCGAGCCCTGCGACATGGGGCACGGGGCGAGCGGCGGCCCGCACCTCGCGCAGTTCGACACCCGGACCGGCGTCGGGACCGTCGTCGGCGTCACCACCACCGGCGAGGAGCTCGCGGGCGGACCCGCCGACACGCTCTTCGCCACCCGCCTGGGCGACGGCGCCCGCCTGCTCTACACCTGGGCGCAGAGCCGGGTGGTCTGACCTGCTGTCCGGTGCCTGCCCGGTGCCTGTCCGGCTTCTTCCCCGCCGGGCAGGCACCGGTCGGGCAGGTGGGAGCGCGCGGGTGGCGCGGGCTCAGTCGTAGATCCGGCCGTAGAGGTCCTGGATCTGGTCGGCGGTGGGCACGACGGGGTTGTTGGCGGGGGAGCCGGAGGCCAGGGCCTGCTCGGCCATCAGGGGCGTCAGCCTGGTCCACGCCTCCCGGTCGATGCCGTGGCTCCGGGGCGTGGGTACGTCCAGGTCCCGGCAGAGGCGGCGGAGTTCGTCGACGAGCCGGTCGGCGGCCACCTCGTCGGCGTCCGTGGCGGTCGCGGCTCCCAGGGCGCGGGCGCAGTCGGCGTACCGGCCGGGCGCCGCGTGCACGGAGAAGGCCGTCACCGCGGGGAACAGCATCGCGTTCGACAAGCCGTGGGCGACGTGGAAGTGGGCGCCGATCGGGCGGCTCATGCCGTGGACGAGGGCGACGCTGGAGTTGGAGAAGGCGATGCCGGCCTGGGTCGCGGCGAGCATCATCGCCTCGCGGGCCCGGATGTCCGAGCCGTCCGCGTAGGCCCGGCGCAGATGGCGGCCGATGGTGCCGATCGCGGTGAGGGCGAGGCCGTCGGAGAAGGGGTTGGCCCGGCGGCTCACGTACGCCTCGACGGCGTGGGTGAGGGCGTCGACGCCGGTGTCGGCGGTCAGCCGGGGCGGCATCGACATGGTCAGTTCCACGTCGACCACGGCGGCGAGCGGCAGGAACGCCGGGCCCAGGCAGAGCATCTTCTCGTCCGTGCCGCTGTCGGTGATGACGGTGAACTGGGTCGCCTCCGATCCGCTGCCGGCGGTGGTGGGGACGGCGATCACCGGGAGCGCCGGTCCGAGGTTGACGCGCGGCGCCCGGTAGTCGCGCATCCGGCCGCCCTGCACGCCCAGCAGGGCGAGGGCCTTGGCGCTGTCCATCGGGCTGCCGCCGCCGAACCCGATGACCGCGTCCGCCCGGTGGTGGTGCAGGGCCTCCAGGCCCGGGGCCAGCGAGTCGGTCGTCGGGTCGGGCACGGTGTCGGAGAACAGCCGCGGGTGCAGTCCGGCCTTGCGCAGGATCTCCGCCAGCCGGTCCGCCGCGCCGGTCCCGACCAGGAACGCGTCCGTGACGAGCAGCGGGCGGCTCAGCCCCAGCCCTGCGACGACCTCGCCCAACTCCTCGGCGGCGCCGCGGCCGACGCGCATGATCCGTGGCAGGGAGAGACTGGCGACCATGGAGAACCCCTCGACGGTGGGAGGAACGGCGGCCGGGTGCGCGGGCCGGGGAGGTTCGACTGTGCCGCCCGCGCGGGTGTGCGTTCAACCGCCAATCGTGCAGACGGGGTGTGCGGAAATGCAGATACGCTGATCCGGTGCCCTCCCGTTCCCGCCCGGCCGGCGACGACCCGGCCGGCGAATACCTGGCCGGCGACGACCCGGTCGGCGGCCACCCGGCCGCGGTCCCGGCCGCCGTTCCGCCCGCGCGGACGGAGCGCGGCGGCCTCGATCCGCGCACGCTCCGCGCCGACGATCTGCGCTATCTGCTCGCCGTCGCCCGTACGGGACTTCTGGTGACCGCGGCCGAGGTGCTCGGGGTGGACCACACCACCGTGTCCCGCCGGATCACCGCGCTGGAGACGAGGCTCGGCGTGCGGCTGATGGAGCGAGGCGCGGACGGCTGGGTCCTGACGGACGTCGGAAAGGCCGTCTCCGAGAGCGCCCGCGCGATCGAGGACGCCCTCGTCCGGGTCGTCGACGCGGTCTCCGGTCAGGACGCGCCGTCGCTCCACGGCACCGTCCGGGTCAGCGCCCCGGACGGCTTCGGTACCGTCTTCGCCACCCCGGCGCTGGCCCGGGTGCGTCGGAGCCACCCCCGACTGCACGCCGAACTCATCACGGCGACACGCCAGTTGAACCTGCGCCCGGCCGGCTTCGACCTCGCCCTGACCATCGGCAGGCCGCCCAGGAGCCGACTGGTGACCGAGCACCTCACCGACTACGCGCTGGGCCTGTACGCCGACGACGAGTACCTCGCGCGGTGCGGGGCCCCCGGTACGGTCGCCGACCTTCGCGAGCATCCGCTGGTCTTCTACGTCGAGTCGATGCTCCAGGTCGGCGACCTCGACATCGAGCGCCATCTGCCGGGCGTCACACCGGCGTTCTCCTCCACGAACGTCTTCGCCCAGGTCGAGGCCACCCGGCTGGGAGCCGGCATCGGTGTGCTGCCGGCCTTCCTCGCCGGCCGGGCCGGCCTGCGGCGGCTGCTGGCCGACGAGGTCGACATCCGCCTGCCGATCACGCTGGCCGTACGGCGGGAGGCGGTCACCAGGCCCGCCGTCCGCGCCGTGCGCGACGCCCTGCACCGCGAGGTCGCCGACCGCACCGCCGAACTGCTCCCGGACCGCCCCGCCCGGACACCCCGGTCGGCCGACCCGCTGCACTGACCTGGGGGCCGGTCGTCCGGCGGTCAGCGGCCCGTCGGGGCCTCGCCGCAGAGCAGGGGGTGCAGGAGCGGGACGTACAGGTCGGCGACTTCTTCGGGGTCCAGTCCGGTGAGCCGGTCGGCCTGGACGGTCGCGTAGAGGGCGCCGAGGCCGAGCAGTACGCCGATGGCCATCTCCGCCCGCAGCGGGGCGCCCGGACCGGGGAGGCGGGCGGCGAGGGCGTCGATGACCTGCGTGCGGAAGTTGGCCCGTGCCTGCCCGCCGAGCTCCAGGTGGTGGCGGGAGAAGGCGATGCGCAGGATCGGGTCGCGGGTCTGGCCGCGCTGGGTGGCGAGCAGGTGCAGCACCATGTGCCGGGCGAGGCGGTCCAGAGGGGCGTCGAACAGGGCGGTGGCGTCGGCGTCGAAGGTGAAGACCTGGGTGAACAGCTGTTCCTTGCTGCCGTAGTACTTCATCACGAGCGCCGGGCTGACGCCCGCGTCGGCGGCGATGGCGGCGATGGTGGTGTCGGCGTAGGCGTGGCGGGCGAAGGCGCGCCGGGCCGCGGCGAGGATGTCCGCGCGGCGGGCGTCGGCGTCACGCGCTCGTGCCGGCCGGTCCGGGGCCGGGTCGGGCGTCGGCGATGGCGGTGCCGGCGGGGCCGGCGGGGCCGGCGGTGTCGGCGGTGTCGGCGGGTTCCCGGGCGTCGTTCGCGGGCGGGCGCTGCGCGGGGAGGCGGAGTTCGGATCGGGCATCTTGGTCAGTCTCCTGGAGGGGGGACGGCGTCGGTCGCGGCCGGTGCGGGATGAGGCAGGCGGCCGCGCAGGCCAGCAGCGCGACCGCGCCCGCCGCGGCGAAGGCCACGCGGTACCCGTCCAGGGTCGGCGCCGGCACGGCCGCGCCCGCCGGGTCGGCGAACAGGCGGGTGTGCTGCGCCAGTACGGTGGCGACCACCGCGCTGCACAGCGCCTGCCCGATGGTGCGCATGAGGACGTTGAGGCCGTTCGCCGCGGCGGTCTGCTCCAGCGGCACCGCCCGCATGATCAGCATGGGCAGGGCCGAGTAGGCGAGCGCGGTGCCGACCGAGACCACGGCCGCGCCCGCGATGACCGCCCACAACTGCCGGCTCTCGGCGAAGCGCAGACCGTAGCCGGCCGCGATGACCGCCGTGCCCAGGGCGAGGGTGGCCTTGGCCCCGCGGGCGGCGGACAGGCGGGCGGACAGGGAAGCGCACAGCACCATGATCACACCACTGGGCAGCAGACAGACACCCGCCGCCATCACCGAGAGCCCGAGGCCGTACCCGGTGGCCCGGGGCGCCTGGACCAGCTGCGCGGTGACGAGGGAGTTGGCGTAGAAGGCGAACCCGGCCAGCAACGCGGCCAGGTGCGGCAGCAGGACCGCCGGACGCATCGCGAGCCGCACGTCCACCAGCGGCCGCGGCACCCGGCGCTGCTGGACGGTCCAGCCCGCCAGGATCAGCAGCGCCGACCCCGACAGGCCCAGCATCCGCCAACTGCCCCAGCCCCACTGGCCCGCCTTGGACAACGCCAGCAGCAGGAGCACCAGCCCCGCACTCAGCCCGCACGCCCCGAGCAGGTCGAAGCGCCCCGGTGACCGGACCGGCTCCTCCCGCAGCAGCCGCCACGCCAGGGCGAGCACCCCCGCCGAGAGCACGGTCATCGCCCAGAACATCGCGTGCCAGTCCGCGTACTGCACCAGTACCGCGGCCAGGGGCAGACCGAGGGCCGCGCCGATGCCCACCGTCGAACTCATCAGCGCCACCGCGGAACCCGTCCGCTGCGGGGGCAGCACACCCCGCAGGAAACTGATCGACAACGGCACCACCGCCGCGCCCACCCCCTGCAGCGCCCGCCCTGCCAACAGCCACGGGAGGGTGTCGGCGAACGCGCACACCAGCGACCCGGCGGCGAGCGCCCCGAGCGCGAGCAGCAGCATCCGCCGCTTGCCGTACATGTCCCCGGCGCGCCCCAGCAGCGGGGTGGCGACCGCGCCGGTCAGCAGCGTGAGCGTGACCACCCATCCGACGTCGACCGGTGCCGCGCCGGTCAGGTGGGGCAGTTGCGGCAGCAGCGGCACGATCGCGGTCTGCACCAGAGTGGTGACGATGCCGCCGGCCGCCAGGACGGTCATGACTCCACGGTCGGCGGTCGCGGTCGCGGTCCCTGCCCCGGTCGCGGTCGCGGTCGCAGACGTCGGCGGATGCGAAGCAGCGGGCACGGCGAACCCCCCTCAAAGGTGAATGGCGTTCACCACCCTAGGTGAACGCCGTTCACCTCACAAGGGAGGCCGGCCGGCGCGTGCGGTGCGGCGGGGACGGGGTGACCGGTCCTGCCGCGCGGGTTCCGTCGCCGAGCCAGGCCGGTCTGCTCCGCACCAGGCCCGACCAGTCCCGACCAGTCCCGACCAGCCCCGACCACCGCAGGCCTCAGCGCACGAGGGTCCGCACGATCGCCGCCCGGCCCCCGACCCGGATCCGGCGCTCCAGGCCGTCGTGACGGACGGCCGCCGTGACGGTCGACGGGCGGCCGAGGTGGTCGCCCATGTCGACGACGAGGCGGTCCACACCCGATCCGGCCGTGTGCGCGGCCAGGCAGGCCGTGCTGTTGGCGTTGGCGATGTCCTCGGGGACGCCGATCGACGGCGCGAACATCCGGGCTGCCGTCCGGCCGTGCCGGTCCGGGGGCGAGTAGGCGTAGCAGCCCAGCAGGCCGTAGCGGTCACAGGCGGCACTCAGTAGGGGGAAGTCCGGGGTGAGTCCGGCGAGCACGGCCCGGGACGGGACGGGCAGCAGAAGTCTCGGCCGCCCGTTCGACGCCACGCAGGCGTCCCCGGCGACCGCCTCCGCGGTCAGTCCGAGACCCTGTGTGACCGCCTCCAGTTCGGGGCCCCGGACCTCGCGCAGGCTGACCGGGCCCGGGTCGAAGGAGGCTGTCAGGCTGTCACCGTCACGGGTGGCCCGGCCGTCGAAAGTGCGGTGGGTCGTCCGCAGGACGGCGTGGTAGGCGTCGCCACCGGTCCGGTAGGCGTCGCGGCCGGCACGGTGGGCGTCGCCACCTGTCCGGTGGGCGAGCAGTGCGAGGGCGGCGACGGTGCCGTGGCCGCAGGCGGGCAGTTCGCCCGCGGAGGTGAAGAACCGGAGGGTGTACGAGGGGCGGGCGCCCTCTACTCCGGTCGCGCGGAGGAAGACGGCGTGCGACGTTCCCAACTCCGCCGGAATGCGGCGTCGTTCCTGGTCGGTCAACGGCGCGTCGTCCAGCACGGCGGTCGGGCTGCCACCCCCGCGCCGCCGACGGCACGCGTCGACGATCGCTACCTCGGGCACGGCGCCGGGCCGGTGGTCAGCAGCATCGTCAGGTCGAGTGCGGGCGCGCTGTGTGTCAACGCCCCGACCGAGATGAGGTCCACGCCCGTCGCGGCGATGGCGCGGACGGTGTCCAGGCGGACGGTGCCCGAGGCCTCCAGCAGGATCCGGGGAGCGTCGGCCCGTCCGGCCCGGAGGCTCACCACCTGCTCGATGTCGGCCAGGGGCATGTTGTCGAGCATGATCCAGCGGGCCCCGGCATCCAGCGCCTCGGCGGCCTCTGCCACGGTCCGCACCTCGACATCGACCTCCACCGTCCGCCCGGTACGCGCCATCCCGAGGTGGACCGCCTCGATCGCCGCGGTCACCCCGCCCGCCGCGGCGATGTGGTTCTCCTTGAGCAGGACCATCGCCGCGAGGTCCGGCCGGTGGTTGTGGCCGCCACCGACGGTCACCGCGTACTTGTCGAGGGCGCGCAGGC
The DNA here is from genome assembly GCF_044547105.1 of Kitasatospora sp. NPDC052868. Taxonomy (NCBI): domain Bacteria; kingdom Bacillati; phylum Actinomycetota; class Actinomycetes; order Kitasatosporales; family Streptomycetaceae; genus Kitasatospora; species Kitasatospora sp. NPDC052868. The sequence continues at coordinate 15,160 of NZ_JBITZW010000012.1, read as the reverse complement.
CCGGCGCCGTCTTGCGGGTGTCCAGAATGCGAGCCCCGGTCCCGGTTGCAGTCCTGGTTGCGGCCACCGCCTGGACGTAGCGGTCGGTCAGTGTCGCGATGCCGCACAGGCGTTGCAGGAGGTTCAGTGCCGTGCGCTCGCCGGTGATCAGGCTGCGCGCCGGGCCGCACAGGCGCACCAGGAGGTCGCCGTCGGCCATCCGGGTGCCGTCGGCGACGCCGGCCTCGACCCTGACCTCGGGATCGACCTGCGCGAAGACCTCGGCGACCAGAGGGAGTCCGGCGGCGATGCCGCCCTGCCGGGTGCGGATCTCGGCCGTGGCCACCAGGCTTTCGGGAACGCTCCACGCGGCGGTGATGTCGTCCTCCGCGGCGTCCTCGGCCAGGGCGGCGGCGACGGCGGTCCGTCCGGGCGCTAAGGGGAACTGCGTCGAGGGAACCTGTTTCGTCGTCATCCGGTCTCCACCTCTGAGTGGCCGCCCTGCCGGGCACTGTTTCGATTTCCGAAGCGATCGCCGATGGTAGCGTGTCGGAATCCGAAGCATCAACCTTGGAGGCTGGACTCCACGCCATGCCAACACCGAAGCCGGGCAAGCCAGTTCGTGGTTCGACCACCGGCCGTCCCCTCATGGCCGCACTCGACCTGTTCGGGCGGCGGTGGAGCCTGCGCATCCTCTGGGAGCTGAGCGGCGGCCCCCTCGGGTTCCGTCCGCTGCAGAAGCAGTGCGACGGCATGTCCTCCAGCGTGCTGCGCCAGCGCCTGGCCGAACTGCTGGACGCCCACGTGGTTCAGCAACTGCCCGACAGTCGGTACGAGCTCACTCCGCTCGGGCGCGACGCCTGCCTCTCGCTCAGCCCCCTCGCCCAGTGGTCGGAACGCTGGGCGGCGGCGCTCGACAGCGGCGCCACGGACTGACACCCACACGGGCCCGGGTGTTGACGAGACGTCAGGGGAAGTCGCCGACACCTGGCGCTTCGGATGTCGAAGCAGTTTGGCCCGGCCAATCGACGACGGCGCCCCCGACAGGCATGGCCAGGTCCGGGGCGCGGCACTCCCCGCGCGCGAGCGGTCCGCCGGCGGCACGACTGCGCGCCCGGAGGCCGGCCTCCGGGCCTCGCCCGTTCGCCCGGATCAGCCGCCTGCGCGTATACCGCCAGGTCTGCTTCGAGCTCCCGCTCCTCCGTGATCTGACTATGCATTACCTTCTTTGTCTTAGCGGGCCGGACGTGCCCGCGTATCCCTCAACGGAGTGGGAGATCAGCGGTGTTGACGGACGCACTGGTAGAGCTGGCAGCGGCGGGCGGAACCGCAGTCGTCAGCGCGGCGGCAACGGACATCTGGCAGGGCACCAAGGGCAGGGTCGCCCGGCTGTTCGGCCGAGGCGATGACCGGGACGAGCAGCGCGTTTCGGTGCAGCTCGATCGCATCCCGCTGGAGCTCGACCAGGCGCCTGAACCGCAGCAGGAGCGCGTCCGGGCGTCCCTCCAGAACCGCTGGACAGAGAAGCTGGCCGAGCTTTTGGAGGAGAACCCGGAGCTCGAAGCCGACCTCCGGTCTCTGGTCGAGGAGGTCCGCGCCGCCGTCCCCGCGGCGCAGCAGTCCTTCGTCCAGACCAACAACGCCTACGGCAACGCCACGCAGAACATCACCCAGGCCGGCGACATCGTGTTCGGCAACAAGCCCCGGACCCGGTGATGGGCAGCCCCGACAAGCCGGGTTCCCAGGCCAACAACGCCTACGGCAATGCCACGCAGAACATCACCCAGAGCGGCGACATTGTTCTGGACTCACCTGAGGAAGTCGAACGCCGGGCGAAGCACAACCGGTTCGTCAGGACCGGCATCGCCCTGGGCCTGGCTGCCGCGGTGACGGTGGGCTTCGTCGTCTTCCAGATCGAGCGGGAGTCGGAGACCTCGAACGACCTGGCTCGGAGCGGTCCGGAGCTGAAGTCCAATCTCGCAGCGTCGCAGGTCTCGGCCTACATCGAGAGTGGCATCGACGGCGAGGAGTACGACGCGTCTGTTCAGAATCCGGCGCGAACGAAGCTGGACCTCCGCGGCCCCCACATCGACATCACGCTGGGGAACATCGCTAACGGCACCTCGTTGGTCACGAGGGCCAGCATCACGTTCAACCGGTTCCAGTACCTGAGATCGTGCGCTGCTGCCGGCGGTCCGGTGGTCGTCTCGGTGAACTACCAGTTCAAGATCCCCGATGGTCAGCAGCCGGTACCGCCGGCGAAGCCCTTCACGCTCACGAAGGCGATCAGCTACGAGGTGACTGCCAACAAGCACGACCGCCTCATGCTCACGGTGGGAGTGCCGACTATCCCCTTTGGCAAGTCGCCGTGGCTGGGCGTGGTCGATGTCGTCCTTGAGCACGACGGCGGCCAACAGCTCAAGATCGGCCCCATCGCGCTCGTGGACTCCGGTGCCAACTCTGAGTTCTACCCGGCCGACGACAAGTGGAAGATCCCCGACATGCCCACCGATGGGTGCATCGACGAGAACATCAAGCTGGTCTCCGAGGTATTGAAAACACCAAACCTTGTCGTTTCGAGGGAAGTTGCCGGCCTGGACCGCGCCCTCCGGAACTTCAAGGCGTCGCCTACCGGGCAGCCCAAGGCGGACGTACCACCCCCGTTCCCCCCGGACCCCACCAAGAACCCGCCCACCGGACAGGGCGCTGATGGCGATCCGCTTGTAGACCCCAACGTCTACACGCTCCTCTGACAGCTCGCGACGAGCGTGCGGGCGCCAAGGCGCTGTCCTCAACCACCTGATGCTGCGAGCGGGCCACCCGGATCCTCGGGGTGGCCCGCCCGCTCGTCGTCAGTGGGCGGTCTTCGCCGTGCCGTCCTCGGCCGGACGATGCTGCCGGGGCACCGGGTGACGACCGTGTCAGTTGTCGGCTTCGGCGATGTCTTGAACAGCACCGCGCCGTCACCGCCGTCGGCGACGACCTCCCACTGCTCCGCGCCCTGTTTGGGTCGCCGGCCGACGCGGCCACCTTCCGGGCATCGGCAATCGTCCGGACTGCCTACGGCCGGCCGCGGACACTGCAGCCGCCCCCGCATCCGCCCAGAAGACGAGTTCGAACCCAGGTCCCGCTGATGACCAGGGATCCACACTTCGGGGCCAACGCCGCAGCCGCCGTCCGCCGCAGCCGGTGCCCGTTCACGCACTGCCCGTTCACGCACTGCGCGGCGATGCAGGGCACACAGCGGGTGGGTCAGTTCCAGGCGGTGCAGTTGATGTTGGTGCCCCACTGCGGGTTGCCCCACGGGTCGCCCACCGCGAACGAGGCGCCGCACGCCCGGACCCAGTTGCCCGGCCCGTCGTAGGCTTCGACGGTCTGGAAGTGGGCCCGCCCACTCGTCTTAAGCAGGCCCGTGGCCTGCCAGGGCCAGTGCCCGTTGCCCGCGGTCTGCGAAACGTCCAGATATGCCCCATCGTTGTAGTAGTTCACGTAGGCCTCCGCGTACGCCCGGTCGTGGCCGTCGGAGCCGCTGTACACATGCATGCGTACATCGTTCACCTCCCCGCCCGCGTACGGTGTCCAGTGTGCCCACGCCGTCACCCAGGCCGAGGTCAGGCCCTGCTGCTCGGCACCGGAACGCAGCCGCTCGGCAGCCTCGGCAGAGATTTCCTGTACCGCGCCGATCACGTGATACCGGCCGCTGTGCGGGGCAGTGTCGACGGGTTCCGCATTTGCCGCCCCCGCCGCGGGCAGCGCCAGCAGCACTGCCGCCGCCAGGATCGCGGGCAATCGCTTCGCTATCATAATCTGACTCCTCGTCAACTTACTACCGCTGGAAGCCGGTTGCCCCAGGGCGATGCGAGCCTCCAAGGGCATGCTCTCCATTGACGCAGGCGTCACCGCGCACCGGTACCCGTCTGTGGCGCCGGAGCTGAATTCCGCCGGTGCGTGTCCCGCCGAGCATTCTTGACTCTCGTTCCTGGCCGTGCTCGCGGCTTCAGACGGGGTGGGTGGTGGTTCCTTAGTGGTCGGCTCCGGACGTCCTTCGGGGGTTGACCCCGCCCGACGCCAAGCAAGCTCGGCGCACGGACGGCGTTCATCCCGCTCACCGCTCTCACCGGTGGACCAGCGCCGACCTCAGCACAGAACACGCTGGGTGGCGCGTGATGCCGACAAGCGTGCTTCTACTCGGCCCTGTCGGGGACAGCTCCTTGGGCGTAGAAGGAGACGACGCCGCGCCACGGCGATGGGCCGCCCAGCGTTCGGTGAAGGTGCTCTTGTGACGGGTCGAGCGAGCGTCGGGCCGCGTTGACGAACTTCAGGTGTGCCTCCTCCAGCGCGCTGTGGATCGGCCGAAGCTCCTCAAGGTCGGTGGGCCGGCGACCGTGGAACAGGATGGTGAAATCCTCCACGACCTCGCAGAGCTCCACAGCCGCGGCGGCGGCCTCACGAGTTGCCACCAAGCTCAACGACTGCACTCCGGCATTGAACGGCCCCCAGACGTCAGAGGCAGGCTGGCGATCCTCAAGGAACGCGCCGCGGAGCTCGGCTTCCACAGCGCCGAACGCCTGCAGGAACCTCTCGTAGGCGGCGGCCTGTGTCCCTTGCAGCCACTGGCGGGGGAATCCTGGCCGAGACCGAGCAGGGGCTGTTCACCCTGCCGCGACCGCAGCCCCCGGCGAGCGCGCAACCAGCCTGCTCAGCCCAATCGAAAGGCCAAACCGGGCATCACTTCATACCGCCCTCCGAGTAGACCCGGTCGATGAGGCTGTTCAGGTGGAACTCCAGCGTTGCGAGGTTGAAGCAGGTGGTCATCGGCAGGGTGGGGTGCGGTCGGCAGCCGACCTTGAGGGAGTCGGGCAGGCTGTCGAAGGTGAGGACCCTTTCATAAGCGGCCCGGTAGAGCGCGTACTCCGCGCCGTCGATCTCCTCGATGGGAAGGTCGCCCTCCCAGGCGTCCTCGTACCACATGCCGGAGATACGGCGGATGAAGAGAAGAGCGCGTTGGCCCACGGCGAGCGACCGCTGACCCCAGTGGGGCGGCTTGCCGACGAAACGGATCTCTGATCCCACCCTGGCCTCGAAGTCCCGTGCCGAATAAACCTCTTCGACGATCGCCGTGAACTGCTGCGCGGCCGGAGCGCCAGTGATCGCCACCCTGATCAGGGCGTTCCGCTTCACCTTCTCATACAGAAAACTCATGGCCCGATTGTCATCTTTGCTGTCGGCCGGCGAAAGAACATCGGCGAAACGGACATCAACTCACGTACCGCCCTCTGAGTGCGCCTCGCCACGCCATCCGCCAGGTGGGGCCAACCTAAACCGTTCCTGGGTGAGGCCACTTGCGGCCGTCACCCCGGGGCCGGAAACACTTCGGCGGAGCTCGGCCGCCGCAGACGGTACTCGAGGCTCCAGCTCGGCCCAGTGAACGAAGCGCAGTTCGTCGGGCATTGCGACCAGGCTGGTGATCGCGTCCCAGAACGCATCCAAGTTCATGCCGTAAGGGAAGGGAAGTCGAGCTCTCGCTTGAGGACGGCGTGGAGAGCACACTCACTGTGTACGGGGCCGACGTCGATCACCACGCGTCGGCCCACAGCTGGCTCGGGCTCCTCGGGGACCCCCCAGAAGGAGGGGAGCCACCAGCACAGGGCCGACCGGTCATCGGGCCAAGGCCGGTGCTCTTCGCTCCTCCAGTCCTCGAAGAAGTCCGTGGCCAGGTCGATCGGGCGCCAGTCGGCGTCAGACGGCTCGTCAGCTGTCGGCGGCCGTACGAACAGCCTGCCTCGCTGATCACAGGCACCGAATTCCTGTGTCGGCAACCGGATCGAGGATACGGTCGGTCAAGTACCCGTACGCCTCCTGGCCGATCTGGTGCACCGTGGCCAGGGCGGCGCCCATCTCGCTGTAGAACGACGGAGTCCGACCCTGGTCCATGTGTGGTGCAGCATGCTTGGCACCGGCAGGGATCGAAGGCCTTCGAGCATCCGATAGACGTGGACTTCCTTGGCCTGCTTCCACGCCCACTCGGGCGCGTACACCTTGAAGATCGCGGTATGCGCAGGATCCGCGCAGCGGATCTCGTACACCGCACTCAACCGGCGGCCAGTGCGCGGCACCGCCTCGATCACCTCTGCTGCGGGGTACACCTCGTGTGGTCCGCGCTGCCGGTCCGAAGCCCTGCTTGGCATCCTCGCCCTGCTGCACGGCGCCTCCAGCGCCGAGGTCCGCATTCTGTACGGCCCCTCGCGCAGGTGTGGCGCGAGGGGCCGGGCGGGGGGTGAGTCACTGCGGGGGCTTGGTGCCGTTGGGCCAAACGCAGGGGGAGGAGAAGCCGATGACGAGCGTCCCGTACGAACTGCCGATGCCGTCGATGGAGCCGGTGAACTTGTTGGTCGGGTTGGTGAAGTGGGCGGAGGTCCGCAGGGCTCCGGGGTCGTCCAGCTGGAATCCCATGGACTCGATCCGGACCCGGAGGTGCTCGACGTATTCGGCCTGGCGGTCCGCCGGGATGCCGGAGAGCCGCGTTTCGGTGACCTCGACGACCCGGCCGTCGTACTCCGAGGGGGCGTCGTTCTTGAAGCAGTTGGTGCCGTTCTCCCGCTCGCTGGCCGTGGTGACCGGTTGGGGCAGGTCGGTGATGGCCTGCCCCGCGTAGTCCGCGGTCTGCTGCTTCGCCTGGCCCTGTGTCATGGTCGGGGCGTCGGAGTCCTTGCCGCACGCTGCGACCGTCAACAGCACTCCGGCGGCCAGCGTTGCCGCGATCGTCCGGTGTCGCCTCACTGACTGCTCCCGTTGCCTGCGATTACGGCGCCGAACGCCTTGACAGAGACGCTGCCCGGCAGCCAGTAGTGCGAGTGGTCGGTACTGCCGGCCGGGAGGTGTCGGGCCCCGAAGTCGTTGTCCACGGGGTCCAGTCCGAAGGCCAGGCCGGTGCTCGCCACGTTTTTGATCATCGTGTCTTCGCTGCCCCGGGCGACGTAGACGTGGGACGGGTCGATGTTCAGGTCCTTGGCGTGGCTGACGCCGACGCCGGGGCTGCCGACCAGGATCACGTCGTCCACGGGCAGTTTGTTGTCGCGCATGGCGAAGCCGACTGCGACGGTTCCGTAGCTGTGGCCCAGGAGGGTGTTGTGCGAGGGGTTGCCCTCGTGGGTCGTGCGCAGGGCGGTCTGGAAGCGGGCCAGGTCGTTCTTGGCGTTCTCGGCGTACGAGTCGGACCCTGCTTCGGTGTACACGTTCTGGGGCGCGTCGTAGCCGACCCAGGCGATGGCGGCCGTTGTCTTGGGGCTGCCGGGGTCCGATTCCCTTGCGGCCTTCACCATCTCGTCCGCCTTGTCCACATCCCCGCTGGCTGTGGCGAATCGGGAGGAGGTACCGGGGACGAAGGTGACGACGTTGTCGGCGGTGTCGGGGTTGTTGACGGAGATGATCGCCCGGCCCTTGCCCTTGGTGTCGAAGCCCACCAGGAAAGCCGGCGCGCCGCGCATCGTCAGATTGTCGCCTGTCAGCCGGCTTTCGATGTTCTTGATCGAGTCGACCTTCTCCTGCAGGTCCTTCCGCTTGTGGTGCCATTCGTCGTAGTCGGGGTTCGGGATCGGCTCTCCCTTGACCCATCCGTTGAACTGCTTGGGCTCGGGCCCCAGGTGGTCGAGCTGGAGTTGGAGGTCCTGCTTGCTCCGTGCCAGGTTGATCCGGTTGGCCTGGTCGCGGGCGACGACCGGGATGCCGTCGAGGTTGCCGACCTGGTCGGGGTGGTTGAGGATGAAGCGCTGCTGTTGGGCTTCGGTGAGGCTGTCCCACCAGCGCTTCGCGGCGTCGGGGTCGGTCCCGGTCGGAGGTACCACGTCGCGGGCGGCGACCGCGTCCTGGTCCTTCTTGACGGTGGCCGAGTCCAGTCCGGTGCCGCTGGTCGCGTTGTAGGAGAGGTGGCTAAGGCGCTGTTCGATCTCCTGGTCGGCGTGGGCGGCTTCGTTGAGGGCGGCGGTGATCCGTCGGCTGATCTCCTTGGCGGTCTCCTCGGCCTTGTCGCCGGCGTAGTTCGCGGAGCCGGGCTCAAGGTCCCAGCTGAGGGTGCCGTCCGAGGCGACGGTGAACTTCCCTGTCCTGGCGTCGTCCAGAGCGCTGATCAGGTGTGCCTGGGCGGCCGCGAAGCCTTCGGCGGCGTCGGCAAGGGTACGGCTGACGAAGGAGAGTTCCTGCTTGGCGTTGCGGAGCTTGGTGGTGATCGCCGTGAACTCGGCTCCGGCGCTGTCTGCGCTTGATCCGGTCCACACCGACAGGCCGAGCCGGTCGACGACCTCGTGCTGCCAGGAGTCGATGTGTTGTCCGAACGCGGTAATGAGGGTGTCGTAGGCGTTCTTCGCCGTGGTGATGTTGTTGATGTTGGCGTTCTTGAGGGTGGTGATGTCCATCGGTTTTCACTGTGCCTTTCCTGCGCCGGCGGCTCGGCGGGCTTCGGCGGCCGGGGACAGGTCACTGGTGAGGACGGTGTTGAACGGGTCATTCACCGGAGGCCGATAGGTGCCGGTAGCAGTGACGCCGTTCATGGACATCGACACGTTCTGCTCGTTCTGTCGGTAGGCGGTTGCAGCGGTCGTGAGCTTGGTGCCGGCGCTGCCTATGTCGCCGGCGATCTTGTCCAGCAGAGTCTTCCAGTTGGCGGCGCAGTTGTGGATCGCGGGCCCGGTGAGCCAGCCCTGGAGCGTCGACGCGGCCTGGTCGTTGGGCTCCGTGATCTTCGCCGTCTCGGGCGGTATCTGGCTGCCCAGGTGCTGGGCGGTTTGTCCGCACCCCTCCAGCGCTGACGGGTTGACGGCGAAAGCGGGATTCGAATAGGGACTCGTCACGGTTCCCCCCGTGTGTCAAAGTGCGATCGTTTGAGTATCGTCAGCATACGACTCGCGACGGGCTGGTGACGTAGGGTTGCGGGAGGGTGCGAGACCAGCGTGGGTGGCGGCACGCCGTCCTGTGGATCTCCACGCATTTGCTTACCTGCGAGGCGCGGCTGCGGCACCCGGGGCCGGCTGGTGAACGGTCCAGCCCTCGCGGACCAGCGGGGTGCTGTCGTAGGCCCACCAGATGGTCCGGCTCTCCGGGTCGAGGATCAGGTGGTCACCGCCGGCGGCGTGCTGGCCGAGGGCCAACCCGTCCGGCCGCGACGCCGAACGCGGCCGCGTTGGACAGCTCGGCCGCGTAGTCGGGCAGGTCGACGCTGCTGATCTGCTTGCCCGCCTCCAGCATCCTGTTGAGGATCCATCGCCGGTTCAGCAGCCCGTTGCGCACCCGCAGCCCGGTGGCGGTACCGGGTGCCAGGAACGGGCCGGTGCGGTCGCCGCCCTTCTGGCAGCCCTTGGCGTAGTCGCGCAGGGCGCGCTCGTAGCGGGCGAAGGCGGTGCGGTGGTCGCCGCGGGCCCGGGCCAGCTCGCCGGCCAGGACGTAGGCGGCCACCACGGCGGTGCCGGTGCCCATCCCGCCGATGGTGGCTCCGCAGGCGGCGTCGCCGAGCAGAGCGATCCGGCCGGCGGACCAGGCGGGGACGTCGGCCCGGCTGATCGAGTCGAAGTACAGCTCGGGGGTTTGCTCCAGGCTCTCCAGCAGCCGGGGTACCTCCCAGCCGAGCCCTGCGAAGGCGTCCCGGACCAGCGCCTTCTGCTGTGCCACGTCGTGGCGGTCGTAACGGAGTTCGGTCGAGGCAAAGAGGAGGAAGGCGCCTGCCCGAGTCGGGTCGCGGTGGTCGGCGCCGACCGCGGCAAGCCGGCCGGGGACGTTGAGACCGACCGAACCGGGCGGCAGGCCAAGGTAGTTGGGCAGCTGCCAGGTGGCCGCGTAGTAGCCGAGGTGGCGGACGTAGCGCTCCTCCGGGCCGAAGGCGAGCCGACGGGTGTTGGAATGCAGCCCGTCGGCGCCGATCACCAGGTCGAACGTGCGTGGCGCGCCGTGTTGGAGGTCCACCCGGACGCCGGTGGGGGTCTCCTCCAGGGCGGTGATCGAGTTGCCGAAGAGGTACTCGGTGCGCGGGAGGGTGCGCTGGTGCAGCACCTGGGCGAGCTCCCCGCGTGGGACCTCGACGTCCCCGCCGGCGAAGTCGGCCGGCAGGTGGAGGAGCCGGCGGCCGCGCCGGTCGACGAAGGTCATCGGGCTGCCGCCGGTGCCGAGCGCGCGCAGCTCGTCGAGAACGCCCATCCGCTCCAGCACGGTCAGGTGGGTCCGGCCGCGGAAGTCGACCGCCTGGCCGCCGCCGCGTAGGGCGGGGGCCAGCTCGACGACGGTGGTCTCGAAGCCGTACCGCCCCAGCCAGTAGGCCAGTGCGGGGCCCGCGATGCTCGCGCCCGAGATCAGGACCTTCGTGCTCACGTGAACCACTCCATCCGGGGCTGTCGAATAACTGTGTCCGGCGGACACTATTTATTGCTGTGTACGGTAGACGCAGTTGGATCGCCTCGCAAGGGGCAGTCGGAACCACAGGACGGAGCGGGAGTTGAGCGAGGAAGCGAACGGGGCGGTGCAGCTGCTCTGGGGGCCGCCCGCCCAGCCGTCCCGGGGGCCGAAGCCCGGGCTGAGCCTGGCGCGGATCGCCGCGGCAGGCGTCGAGATCGCGGACGCCGAGGGCCTCGGCGCCGTCTCGATGCAGAAGGTGGCCGGGCTGCTCGACTTCACCAAGATGTCGCTCTACCGCTACGTGCCCGGCAAGGCGGAGCTGGTCGCGCTCATGGTGGAGGCCGCGGTCGGCGAACCGCCACCGGCAGTGGATTCGCTCGACTGGCGTGAGCAACTAGCATCCTGGGCGCGGCAGTTGGCGATGTCGTTCACCGAGCACCCGTGGCTGCTCGACGCCACCGTCGGACCGCGGGTGATGGGCCCCAAGGAGCTCGGCTGGCTGGAGCGGGTGGTCGCGGCCCTGGACGGCCACGGGCTTACCGGCCCCGAGCGGATGGACGCCGCGGTGCTGCTGGCCGGGCACGTCCGGGGCCTCGCGGAGCACGCCCGCGCGGCCCGGCCGGACGGCTCGCCCGAGGCCGAACTCCTGGCCGTCCTAGGCCCCCTGGTGCACCAGCACGCCGACCGCTTCCCCGCGCTCGCCGCGGCCTTGACCTCAGACGACGGCCGGGACCAGGCCCTGGACTTCGGCCTGGAGCGCATCCTCGACGGCCTGGAGGCCCTGATCACCCGCCGCACCCGGTAGGGAATGTGCGACCTCAACCGAGGACGCCTCCATGGCTCGCACCGGGAACGCGCCCCGCGCCATGGCCACCGTGCGCAACCTCGCCATCTGCCTGATGTGCCATGCCGGCACGGTACTTCGGGCTCACCGCCCAGGGCGGCGCGGCCGGCGTCACCGGGGACGTACGAGCTCCCGACCGTCCGGATAAACGGATGGTCGGGGCGCGCGTGACGCGGCAGGATGCTCCGCATGACACTGCCCACCCCGGAGCTGCACACCGCCCGCCTGCGACTTCGGCCGTTCACCAAGGCCGACGCGGCGCCGCTCTACGCACTGCACAGCAGCGCCCACGTGCTGCGTTACTGGGACTCCCCGCCGTGGACCGAACCGGCCCGCGCCCAGCGCTTCCTCGCGACCTGCCGGACGATCGAGGAGGAAGGCACGGGAGCGCGGGTGGCCGTCGACCGCGCCTGTGACGGCGCGTTTATCGGCTGGTGCGGCCTGACCAGTTGGAACCCGGACTTCCGCAGCGCGTCGCTGGGCTACGTCTTCGACGCCGCCGCGTGGGGCCACGGCTACGCCACGGAGACCGCGCACGCCGTCCTGCGGTGGGCGTTCGACACCCTGGACCTGAACCGCGTCCAGGCCGAGACGGACACCCGCAACGTGGCGTCCGCCCGGGTCCTGGAGAAGCTCGGCTTCGTCCGTGAAGGCACCCTCCGCGAGGACTGCGTCGTCAACGGCGACGTCTCCGACTCCTGGGTCTTCGGCCTCCTCCGCCGCGAGTGGCACCCGCCGGCCGCCGGCTAGGACCGAGACCTGCCCGCGTTTGCGTCCGCAACCCCCGCCGAGGTCGCCGTGGCCCGCTCCGGCCCTTGGCCTCACCTCTGACCGTCCGAGCCGGAGACATTGTCGAATCCTGTGGACTGACCGGGCGGCCCAATGACGGGTCGATCAAGCAAGCGACTTGCGGTAACGGACGTACTCGTTCTGCCGCCGGAACCCCACGCTCTCGTAAAGGTCGTAGGACTGGTGCGGATTTTCCGTGCCGGTGAACAGCCGGGCGGTCGTTGCGCCCTGCTTGCGAAGGCTCCGCAGTCCGTCCAGCAGCAGGACCCGGCCGATTCCGAGGCGTCGCTGATCCGCCCGGACACTCAGCTCCTCCACCTCGCCCACCGTGGGGTCGTGACGACGGATGGAGCAGAGGGCGACACCGACCATGCCCCGCCCGTTCCACGCAGCCCTCCAGCATGCCGGATCGGCGGTGTCGACGAAGTCCTGGAAAGGCCATCTCCGAGCGAAGCCGGTGGCCGTGTATGAATCGACGACCGTCCTCCAGGCTGCACGGAAATGGACTGTCCCGATCGGCCCTGTCCGTATCCCGGCCGGCAGTTCGCCGCCCGGCTCGGGCACCTGCTGCAGATCGCCCAGCTCCAGCTCGACCAGACTGAAGACCCGTCGATAGCCGGCTGCGCGCAGAAGTGCCGTGGCGTCCTGCTCGGAGGCCATGGCGTTCGCACCGACCACTGCCGTCCGCGCCGTTCCGTGCTGTTTGACGAGCCGGCGAATCCGCTCTTCGGCCCAGCGCAGCATGGCTGAGCCGATGCCCTGACCGCGATGCTCGGGCAAGAGGTAGCCCCGGTGGAGGTACAGCCACGTATCGTCCCGCTCCTGCCACCACCGGATCGTCGAGTAGCCGACGACGACCCCGTCGAGCACCACCAGGATCTGGTTCTTGGACGGCTCCTCCAGCTTGGCGGAGGCCTCGGCGACCTCGGCCGCTGTCGGGAGCCCTTCCACAACCGAATGGGCATCGACCCGATCCCGTTCAGCGCAACCCAGCCGCACGGCGGCCATGGCGCCGTGGTCCTCGTGGCCGCGATACGGCCGGAACCCGAAGCCGACCGGAAGGTCATGTCCTGCCATGCCATCCGACATGACCGGATGGTCTCGAACTTCGAGGCAGGTCCGCCACCCTATTCACGCCACGGTCGGTCACCCCTGCTTCCGGTCGTCGTCGTAGGCGCTGGTGCCCTCGTCCAGTAGCGGGCCGTTCGCGGCGGGCTGCGGGTGCTTCAAGTGGGCCGGGGCCAGGGCGCGCAGGCCGTGGTAGCCCAGTAGCGTGATCAGGGTGCCCAGTGCGATGCCGCCGAGCTCGAAGTCGTCGGTGAAGTGCAGCGTCACGTTGCCGATGCCGACGATCACGCCCGCCGCGACCGGCACCAGGTGCAGCGGGTTGGTCAGGTCCACCCGGTTGTGGATCCAGATCTGCGCGCCCAGCAGGCCGATCATGCCGTAGAGGACGACGGTGATGCCGCCCAGCACCCCGCCCGGGATCGCCGCGATCACCGCACCGAACTTCGGGCACAGTCCGAACAGGATCGCGAAGGCGGCCGCACACCAGTACGCCGCCGTCGAGTACACCCGGGTCGCCGCCATCACGCCGATGTTCTCCGCGTACGTCGTCGTCGCCGGACCGCCCACCGCGGTCGACAGCACCGTCGCCGCGCCGTCCGCCATGATCGCCGTGCCCATCCGGTCGTCCAGCGGGTCACCCGTCATCTCGGAGACCGCCTTCACGTGCCCCGCGTTCTCCGCGATCAGTGCCACCACCACCGGCAGCGCCACCAGGATCGCCGACGCCGAGAAGCTGGGCGCGTGCAGTGAGGGCAGGCCGATCCAGTCCGCCTTGCCGACGCCCGACAGGTCGAGGCGCCAGTGCTCGGTGGCCGCCCCGCCGCCCACCGGCGAGTCGATCTTCCCGAAGACCCGGTCGAACAGCCACGAGACCGCGTACCCGAACACCAGCCCCAGGAAGATCGCGATCCGCGACCAGAACCCGCGCAGCACGACCAGGGCGAGGGCCGTGAACGCCATCACCAGCAGCGCCGTCCACTGGTCCTGCGGCCAGTACGTCCCCGCCGCCACCGGCGCCAGGTTGAACCCGATCAGCATCACCACCGCCCCGGTGACGACGGGCGGCAGCACCGCGTGGATCACCCGCGCCCCGAACCCCTGCACCGCCGCCCCGCACGCCGCCAGCACCGCGCCCACCACCAGCAGCGCACCCGTCAACGTCGCCGCGTCCCCGCCCTGCGCCCTGATCACCGCCGCCACGCCCACGAACGACAGGCTGGAGCCCAGGTAGGAGGGGATCCGCCCCTGCGTCACCAGCAGGAAGAACACCGTCGCCACACCCGACACCATCACCGCGAGGTTCGGATCCAGGCCCATGAGGACGGGCGCCACGAAAGTAGCCCCGAACATGGCCACCACGTGCTGCGCCCCGAGCCCGACCGTCCGCCCCCACGACAACCGCTCGTCCGGCCGCACCACCGCCCCGGGCCGCGGCGACCGACCGTCCCCGTGCAGCTTCCACCCGAACCCGACCTTCATTCGTTCCCTGTTCCACTCGACCGGACCGTCCCGGAGGGAGTTCCGGGAGCACACGCTGGCCGCACCATGATCTCCCGGTCGCACCGCAGGTTGTTCGAGGGGGCTCTGGTGTCGGCGGGCGGCCAACGCGGTGGTGTCCAACCCGGAGTGGTACGCCGGGCGCCCCGGAGGCCCTGATTCGGTGCCCGCGGCCGACCGGTGGAGTTGCCCGAAAGGGCCGCTGCCGGTCGGCCTGCTTGGCCCCACGGGCCGTCAGGTGGTCGAATCGCCTGGTGCGTCCGGGCCGATCGGCCCGGACGGCGTCCGTTCCGGCCACCCTCGGAGCGGTTCGGCCACCCACCGACCGTTCCGGCCGCCCACCGACTCAGGGAGACGCATGTCCTTTCTGTCCGAGCACCGCAGGACCGCCGTCGGCGTCGTGGCCCTCACCACGCTTGCGATCTCCTGCGGCACGGCCACCGCCAGCAGCTCCGCCGCCGTGCCGGGCAAGGTCCTGTGGACCCCGAGCACCGGCAAGGGCCCGTCCTCGTTCGCCGCCGTCCAGTGCGCGGCGGGCGGCTTCGGCGTGGTCAAGGACTCCGCCAAGGGCAGTGTGTGGCGGGCGTTCCAGGCCGCGGGCGAGGA